>NZ_NSFU01000008.1:0-328526 GCF_002294875.1 Mesorhizobium sp. WSM4312 | reverse complement strand
CAACCCGCTCGCGAAGGTCCATCGAATATCCTGCCATTCATGCCGGCCTCCTACCCAGCATCAATGTTGAATCAGAACCAAGATGATTTGGGAATCCCACGACTCTTACAAATCCCATCCCGCTCTAAATCGAGCGGATCTTCGGGTTTGAAGTGGCGGTGGAACCTGACGGAGCCAAACAAAAACCCGCAGGGATCGCTCCCCGCGGGTTTCTATCTGACGGCCAGGGTCAGCCGTGCGCGAGCACGGCCAGAAGCAGGAGCGCCACGATGTTGGTGATCTTGATCGCCGGATTGACCGCGGGGCCGGCAGTGTCCTTGTAGGGATCACCGACCGTATCGCCGGTCACCGAAGCCTTGTGCGCCTCGGTACCCTTGAGATGCTTGACGCCGTCCTTGTCGACAAAGCCGTCCTCGAACGACTTTTTCGCGTTGTCCCAGGCGCCACCGCCCGAAGTCATCGAGATGGCGACGAACAGGCCGTTGACGATGACGCCGAGCAGCGAGGCGCCGAGGGCGGCGAAGGCCGAGGCCTTCGAACCCGAGATCAAGAGCACGCCGAAATAGACGACGAGCGGCGCCAGCACCGGCAGCAGCGACGGGATGATCATTTCCCGGATCGCCGCCTTGGTCAGAAGGTCGACGGCACGCGCGTAGTTCGGCTTGGAGGTGCCGGCCATGATGCCGGGATCCTCGCGGAACTGCTTGCGCACCTCCTCGACGATGGCACCCGCAGCGCGGCCGACGGCCGTCATGGCGATGCCGCCGAACAGGTAGGGAATCAGGCCGCCGAAGATCAGGCCGGCGACGACGTAGGGGTTGGAGAGATCGAAGGAAATCTCGCCCATGCCCTGGAAGTAGGGATATTTGTCGCCGTTGGCGGCAAAGAACTTCAGGTCGTTCGAGTAGGCGGCGAACAGCACCAATGCACCAAGACCTGCCGAGCCGATGGCATAGCCCTTGGTCACGGCCTTCGTGGTGTTGCCGACAGCGTCGAGCGCATCGGTGGAGTGGCGCACTTCCTTGGGCAGACCGGCCATTTCGGCAATGCCGCCGGCATTGTCGGTGACCGGGCCGAAGGCGTCGAGCGCAACGATCATGCCGGCAAGGCCGAGCATGGTGGTGACGGCGATCGCCGTGCCGTAGAGGCCGGCGAGCTGGTAGGTCGAGATGATGCCGCCGACGATGACGATGGCCGGTAACGCCGTCGATTCCAGCGAGACCGCGAGGCCCTGGATGACGTTGGTGCCGTGGCCGGTGACCGACGCCTGGGCGATCGAGTTGACCGGGCGCTTGTTGGTGCCGGTGTAGTATTCGGTGATCACCACGATCAAACCCGTCACCGCAAGGCCGATCAGGCCGCAGATGAAGAGGTTCTTGCCGGTGATGACCATGCCGGCGACCGTGCCGATCTCGCCCCAGCCAAGGCATACCGAGGTGGCGACGCCGAGGCCGGCGATCGACAACAGACCGGTGACGATCAGGCCCTTGTAGAGCGCACCCATGATCGAACCGTTGGCCCCGAGCTTGACGAAGAAGGTGCCGACGATCGAGGTCAGGATGCAGGCGCCGCATATGGCGAGCGGATAGAGCATAGCGGCGCCGAGAACGGCGGTGCCGCCGAAGAAGATGGCACCGAGAACCATGGTGGCGACGACCGTCACCGCATAGGTCTCGAACAGGTCGGCGGCCATGCCGGCACAGTCGCCGACATTGTCGCCGACATTGTCGGCGATGGTGGCCGGGTTGCGCGGATCGTCCTCGGGAATGCCGGCTTCGACCTTGCCGACCAGATCGCCGCCGACATCGGCGCCCTTGGTGAAGATACCGCCGCCGAGACGGGCGAAGATGGAGATCAGCGAGGCACCGAAGCCGAGCGAGACCAGCGAGTCGATAACGATGCGGTCATTGGGCTGCAGGCCCATGGGACCGGTCAGGATGAGGTAGTAGATCGAGACGCCGAGCAGCGCCAGGCCCGCCACCAGCATGCCGGTGATGGCGCCCGACTTGAAGGCGATGTCGAGACCGGCGGCCAGACTGTTGGAGGCCGCCTGTGCAGTGCGCACGTTGGCACGCACGGAAACATGCATGCCGATGAAGCCGGCAGCGCCCGACAGGACGGCGCCGATCAGGAAGCCGATCGCGGCGGTGATCGAAAGCAGCCACCAGGCGAGCAAGAGCACGACCACGCCGACGGTGGCGATGGTCGTGTACTGGCGCGCCAGATAGGCTTGCGCGCCTTCGCGGATGGCGGCGGAGATTTCCTGCATGCGTGCGTTGCCCTGGTCGGACGCAAGGACCGAACGTGTCGCCCAGATAGCGTACAGGACAGAAAGCAAGCCGCAGGCGATGACGGCGGAAATAATGGTCATTGCCGATTTTTCCTCGATTGTTGGCCCAAATGAACCCCTCCCTGGGCCGATGAGATAAAGATGGAATCCCGCGTACGGAATCCGCCTCTTCGCATCGGTGTATGCGAAACAGTGCCGCGAACGTCAAGATATTGTTCAGTTTTTGCCCGGCTTTCGCCCAAAAGACAAAAGTCGCGACGACCCTGCCTGGCGTGGCCCTCATTTAGATCGATTGAAATGACGCAAGGGGATCGTGCCGACAAAGCCATCAGCTTCCAAAGGACTACTCCGCCTCGCGCCCCATGCGCCGCGCCGCATAGCGCTCGATCGCCGACAATCCGTCGTAGATCAGCACGGCAAGCGCCGCCACGATCAGGCCGCCCTGCAGGATGAAAGCAAGGTTGTTGGACAGAAGGCCAGCAATGATCACCTCGCCCAGCGTCTTGGCGGCAACCGTCGAGCCTATGGTGGCGGTGGCCAGGCTGATCACCACCGAGAGCCTGATGCCGCCCAGGATGATCGGCGCGCTGAGCGGCAGCTCGACCTTGGTGAGCCTTTGCCAGCCGGTCATGCCCGCGCCGCGCGCCGCCTCGACGACATTGGCCGGCAGCGTCGTCAGCCCGGTCAGAGCATTCTCGAAGATCGGCAGCAGGCCATAGAGAAACAGAGCGATCAGCGTCGGCTTCTCGCCGAAGCCGACAGCCGGCACGGCGAGCGCCAGCACCGCCACCGGCGGGAAGGTCTGGCCGATATTGACCAGGCTGCGCGACAGCGGCAGGAATTCGGCGCCAGCCGGCCTGGTGACGAGGATGGCCAGTGCCACCGCAACGATGGTCGCAGCGACGGTGGCGCTCAGCACGATGCGCAGATGCAGCAGCGTCAGCGTCAGCAGGCTGCCCTGATTGTAGATCACCGGCGCGTTGTTCTCGGTCAGCGGCTTGAGCAGCGGCTCAAACCAGTCCGGACTGGTGACGAACGCCACAAGCAACACCACCAGCGCAAGCCTGAGCAGCAAAGGCAGCCAGGCTTTCATGCCGGCCTCGCCGCCCGCTTGACCAGCCCATCCACCGTAACGCGGCCGAGCGGCTTGCCGTCGGCGCCTTTGACCGGCAGAGCTGGCCGGCCTGTCCACAGGAGTTCAGCCAACGCATCGCGCTGGCTGGCATCGCCGGGGATGGCTTCGCCCTCGGCGGCGCCGATCTCCACCGCGTCACGCACCCGTCCCAGCGACAGCAGCCTGAACGGCCTTTCGCTGGCGCCGACCAGGGTCTCGACGAAGCTGCTGGCCGGGTTTGCCAGGATCTCGGCGGGTTTGGCGTACTGCACGAGCTTGCCGGCATCCATGACGGCGATCTTGTCGCCCATGTGCACGGCCTCTTCCATGTCGTGGGTGACGAGGATGATGGTGGTGCCGAAGCGCTTCTGGATCGCCAGCAGATCTTCCTGCGCCTTGGTGCGGATGATCGGATCGAGCGCGCCGAACGGCTCGTCCATCAACAGCACGTTGGGTTCGGCGGCGAGCGCGCGGGCCACTCCGACCCGCTGCTGCTGGCCACCGGACAGTTCGTGCGGATAGCGCGGTCCGAATTCCTGGGGGTCGAGCTGGTAGAGTGTCATCAGCTCATCGACGCGCGCCTTGATGCGATCCTTGTCCCAGCCAAGCAGCACCGGCACAGTGGCGATGTTCTGCGCCACGGTGCGATGTGGAAACAGGCCGTGGCCCTGGATGGCATAGCCGATGCTTCGGCGCAGTTCGTAGCCCGGCACCGAACGATTGTCGGCGCCGTCTAGCTTGATGATGCCAGCGGTCGGTTCGACCAGCCGGTTGATCATGCGCAGCAGCGTCGTCTTGCCCGAGCCCGAGGTGCCGACAATGACGGCGATGGTACGTGGTTCGATGACCATCGAGACGTCGTCGACGACGGTGGTCGTGTCATAGCGCTTGGTGATGCCTTCGATCTCGATCATGCCGTGTCAACCCTGCGCTTGGTGGCGGTCATTTCGATCATTGCGTCGAGGATGATGGCGGCAGCGAAGGCGAGCGCCACGGTCGGCACCGCGCCGAGCAGCACCAGGTCCATCGCGGTCTGGCCAACGCCCTGGAAGACGAAGACGCCAAAGCCGCCGCCACCGATCAGCGCTGCGATGGTGGCAAGGCCGATGTTTTGCACCAGCACGATACGGATGCCGGTGAGGATCACCGGAAAGGCCAGTGGGAATTCGACGCCGAACAGGCGCTGGCGGTCGGTCATGCCCATGCCGCGCGCCGCGTCGTTGGCGGCGCGCGGCACGCCGGCGAGGCCGACCACGGTGTTGGCCACAACCGGCAGCAGCGAATAGAGGAACAGGGCGACGAAGGCCGGCGCCGTGCCGATGCCTCTGATGCCGAGCGCGGCCGCTCCCGGCACATGCGTGGCGATCCAGCCGAGCGGCGCGATCAGCAGGCCAAACAGCGCGATCGAAGGAATGGTCTGGATGATGTTGAGCACGTTGAGCACACCGGCCCGCAGCCTTTCGACACGATGACAGAGTATGCCGAGCGGCAGGCCGACGACGACCGCCGCAAGCAGCGAGCCAAGCGCCAGCGTCACATGCTTGGAACCTTCGACCCAGAAACTGTCGGCGCGGTTGGCGTATTCCTTGAGGATGGAAAGGTCGTTCCAGGCCCCCGACACCAAGAGCAGCCCAATGGCCCCGGCGGCGGCAACCAGCACACCGACACGGGCCCATGGCGACAGGTTCAGCCTCGTCAGCACGTCCGCCAGCAAAAGCGTGAAGGCAAAGATGAGTACCCAGAAACCGGAGGCCGGCGACACCCTGGCAAGGGTATTGCCGGCCGGCGTCAAGAATGTGCCAGCGACGCCGACGAGCAGCGCGAGCGCGGCAAGCGCCACGACACTGGACGCAAGGCGCAGCATAAGCGGTGTCCTGAAGAGCGCTGTGAGCGCCGCGACGATCACGATAGCCATCAGCAATGGCCCGGCGGTTGCCGGCAGCGCCTCGAGAATCGAGCGCGCCTGGCCCGGAACGATCCGATTGGCGCGGAACGTGGCGAAGGGAGCGAGGAACGCCGCATAGGCCGCGATCGCGGCAATGACCACGCCGAGCTTGTCGAAACGGATGTTCACGCCCTCCCCCGTCGGTCGTTCCGGCGCGCCACGCGAGCGGCGCGCCGGAATCGTCCTACTTCAGAAAGCCGTTCTTCTTCAGGAAGTCCTCGGCGACGCCCTTGACCGGCTCGCCGCCAACCTGCACACGGCCGTTCAGTTCCTGCAGCGTGACCAGGTCGAGCTTGGCGAAGACCGGCTTCAGCAGCGCCTCGATTTCGGGATGTTGCTTGAGCACGGATTCGCGGATGATGGGCGCCGGCTGGTAGACCGGCTGCACGGCCTTGTCGTCCTCGAGCACGACAAGGCCCGACGGCGCGATGCCGCCATCGGTGCCGTAGACCATGGCGGCGTTGGCGCCACTGGTCTGGTTGGCGGCCGCGGCGATGGTCGCCGCGGTGTCACCGCCCGAAAGCGTGATCAGTTGGTCCGGCTTCAGCGTGAAGCCGTAGGTGGTCTGGAAGGCCGGAAGGGCGGCCGCCGAATTGACGAACTCGGCGGAAGCCGCGAGCACCACCTTGCCGCCGCCGGCGACGTATTTGCCGAAGTCCGACAGCGTCACGAGCTTGTTCTGGTCCGTCACTTCCTTGCGCAGGGCGATCGCCCAGGTGTTGTTGGCCGGCGCCGGCGACAGCCAGACGATCTTGTTGGCGTCGTAGTCGAGCTTCTTGGCCGTCTCATAGGCCTTGGCGGCGTCCTTCCAGACCGGGTCGTCGGCCTTCTCGAAGAAGAAGGCGGCGTTGCCGGTGTATTCGGGATAGATGTCGATCTCGCCGGCGGTGATCGCCTTGCGCACCACCGGCGTGCCGCCGAGCTGGATGCGGTCCGATGTCTTGATGTTGTTGGCATTGAGAACGAGCTGGATGATGTTACCGAGCACGCCACCCTCGGTGTCAATCTTCGAGGAGACCACCACCTGAGCACTGGCGGAAGCTGCCGTGATGGCCAGCGCCAATGCCGCGCCGGCGAAAACCTTGACTGAAAACATCGTGAAAACCCTTTGCTGTGAACCGGAATGCGGCGGCCGCATATGAGCATGGCTTCAACGGCCAGTCGGGGCACACGGTTTCATAACAATAGGCACAGGCGCAATAATTTTGTTTCAGATCGGCAAATTCAACCGAAGCAATCCTGACAGCATCATGCCAGTTCGACAGCAGTTTTGGGATCAGGTGCGCGCGTTGCGCGGAGCCGTCAACTTGAGCGCGCCGAGGGCCACGAAGCACAGAACGGTGACCGGAAAGATCATCCAGTTCAGCATCTCCCAGCCCCAGGCGTTGTAGACCATGCCCGACAGCAGCGACGCGCAGGCGACGGAGCCGAACAGGACGAAGTCGTGGAACCCCTGCACCTTGCCCTTTTCCGACGGCCGGTAGCTGGCCGCGACCATGGCGGTGGCGCCGATGAAGCCGAAATTCCAACCAAGGCCGAGCAGGATCAGCGAGGTCCAGAATTGCCACAGCGCCAGGCCCGACAAGGCAACGGCAGCACAGCCGATGAGCATGATCAGGCCGATGGCGACAATGCGCTCGGCGCCGAAGCGATGGATCAGCGAGCCGGTGAAGAAGCTCGGCGCGAACATCGCCATGACGTGCCATGAAATGCCCAGCGTCGCATCGTCCTCCGACAGGCCGCAACCGACCATGGCCAGCGGCGCGCCGGTCATGACGAAGCTCATCAGCGCGTAACTGCCGACGGCGCAGAACAGCGCGGCGACGAAGCGCGGCCTGGTGACGATTTCGGACAGGGGCCTGGCATCGCCGCCGGAAACGTCAACCTTGCTCGCCGCCTTCGCCGGCAGGCGCAGAAACGACAGGATCATCGCGCCGACGGCTGCCAGCGGCAGGATGGAGGCGAACGATCCGGCAAACATCACCGGTGCGAACAGTTCCCGGGTGAAGATGACGATCTGCGGCCCGAGGATGGCGGTGACAATGCCGCCGGCCAGCACGAAGGAGATGGCGCGCGCCTTGAACTGCGGCGGCGCATTGTCGGCGGCTGCGAAGCGGAATTGCTGGACGAAGGCGCCACCGATGCCGATCACCAGCAGCGCGAACGCGAACAACCAGAAACTGCCGTGGAAAAGCGCCAGTGTGGCAATCAGGCCGCCAAGCGCGGTGACGACGGTTCCGGTCATGAAGCCGCCGCGCTGGCCCAGATGGCGGATAATGGCCGCGGCGGGCAAGGCGCCGAGCGCGACGCCGATGTTGAAGCCGGTGATCGGCGCCGTCGCCAGCGATTTGTCGGCACCGAGCAGGTATTGGCCGGCCAGCGCGCCCATCGAAATGGCGATGGGTGCCGCCGAGCCGATAATCGCCTGCGAGGCGGCGAGGATCAGCGCGGTGCGCCGCGCCTCCCTGCCCGTCTCGATGGCGATGGCCGTCACGATGCGTCCTTGCCCCGCCCCTCGCCGCGCACCCGGCGTGACACGCGGTCGAGCACGGCATTGACGAGTTTCGGCTCGTCTTCCTCGTAGAAGGCCTTGGCAATGTCGACATATTCCGAAACGATGACCGCCACCGGCACGTCCTCGCGCTTCATCAATTCATAGACGCCGGCGCGCATAATGGCGCGCAGCGTCGAATCGAGCCTCGACAGCGGCCAATCATCGGTCAATGCCTGGCGGATGACTGGATCGATGGTCTTCTGGTTCTCGACGACGCCGGTCAGGATGGCGCGGAACCATTGCGCATCCGCCTCGCGATAGAGCGCGCCGTCGACTTCCTTGCCAAGCCGGAACGCCTCATATTCGGCGGTGATCTCGAAGACACCGCTGCCGGCGACATCCATCTGATAGAGCGCCTGCACAGCGGCCAGACGGGCCGCGCCACGCTTGTTGGCATGGCGCACAGCGGGCTGTCCGGGCGAAGCGGGTTCGCTCACGATCGCGCTCCCAATTGTTCCTTGAGCGCGATCATGGTCAGCGCCGCACGCGCGGCAAAGCCACCCTTGTCGCCTTCCGAGCGCTTGGCCCGCGTCCATGCCTGGGCGTCGTTCTCGGTGGTCAGGATGCCGTTGCCGACACAGACCGAGTCCTGCACGGACAGGTCCATCAGCGCGCGGCTGGATTCATTGGCGACGATATCGAAGTGATAGGTGTCGCCACGGACGATCGTGCCGAGGGCGACAAACCCATCGTAATTGGTGCCGCCTTCCGCCGCGCCGTCCAGCGCGAAGGTGATCACTGCGGGAATTTCGAGCGAACCTGGAACGGTGACGACGTCGTAAGTCGCGCCCGCTTCATCGAGCGCGCTCGTCGCGCCGTCGAGCAGCGCGTCGGCAAGGTCGTCGTGAAAGCGCGCTTCGACAATCAGCAGATGCGCCTTCGCCTTCGGACGAATGAAGGCTTTGCCGTGTTGGGATGTACCAGCCATAAAAGTCTCCGGGGGGTTGCCGGTGACTTAGGCCGAAGCCGGATTGATCGCAAGCGGAAGATTGCTGGAGTGTGTCAGACGCATTGGACCGGCCGGTCCGGCAGACTTTCTAGAGCCCCTCTTTCGCCGCCTCCGCCAGTCGTGCCGCATAGCGGGCCATGGTGTCGATCTCGAGATTGACGCGGTCGCCGACCTTGCGCTCGCCCCACGTGGTCACGGTCAGCGAGTGGTGGATCAACAGCACGTCGAAGCGGGTGCCCTCGACCTTGTTGACGGTGAGCGAGGTGCCGTCGAGCGCGACGGAGCCCTTTGGCGCGATGAATTTGGCCAGATGGCGCGGCGCCTCAAGCGTGAAGCGCACCGCGTCGCCCTCGTCCTTGCGCTCGACGATCTCGGCGCCGCCGTCGACATGGCCCGATACGATGTGGCCGCCGAGTTCGTCGCCTATCTTCAGCGCCCGTTCGAGATTGACCTTGGTGCCGGATTTCCAACTCGACGCCGTGGTCAGCCGCAAGGCCTCTTCCCAGGCCTCGACCTCGAACCAGCGCGCGTTCGAGCCATGTTCGGGCAGCGCCGTGACCGTCAGGCAGACGCCACCACAAGAAATCGAGGCGCCAATGGCGATGGTTTCGGGGTCATAGGCGGTATCGATGCGCAAGCCGACGCCTTCGCTAAGCGGCTTGATGGCCGCGACGGTGCCGATATCGGTGACAATTCCGGTAAACATCGATGCTGATCCCTAGAGGTCCCTTACCCACTCGGCGTAGCTGTCCTCGCCGAAGCGCATCTCGCGCAACTTGCGGAAGCCTGCCGGGATATGGTCGGCATCGACCGGCGATGCAATGCCATCCTCGCCAATAGCCTCCGGCCCCTGGAACAACACGATGCGATCGACCAGATCTTCGTCGAGGAATGCCTTGGCGACCTGGGCGCCGCCCTCGACCAGCACGCTTGCCATGCCGAGCGCCGCCAGGTCTTCGAGCAGTTCCGGCAAGGCGACGACGCCGTCATGGGTTTCGGTGCCGATGAAGCGTACGCCGGCGCGTTCGAGCGCGGCGCGACGGTGCGGATCGGCTTCAAGACAGGCAGCGACATAAAGCGGCACGCGGTCGACACCGGAAACCAGCTTCGAGGCTTCCGGGAGCCGTATCTGGCGATCGAGGATGATGCGCGCCGGCGAACGGTTCTCCAGCCCCGGCAGGCGCACGGTCAGCGCCGGATCGTCTTCCAGCGCCGTGCCGATGCCAATCAGTATGGCGTCGGACTCCGCGCGCATCAGATAGACGTCGCGGCGCGCGATCTCGCCGGTGATCGCGACCTGGCCGGCGCCTTTCCTGCCGATCTGGCCATCGCTCGAAAGCGCAAGCTTCAGCGTCACTTCCGGACGTTTTCGCAGAGATCGAATCAAATAACCCGCCATCTGCTCGGCGGCATCCGTGGCCAGGACCTTCTCCACCACCTCGATGCCGGCGGCGCGCAGGATGGCATAGCCCTTGCCGGAGACACGCGGATCAGGGTCGCTGGCGGCCCCCACGACGCGCGCAATGCCGGCATTGACCAGCGCGATGGCGCAAGGCGGGGTGCGGCCGTGATGCGCGCAAGGTTCTAGCGTGACATAGGCGGTGGCACCACGCGCGAGCGCGCCGGCCTCGGCCAGCGCCTCGGTCTCGGCATGCGGCCGGCCGCCGACCGCGGTGACACCGGTGCCGACGATCATCGGCCCCGCGCCGTCATCTCGCACGATCAGCGTGCCGACGGAAGGATTGGTGGAGGTGCGGCCGGCATTCCTGCGCGAAAGCCGCAAGGCGGCGGCCATGAAACGACGATCAAGGGCCGCTTGTTCGGCCTCGCTCAGTTGCGATGCTGCCATGCTCAGCCGGCGTCCTCTTCACTCTTGTCTTCGTCGCCCTTCAGCTCGCCCAGGAGTTCATGAAAATCCTTGGCCTCGCGGAAATTGCGGTAGACCGAGGCAAAACGCACATAGGCGACGTCGTCGAGCGACTTCAGCGCCTCCATGACCAGCCGGCCGACCTCGCCGGAGGCCACTTCCGTCTCGCCGGAGCTTTCGAGCTGGCGCACGATGCCGGTCACGGCGCGGTCGATGCGTTGGGGATCGACATTGCGCTTGCGCACCGCGATCTCGACCGAGCGCAGCAGCTTGTCGCGGTCGAACGGCACTTTACGGCCCGACTTCTTGACCACGACCAGATCGCGCAACTGGACGCGTTCGAAGGTAGTGAACCGGCCGCCGCAATCGGGGCAGACACGCCGCCTGCGGATCGCCGCGCCATCCTCGGCGGGGCGCGAATCCTTCACCTGCGTATCTTCGGACTGGCAATAGGGACAGCGCATGGAGAGCCTTGGGTTCGCGAATCTGGTGAGGCGAAAGGCTTAGAGCCTTTCCGACCGGGATTGAAGCCGTTCCGTCTCTTCAACGGACTGCAGCATCAGAGATAGCGAGGCGCGAGGAAGATTGCCAGCGCGGCAACCAGCCAGACGGCGATGCCGCCGGCAACAGCCAGGCGATAGTCGACCTTGTCGATGAACAACCAGCAGGCGCCGAGGAAGGCAAGATAGGCGGGAATTGTCTTCATTCCGGCAAGGCAGGCATCGCGGAAACCGCCCGGATCGCCCTTGGCGCCGACGGCGAGCAAGGCAATGACGGCAAAGGTCGGCGCCAGCGGCAGGATACCTGGCAGGACATTGCCCCGCTTGGACGCCCAGACGATCAGCGCCGTCACCAGCCCGCCGACCACACCCTTCCAGACAATGTCCATCCGCGGTCCCTACTGCGACCGAGCCGTCACGGCGCGACATCCTTGGTCGGGAAGCCGCAAGACGTTCCGAGGTTGCGGTAGGCCTTGGTGAAGCCGTCCATCGGGATGCTGGCGAAGGCCTGCTTGCCGAAAGTCACGTCGAGCGAGACGACCTGACGCATGGCTCGCAGCAGCGCGAGACTGGTCTTGGCCTGGTTGTCGACCGTCCAGCTCGGACGGCCGATGCCGGCATCGTTGGAATAGACCGTTGCCGAAACCTTGACGCCGGGATCGCCGAACGTCGCCGCGATCTTCTTGCCGGTCGGCAGTTGCTTGTTGTCGACGGTGAGCATGATGGCGGGATAGGCATCAGGCGGCAGCGCATCGCCGGTCGAGATCGACAAGGTCAGCGTGCCTGAATTGCCATTCGCGTCGAAGAACGCCGTCGAAGCCGCACAGGTCTTGTGCGCATCCTGGCCGGTATCGAGTGTATCGACCATGGTTGTCCATCGGCCGAAGGTGCTCGTGGCAGGCATGTCCGGAGCGGGCTGTGTCTGCGCCGAAGCGGGCCCACAGACGGCCAGCCAGCCGATAGCGCCGAGTAACGCGATACGAAAATTGCCCATCATCGTTTCTCCAGTTCCATGCGCCACCCGATCAGGGTGGCGCACCGCCGGCGGATAAAAGATGACGCTTCGCGCCTGGTCAATCGATAAGGATGGTCAGCCGAGATACGGATAGAGCGGAAAACGATCGGTCAACGCCACGACCTTGGCCTTGACCGCCGCCTCGACCGCGGCATTGCCCTCGTCCGAATTGGCGACCTTGAGACCATCCAGCACTTCGGCGATCAGCTTGCCGATCTCGCGGAATTCGGCCTGGCCGAAGCCGCGCGTGGTGCCGGCCGGCGTGCCCAGGCGCACGCCCGAGGTGACGAAAGGCTTTTCCGGATCGAAGGGAATGCCGTTCTTGTTGCAAGTGATGTTGGCGCGGCCAAGGGCTGCCTCGGCGCGCTTGCCGGTGGCGTTCTTGGGGCGCAAATCGACCAGCATCAAATGGTTGTCGGTGCCGCCGGAGACGATGTCGAGGCCCGTCTCCTTGAGGCTCGAAGCCAGCGCCTTGGCGTTGGCGGCCACACTCTCGGCATAGACCTTGAAGCTCGGCTTAAGCGCCTCGCCGAAGGCCACCGCCTTGGCGGCGATGACATGCATCAGCGGGCCGCCCTGCAGGCCGGGGAACACCGCCGAATTCATCTTCTTGGCAATCTCTTCGTCGTTGCATAGGATCATGCCGCCGCGCGGGCCGCGCAGCGACTTGTGCGTCGTGGTCGTCACCACATGGGCGTGCGGCAATGGCGAGGGATGCACGCCGCCCGCGACCAGGCCAGCGATGTGCGCCATGTCGACCATCAGATACGCGCCGACCGCATCGGCGATCTCGCGAAAGCGCTTCCAGTCCCAGATGCGCGAATAGGCTGTGCCACCGGCCAGGATCAGCTTCGGCTTGGTCTCATGCGCGGTCTTCTCGATCGCGTCCATGTCGAGCAGATGGTCTTCCTTGCGCACGCCATAGGAGACGACCTTGAACCACTTGCCGCTCATGTTGACCGGCGAGCCATGGGTGAGATGGCCGCCGGAATTGAGGTCGAGGCCCATGAAGGTGTCGCCGGGCTGCAGCAGCGCCAGGAACACCGCCTGGTTCATCTGGCTGCCGGAGTTCGGCTGGACGTTGGCGAAATTGCAACCGAACAGCTTCTTCGCCCGCTCGATGGCCAGTTCCTCGGCCACGTCGACGAACTGGCAGCCGCCATAGTAGCGCTTGCCCGGATAGCCCTCGGCATATTTGTTGGTCATGATCGACCCCTGCGCCTCGAGCACCGCGCGCGAAACGATGTTTTCCGAGGCGATCAGCTCGATCTCGTGGCGCTGGCGACCGAGTTCATTGCGGATGGCACCGAAAATCTCCGGATCGGCGTCTTCCAGCGTGGTTTCGAAGAAGGATTCGAATTTGTTCGACGCTGCCGCTGCTGTTGCCATGGCCTGAAATCCTCCGGTTCGGGGCAATTTGTTTATGCTTATCGTTGCCCCAAAACCGCTGCACACTTTTGGGCGACACGCATTGCCGCGCCATTAACACAGTTGTTTTCGACCCGCCACGTTTGCGGCGCGAAATTTGCTGGCCGGTTTGCGGCAGAGACTGCAAATCCGCAGCCGCCGAGCACCGCCGGTGCTATTTCCGTGTCTGCCTGCCGTTCAAAAGGGCTTCCGTCAGGGTGATCTCGGTGAACAGCGCCCGCGCTGTGTGGTCGTTGATCTCGCCGCGGCGAAGCATGGCGCGCAAGGCGCCACGCTCGGCGGCGATGCCGGCGAGCCTCAGATCGATCTCCAGCCTTCCCGCCTCCCGCACTTCGGCGCGCGCCTCATCGGCCTCGTCGGACGCCGCGATGCGGCGCCGATAGGCCGCGACAATGCCGTTGGCGGCGGCGAGCTTGAGGCCGGGCACATCGCCCTCCTCTTCATCCGTCTGGGCGATGCTTTCGAGATGGGCGATCGCCGCCTTCGCAGCGCCAACGCGAGCCATGCGTTCCTCGGCGGCGCCGGCGTCTTCGCCGGGCTCGACCAGCCCGCGCGCGATCACCGGCAAGGCCAGGCTGGCGATCACAAGGGAGCAGATGATGACGCCGGCGGCGAGGAAGATGACCAGGTCGCGCGCGGGGAATGGCGAACCGTCCTGGAGGGCCAGCGGCAACGACAATATGCCGGCCAGCGTGATGGCGCCGCGCACGCCCGAGACCGAACCGGCGAGCCGCACGCGCAGGCCGAGCGGTTCGGTCTTACGCTTGCCGAGCCGCGCCGCAAAACCCGCCGAGATGTCGCCGATCCAAATCCAGACGAAGCGGAGCGCGATCAGGCAAAGGGTCAGCAGAAGGACAGTCAGCACCGGCTCGAGCAGCCAATGGCGGCTGGACAGCTCCGGTGGCACCTTGCGGATGATTTCGGGAAGCTGCAGGCCGAGCACTATGAACAGCGCGCCGTTGAAGACGAAGGAAAACGTCGTCCACAGCGAGATCGTCTGCATGCGCGCCGAGACGCCGAGAAAGCGGAATATGCCGGTGCTTCCGGTCAAGAGACCGGCGGTCACCGCGGCCAGGATGCCCGAGGCCCCGAAATGCTCGGCGCCGAGATAGGCGACGAAGGGAAGCAGGACGGTGATCAGCACCTGCGCCTCGGCGGGCACGCCGCCTATGCGGTTCAGGAGTTGCAGCGCCTTGGCGGCGACGAACAAGGCCGCCACGCCGGCCAGGATACCGACCGCCACTGCGTAGACAAAACTCAGCGAAGCGGCGGCAAAGGAAAAACTGCCGGTCAATGCCGCCGCGACGGCAAAGCGAAACATGACCAGGCCCGACGCATCGTTGAGCATGGACTCGCCTTCCAGAATGTGCATCAGCCGCGCCGGGACGACGTTCCTGTCGACGATCGAGGAGACGGCCACCGCATCGGTCGGCGACAGCACGGCCGCGAGCGCGAAGGCCACGACCAGCGGAATGCTCGGCACCAGCCAGTGCAAGGCATAGCCGAAACCGACAATGGTGAAAAAGACGAGGCCGATGGCAAGGTCGAGGATCGGCCCGCGCAGTGCCATCAGCTCGCGCTTGGGCGCGCCGAAGGCATCGCTGAACAGCAGCGGCGGAATGAACACCAGCAGGAACAGCTCCGGATCGATCTCGACATGAATGCCGCGCACCGGCCAGGCAAGGGCAG
Source organism: Mesorhizobium sp. WSM4312 (assembly GCF_002294875.1). Lineage (NCBI taxonomy): Bacteria > Pseudomonadati > Pseudomonadota > Alphaproteobacteria > Hyphomicrobiales > Phyllobacteriaceae > Mesorhizobium > Mesorhizobium sp. WSM4312. The sequence continues at coordinate 313,175 of NZ_NSFU01000008.1, read as the reverse complement.
CACCTATGGCGATCTGCAGGACCGGCAGCGGCACCCGCACCAGCCGCACCAGCGCGCCGGAAACAGCGACGAAGACCAGCACGACGAGGACGAAGATAGCGGCTTGCATGGCACGATTCCGGCTGTTTTGCGAACCATGCGCAATCGTCGTCCTCGCGTCCAGACAGCGCCGGAACGGCGATGGCCGAGGCCGGCCTATGTTTGCGGTACAGAAAAAGCGGACCGCGCGGACGGCAGGCCGTCCATGCAAAAGGCGTTGCCCAAGCGACCGTCCGCTTCCGCGTCGACAATGTCGCAAACTCGGCGCCGTCAACCGCGCGCAAGCTATGGCGCGGTTGGTCAACCAACGGCTGATCTAACCACCCTGCAAACGAAAGGCCGCCCCTTCGAACGGCCTTTCGTCAAAATTGTCAGTCTCTTAGAGTGAAGAGGTAATCTGCAGTTCGCTGGCGCCGTCGAGCGCGTAGACGTCGTCGCGGAACTGCACGACGCCCGGGGCCGTCGACCAGGCCGAGAGATAGAGGAAGTGGACCGGAACCGGGTTGGTGACCTGGATCGGCGTGTTTTCGCCGGTCTTGATCGCCGCCTCGAAATGCTGACGGTCCCAGCCCGGCGTGTCGCGCAGGATCCAGGTGACGAGGTCGCGCACATTCTGCACGCGCACGCAGCCCGAGGAATCGAAACGCATCATCTTGCCGAAAAGGCTCTGCTGCGGCGTATCGTGCATGTAGACGCCGTCGGGGCTGGGGAAATTGATCTTGACCGAGGCCATCGCGTTGCCCGCGCCAGGATCCTGGCGGAAGCGATACTTGGCGGCGTCGTCGGTCGACCAGTCGACAGTGAGCGGATCGACCTCGCTGCCGTCCGGCGCGAACAGGCGGATATGGCTGTCCTTCAGATAATCGGGATTCTTGCGCATCAGCGGAATGATGTCCTTGCGCACAATCGAGACCGGCGCGTTCCAGTACGGATTGACGATGATCTCGTTGATCTTGGAATTGACGATCGGCGTCTGCCGATCGATCTTGCCGACGATCGCGGTGTGGCGGAGCACGACACGGTCGTTCTCGACCGCTTCGATCTGCGCGGCCGGAATGTCGACCAGCACGTAGCGGCTGCCGAGCGTCCCGGCCTTCTCCTTGAGCCGCTGCAGGTTGGTCTGCAACTGGCCGAGCCGGATCTGCGCCGAAACGTTCATCGCCGCATAGGTGTACTTGCCCATGGAGCCGTCGGCCGGCAGGCCATGGCGCAACTGGAAGCGCTTGACCGCGGAGTCGACATAGGAATCGAAGGCGGTCGAGATGCCGGCGCTCTGCGACAGATCGCCCGCGGCCATCAGACGCTTGCGCAGCGGCACGACATCCGGATCATCGACACCGAGCTGCAGTTTCTTGGTCGCGGGGACCTCTGCCCAGCCGCCCTGCCCGACGATGTTTTGGTACTGCGCGACCGCCTGCTCGGTGAAGGCGACGGTCTGCGGGCTGAAGATCGGCAGCGTCGAGGCCACTTTGCCGCCTTCGCTGGCGCGAGCGTCGAACTGGTCGTCCCAATTGCCGCGGGCCGAGGATTTCAGGATATCCCCGATCACATCCTGCGCGCTCGCACGGCCGGCCACCATGGCGGCGGCGAGCAACGAGGCTCCGGAAAGGAAAAAGCGGCGGCTGGTTCTCATGGACGTTCCAGACATTCTTGTAGCATTCGATCAGGGGCGATTTTGCCCGCACTCTAAAGTTGGCAATCTTAACAATTAGCCAACCATGTCCGCATCGGTTCGGCCACAAACGCGTGACGCACCGTCCGGTTCCAGGTGAACGCACAGCCTTGACCGCAGCTTCACCGGCATCCTCGGTTCCATTGGAATATGGCGGCAACGTGGCCTTGGCCCGCGATTTGCATCGGGCGACGCAGCGAAATGAAGAGCCCGTGCCTTTTCGGTACCGACGCGCGATCGGCGGCCGCGACATCGACCGATGAACCGCAGGCCGATGATGATACACTGACAAGCCAGTCCAAAGCGAGGAATGAGACCATGCCTGGTGTCCTTTCAGTCGTCGCGGCCTTCGCTTTGGCCGGAGGTCCAAACGGCAGCAGTCCAACGCCGGAGGAGACGGTCGCCTATTTCGTGCACGGCCTGGAACAGGGCGCGATCCCCAAATACGGGCAGCAGGCCGACGAACCGATGAAGCAGGTGTCCCGATCGCCGGCTATCTTCACCAGCACGGGCCCGAACGAGGTCGGCGACAAAACCGAAACGCTCAGGTTCATCGTCACCAGGCTGGACGATTGCACCTACAAGGCAGAACAGCAGTTCGAGGAGGACGGCGCCATCTACTACCGCCTGACCTACGAGGTGCGGCTTGGTAACGTGACCGCCCTGTCGTTCGACAGTCCGCCTTCAACCATCTCGCTCAAGGGACTGGTGAAATCCTGCTCAACCGACACCGAGGGCAGCTGCGACCTGACGCGAGAACCCGAAACAATCGGCCCGTTCTTCGGCGAACCAGGCCCGGCCGAACAGGCGCTTACCTATTTCCACGAGAAATTCTGTCCGCTGAAGCCGTAATCCTATCTGGCTGACTAATCGCACGATCCCTCAGCGTGGAGTTGCAACATTTGGGTCCGGACTTGGCTGCGCCCTCAATTCCGAACATCTTTGCAACACCTCATGCTGAGGATAGCGCAGGACCTTGTTATCCTCCAGTTTGAGCAACAGTTCCCGTCTCTCATCCGTGCTTTCACCATCCGTACACGACATGTCCAGGATGACGACATCCAGGCGGTTGATCTTCTGCACCTTGTCCAACGTGCAGCCCACCTCCCACATCTCCACTGCCTTGTCGGTATACGTCACGATCGAGTCATTGTGGTCACATGGGGAACTGCCTTCCGCTGCGAAAGAACCCTTCCACCACTCCTCGGCGAAGGCCGTTTGCGGGACCAGCAAAAGCACTGCGGCAACCGAGCAAGTCCTCGAGCGTTTTCCCAGACCCATCATGCGCGCGCCTCCCAGCCGTGACATTAGGCACTGCTGCAGCGAAAGCAAACCTGGCGGGATAGTGCCGACCGGGCGCCTGGGCTTCGGGATCAGGAAAAGAAAAAGGGCCGATGCCTTTCGGCACCAGCCTTGACCAGAGGTCGACATTTCGGCCGCGCTTCTGTGGCGCGGGCCAGATCTGATGTGGATGGCTTACATCCGGTAGGCGATGGTGTCGTTCCAGAAGCGGTCGAGGCGCTGCAAGGCGCGGTTCATCTGCTTGAACTCGTCGGTGTTGATGCCGCCGACCTGCTCGATCGAGCCGACATGGCGCTCATAGAGACCGGCGACGACCTCGGCCACCTCATTGCCCTTCGGGGTCAGCGAAACGCGGACCGAACGGCGGTCGATGCGCGAGCGTTGGTGGTTGATGAAGCCGAGATCGACCAGCTTCTTCAGATTGTAGGAGACATTCGAGCCGAGATAGTAGCCACGCGAGCGCAGTTCGCCGGCGGTCAGCTCGGAGTTGCCTATGTTGAAGAGCAGCAGCGCCTGGATGGCATTGATGTCGGAACGGCCGTTGCGGTCGAATTCGTCCTTGATGACATCAAGCAGACGGCGGTGCAGCCGCTCGACGAGCTGCAGCGATTCCATGTACAGCGAGCGGATAGCCTCGCGGCGGTCGTCGGAAACGTTGGCGGTCTTCGCCGCCGGACGCGAATTGATCATTGTCTTTGCCTCTCGTTTGTCGCCCTGGTGATTTTTTGTTTTTCACCTTGATCGCGACACTATCGAATACTCATAAAATTCGACTTAAACGCTAGGGCTAACAAGAGCTTACCGGTAAGAGGTTTCGGAAGAGGCTTAACGAACGGTCACCCGAGTAAGGATAATTAACCTAAAGGCTTAGGCACTTATCGCAGGGCTCAATCCGGGCGTTTGCCAAGTCGTCAACGGCCTCAACGGCTTAGTGCCGGACGGGGCGTTTCTGCAGCCAGATGACGACGCGAAAGACGATGTAGAGCAGCGCCACCGCCGCATGCGAGACGACGATCAGCGGCCGATGGCCAAAAAGCTCGGGAAACCCGGCATACATGACGGTCTCGGTGACCGCGCAGATGAACCAGATCACCGGGCCCCACGAGGCCAGCATCCACAACCCCGCCGCGGCAAAGGGGAAAAACACGGCGAGCATCACCGCCGCCACCTGCCAATGCACCGGCATCAGGTCGAAGCGCCACAGCGGGCCCGGATAGAAGCCGATCAGCTTGATCCAGTACAGGATGCCGAACAGCAGGCAGTAGCCTGATATGACGCGCTGGAACCAGGCGAAGATCACCTCGACCGTCGAGGGCTGCAGGACGACGCGTCTCGACGTCACCTCGTTCATAGCGGGAGTTCCCGTTCGCCGAGCGGGGCGAAATAGGCCTCGACATCCGCCTCGCCGACCGCATCGAGCGTTGCCGGCCGCCATTGCGGCTTCGATCCCTTGTCGATGATGGCGGTGCGGATGCCTTCGTAGAAATCGTGGCCGGCAAGCATGCGGTTGAGGATGCGGAACTCCATCTTCATGCACTCGTCCATCGACAAGGTCTGCCCGGCGCTGATCTGCCGCCAGGCGACGCGAAGGCTGGTGGGCGAGCGCGTGCGCATCGTCGCCAGCGTCTTTGCCGCGAATTCGTCGGTGCCCGCCGCGCGGTCCAGGCTATCGATGATATCCTGCAGCGACGGTTGGGCGAAATGGCGGGAGATCGCTTCCAGCGTCGGCCTGTCGGTCTCCCGCTTTGCCGGGACGAAGAAACCGCGCAGCACCGATTCCGGATCGCCGGTAAGCACCAGCCGATCAAGAAAGCTGGCCTGGTCCTCGGCCTTGATGGTGTGGGTGGCCAGCCCCGACCACAGTGCATCGCCATGGCGGATGCGGTTGCCGGTCAGGGCCAGATACATGCCGAACGAGCCGCCAAGGTCGGGCAACAGATGGCTGGCGCCGACATCCGGGAAAAAGCCGATGCCGACCTCCGGCATGGCGAACTGGGCATTCTCGGTCATCACCCGGTGCGAGCCGTGAAAGGAAACGCCGACGCCGCCGCCCATGACGATGCCGTCGATGAGCGCCACATAGGGTTTCTTGAAGCTGTTGATGCGGGCGTTGAGCCTATACTCGTCGGCGAAGAACTCGACCGGCAGCTTTCCAGCCCGGCCGGCTTCATAAATGTGCAGGATGTCGCCTCCAGCCGAAAACGCCCTGCCCTCGGCCTTGACCAGGACGACGTCCACGCCGTCGTCGCGCTCCCAGGCATGCAGGGCCCTGCCCAGCGCCCTGACCATGCGATGGGTGACGGCATTGAGCGCCTGCGGTCGCGTCAGCGTGACGACACCGGCCCTGCCCAAGCGCTCGAAGCGAATTTCGTCGCCTCCATCAAAATCCATCGCCAGAGAATCCCTCCCCCGCGCCTGCGGGACTGAAGTGCTAAAGGCGGCGCATGGGTGCGTCAATGGCAGCAGCCTCCGCGCCGTGGTCTTGGCGACCGGCGGCGGGCGGTGCTACGAAGATCGCCGCCGTTGCAAGCGACGCGCCGATATCGCGCACAGACGGCGTCGGGGAACAGCTGGCCATGCCCGGATTTCTTCGTGCCGTGCTTTTGACGATCGGGGTCATGATCGTTGGCCTGGCGCCTCGTGCCGCATTGGCCATCACGACCGACGATCTCTACCAGTCGCGGACCATCGTCACCGGCCAGGGCGAGGTGAACCGCCGGATAGGCTTCAAGGATTGCCTGGACCGGGTTCTGGTCGGGGTTTCAGGCGATCAACGCCTGCTGGAGAAACCCGAAATGGCGGCTCTGCGCGACAAGGCAGGCGATTTTGTCGACTCCTTCCGCTACCATGACCGGCTGGAGGGCATTCCGATCCATGACGAGCAAGGCACGCATGACCGGCCGCATGATCTGACCTGTCTCTACAAGCCCGCCACGGTCAACAAGCTGCTCGCGCAGCTTGGCAGCAAGCCCTGGCTTGGCGAACGGCCAACGCTCGCCGTCTTTCTCACCGTCGAACAGGGCGCGAGGCATTTCGCGCTCAGCGCCGAGGAGGAGCGTGGCAAGACGATGCGCGAGTCTTTCGCCAATGCCACCGATCCGCTGTTGATGCATGTCGTATTTCCGAAGGCGGTACAGCTGGCCGAGCTGGGCGAAAAAGGGCTGCGCACCGACGACATGGCAAGGCTGGATCTGCTGGCCAAACAGGCCGGTGGCGCGCAAGCGCTCGCTGGCAGCATCGTCTGGAGCGACAAGGATCTCGGGTGGATCGCCGATTGGCGCCTGGCCGATCACGGCAAGACCTATCGCTGGCGGGTGCGTGGCGTCAGCTTCGACGAGGCGTTCCGCGTGGCAATTGGCGGCGCCGCGCAGGTTCTTTCGGGTAATGGGCAGCCCTGACCGGATAGATATGGCGGGACGCGCCCATCTCGGCTTTGCCGATCTGCCCACAAGGCGGAGATTGGCGGCTTCGGCCTGGCACAATCGTGTCGCATTGGTCAGCGGCAAGGGCTCGTGATAAAACCTGCTGATCCGGAGTATTGGCCATGAACAAATTCACCCCGACAAAGCCAGCCGGCGCGCGCAGCGTCGACGACGTGACCGGCAGCCGCCGCCTGCGCCGCATGCGCAAGGCCGACTGGTCGCGCCGCCTGGTCCAGGAGAACCGGCTTTCGGTCGACGACCTGATCTGGCCGATCTTCGTTGTCGAGGGCAGGAATGTGCGCGAGCCGATCGCCGCCATGCCTGGCGTCTTCCGCCTGTCGGTCGATCTTGCCGTCAAGGAGGCCGAACGCGCGGCCAAGCTCGGCATTCCGGCACTCGCCACCTTCCCCAATGTCGAACTGGCCTTGCGCGACCAGACCGGCTCCCACATTCTCGACCCGGAAAACATCATCAACCGCGCCACTCGCGCGATCAAGGACGCGGTGCCCGGGATCGGCATCATCACCGACGCGGCGCTCGACCCGTTCACCAGCCACGGCCATGACGGCATCCTGCGCGACGGCATCATCGTCAACGACGAAACGGTCGAACAGGTCGCGGCGGCGGCCGTCATCCAGGCAGCGGCCGGCGCCGACATCATCGCGCCATCCGACATGATGGACGGCCGGATCGGCGCCATACGCGACGCGCTCGACGCCAACGGTTTTCAGGACGTCGCGATCATGTCCTATGCGACGAAGTTCGCCTCGGCCTTCTACGGCCCCTATCGCGAGGCCGTCGGCACCGCAGGCCTGCTCAAGGGCGACAAGAAGACCTATTACATCGACCACGCCAATTCGGATGAGGCGGTGCGCGAGGCCGAGCAGGACATCGCCGAGGGCGCGGACATGCTGATGGTCAAGCCCGGCCTGCCCTATCTCGACATCATCCGCCGGCTCAAGGACGAATTCCAGATGCCGACCTTCGCCTACCAGGTGTCGGGCGAATATTCGATGATCAAGGCGGCGGGAGCCAATGGCTGGATCGACGGCGAGAAGGCGATGCTGGAATCGCTGCTCGCCTTCAAGCGCGCCGGCTGCGACGGCATCTTGACCTATTTCGCGCCCGAAGTGGCCGAAATGCTGAAGGGGTAGTCCGGCCTGGCCGGCAAAGCCTTTCAGTAGACGTCACCAATCTTTCGACCGGTCGGCATTTCTTTCGAATTCCCGCAGACAAAAACCGGCAGCCCCGGCTATGATAGCCGCACGGCCGGAGACGGCCGGCAGCCCGCACGTCGCCAGGAGGCATGGCGAACGCCTCCAGAGGATACGTCCTGACCCGCTTCACCCGTCGGGCGATCGGCGGCCGTCCCAGCGGCCGGTTGTGATCCGAATCGATCGTCACGAAACGATAGGGACATCGCTTGGAGGCGAGATCCGGGTATGTGTCTTTTTCCCCTTGGAAAATAGCGCTTGCAATTTGCAATTGGTTTGCTAAACAACAACCGATTGCAAAACGCAACTGGTTATCGAGGAGGCTTTCATGTCCATGCTGCGTGTCAACGCATTCACCCTATCGCTCGACGGCTATGGCGCCGGCCCCGATCAGGATCTGCAAAATCCGCTCGGCATCGGCGGGAAATCCTTGCACAAGTGGTTTATCGACACCCGCACCTTCCGTGAGATGGTGCTCGGGCAAGAGGGCGGCACCACCGATATCAACGAGGCGTTCGCGGCGCGCAGTTTCGAAAATGTCGGCGCCTGGATCCTCGGCCGCAACATGTTCGGGCCGATCCGCGGCGAATGGCCTGACAACAGCTGGAAGGGCTGGTGGGGCGACAACCCGCCCTACCATGTGCCGGTGTTCGTGCTGACGCACCACGCGCGGGCACCCATCACGATGGAAGGCGGCACGACCTTTTATTTTGTGACCGACGGCATCCATTCGGCGCTCGAGCAGGCGAAGGCGGCGGCCGGCGGCAAGGATGTGCGGATCGGTGGTGGGGTCGCCACCATCCGGCAATATCTGCAGGAGAGCTTGATCGACGAGATGCATCTGGCAATCTCGCCGGTGTTGCTTGGCAAGGGCGAGCACCTCTTCGCCGGCCTGGATATGTTGAGGCTTGGCTATCAATGCACCGAGCAGGTGGCGACGGCGCTTGCCACGCATGTGGTGATCAAGCGGGCGTAGTTACAGCGCTTTCTCCCCGCCAGCGGCAATTTCATCAGAACAGGATTGGCTGCGCAACGCCAACGATCGAAGTCAGCGCCGCCCCTCATCCGCCCTTCGGGCACCTTCTCCCCGTGAAACGGGGAGAAGGAAAAGGTGTTCAATACTTCTCCGGCACGTAGAGCTCGCGCGGCAGCGTCTGGCGCTCGTATTCTGGGTTGAAGACGCGTTCCGGCAGCGTGATCTCCTCGTGCGGCACCTCTTCATACGGCATCTGCTTGAGCAGATGATCGATGCAGTTCAGCCGCGCCCGCTTCTTGTCATTGCCCTCGACGATGAACCAGGGCGCCTCGGGAATGTTGGTGCGGGCGAAGGTCTCTTCCTTGGCCTTGGTGTACTGCTCCCAGCGCACGCGCGACTGCAGATCCATCGGCGACAGTTTCCACTGCTTCATCGGGTCATGGATGCGCATCAGGAAGCGCATCTGCTGCTCCTCGTCGGTGATCGAGAACCAGTATTTGACCACGGTGATGCCGGAGCGCACCAGCATCCGCTCGAACTCGGGAACGTCGCGGAAGAATTCCTCGACCTGGCCGGCATCGGCAAAGCCCATCACCCGCTCGACGCCGGAGCGGTTGTACCAGGAGCGGTCGAACAGCACGATCTCGCCGCCCGCCGGCAGATGCGGGACATAGCGCTGGAAATACCATTGCGACTTCTCGCGCTCGGTCGGCGCCGGCAGCGCCACGACACGGCAGATGCGCGGGTTGAGCCGCTGGGTTATGCGCTTGATGACGCCACCCTTGCCCGCGGAGTCACGGCCCTCGAAAATCACCACCAGCTTCTTCTTATGATAGGCGACCCAGGACTGCAGCTTGATCAGTTCGGACTGCAAGGTGATCAGGTCGCGAAAATATTGCATGCGGTCGATCGAAGGCGGATGCGCGTTCTTGTAGATCTTGGCGATCTCCATCGACAGCGCCGGCTCCGACATTTCGAGCTCATAGTCTTCGTCGAGCGTGTCGGCGAGCTCGGCTTCGAGCCAATCCTTGGCGGGAGAATTCTGTCTTTGCTCAGTCATTTGCACTGCTCCGCTTGCAAGCCCTGTCGGTTCCCATACGGCGCCAAAATTGCTGGCTAGCGGCCTGGAAGGGAAACACTTGAGCCGACTTCAATATAGAGCGGCAATGACGGTTTTATTGCAGCCGGACGCTATAGCGGCCGCAGCGGCGTCCGCCATGTCCAATCGATCCATCGCCATGGCATGGCGACAAGCCGGCCGAATTGTCCTACAAATCCTCTGTCGCATTCCGGGCTGCCCTTTGGCCCCGCCCCCATTTAACGCAATCGCGAGGACTGACATGGAATACCGCATCCTTGGCCGTTCCGGCCTGAAGGTTTCGACACTGACTTTGGGCACCATGACCTTCGGCGGCACCGGGCCCTTCGCCGCGGTCGGCAACAGCGATCTTGGCGAAGCCAAGCGCATGATCGACATGTGCATCGATGCCGGCATCAATCTCATCGACACGGCCAATGTCTACTCCAACGGCCTGTCGGAGGAGATCATCGGCGAGGCACTCGGCGGCAAGCGCAGGAACGACGTGCTGATTGCCTCCAAGGCGCGCATGCGGATCGGCAGTGGACCGAACGACGAAGGCCTGTCGCGCCACCACCTGATCCGCGAATGCGAGAAGAGCCTGAAGCGGCTAAAGACCGACGTCATCGACATCTATTTCGTCCACCAGTGGGACGGGCTTACCCCGGTCGAGGAAACGGTCGCGGCGCTCGACACTTTGGTCAACCAGGGCAAGGTGCGCTATATCGGCTGCTCCAACTGGTCCGGCTGGCAGGTGATGAAGGCGCTGTCCGTCAGCGACAGCCGTCACCAGCAGCGCTTCGTCACCCAGCAAATCCACTACACGCTGGAGGCACGCGAGGCGGAATATGAACTGCTGCCGATCTCGGTCGACCAGGGGCTGGGCGTGCTGGTCTGGAGCCCGCTCGCCGGCGGCCTGCTGTCCGGCAAATACCACCGCGACAGCCCGACCGCACGGCAACTCGCCGGCTGGTCCGAGCCGCCGATCCGCGACGAGGACCGGCTCTGGCGGATCGTCGATGTGCTGGTCGAGATCGGCAAGGCTCGCGGCGTATCGGCCGCGCAGGTGGCGCTGGCCTGGCTACTCGGCCGTCCCGCTGTCTCCTCGCTGGTGATCGGCGCCCGCAACGATGCCCAGCTCAAGGACAATCTCGCGGCCGCAAGCCTGGCGCTCAGCCCTGAGGAACGCCAGCGCCTCGACGCGGTCAGCCGGCCGCCCGTGCTCTACCCCTATTGGCACCAGCAATTGACGGCCAAGGATCGCTTCGGCCCTGCCGACACGGTTCTCGACCGCAGCGTCATCTGACCATCAGGCGGAGGCGCGCTTGCCCTCGATGAAGCGCCAGAGCTCGGGATCGGGCTCGATCTGGCCGCTGAGCACGAAGTATTTGTAGAGCACGAGCAGGGAGATCGCCTGCTCGTCTCGCTCGTTGGAGAATTTCCGGCAATAGGCATTGGCCGCGGCAATGATGCGCTCTGCCTGCGCCGGATGTCGTTCGAAATGGCGCACCTTTTCGCCGAGATCGGCGAAATCCGGATCGAGCGGCACATAGTGGACATTGGCCTCGAGCTGGCGCTCCGCGAACCATGTCTCGTATGTCGGCGGCGGCATCAGGCAAAGCGACTTCGAGCTCAAGATCCATTTGAGGTTGGTCGCCACGTCATTGCCCTCGAGCGAGACGATGTAGCGGTAGCGCTGGTGCTGGCTGATGCTGAGAAAGGGCTTGGCGTATTCGGCCGGTGCGTTCGGCTTGTGCGAGCCGGCATCGCAGAATGGCAGGTCGCGCACCGCTTGCAGAAACCGTGTCCTGATCGGATTGTTGAGATCACCGCGCCAGACCACCATAGGCAACTTGTCGGCGAACGAGATGGTGTCAGCCGGCATCTGGAAGTGACGGAATTTGTCGAGCTTCATGATGACCGCGTTCTGGTCGTCATCACGAATCGGCCTATCCTTGACGATCGTCGGCACCTTCGGCACGTCCCTGACGTCGCCGAATTCGACGTCGATGAGCAATCCGGGATCGAAATAGCGGGCGAATTCCTTCAGGTCGTAATAGTACATGGTCGGCGTGAACGGCAGTTTGCTGATGCGCACCGCATTGGCGCTTGGCGCGAAACCGTCCTGCAGCTTGTTGTAGTAGTTCAACCGCCGCCGCGCCGCCTCGTCGGAACGCATGGCCTGTTCGAGGCGAGCAGCCAGCCTGCGGCGGAACAGGGCTTGGGGAATGACATCGCGCACGACGTTTCGCGCATAGTAGAAAACCCGTGCCGACGTCCGCGCAATTGTAGCCATGATTCACTTGGTCAAAACAAACGGGCAGCACTCAAATACGCTGGCGCCCCGCGTTTCCTACATCATTATGGCGCCGATCTGGCAAGCCCCTCGATCTCCGGGGCCGCGCCCGTGCACTGTCGTTTCAGCTGTTGTGTTTGACGGCTAATGCTCCTAGGCAGGGTCGGAGCCGCAAGGCAGATCAAAAGGAGCCGATATGGCACGAGCACCAAACTACGATCAGGAACGCAAGGAACGCGACCGGCAGAAGGCGGCGAAGAAAGCCGAAAAGCTGGCGGCCAAGGTTGCCGCGCGCGAACGTTCCAAGCCCGAGGCAGAGATCGAAAACGAAACGGCGGAATGACGGCAAAAGGCCCGCATATGCGGGCCTCGCGTCAATCCAGGCTGTGGTCCTGCGTCAGGCAGGAGCCTTGTCGCTGACAAAAACGTCCACTTCGCGCGCCGCGGCGATAAAGGCGCGCCGCGCGTTCATCGCCGGCTTGTCGCCGGCCAGTGCGTCGTGGCAGGCCTGCAGCGCCGCGCGATGCTTGGGACTGCGCTTGCCTGGCCAGCTGTTGAGTAGATATTCGGATGCCTCGCGGGCCGTTCGCAAGAGCTGGGTGCTTCCCGCCGTGACGGACTTGACGGTCACTGGTGTTTCAAATCGGTTGTTTTCCATCGCCGCTCTTACGCCATCGGCGTCCGTGAAGCGAGGCCGAAAGTGCGCTTGGCGCGAGGCGTCGCCTGTTTTTGCCGGCGAGCGCCCTGCCCCATAGCGGTGCTAAGCAGCGACGACGGCAAATCCCCTGGCGCGAAGGCCGCGCCGGTCGTTGGCGAGCGACGTCACCAGCCGGTCGCGGCTGCCGACGATGTGCGCAGAAAGCAGGCGGGCCGCTTCATCGGCATCGCCAAGGCGTGCCGCGGCCAGAATGGCGCGGTGTTCGGCCCAGGCGCGACCAAGGGCCGCTTCGTCACGCACTTCCAGCCAGCGAGCGCGCGACAGGCGCGTCATGGCATCGCGCACCGCCCTGAACAGAAATTCGTTGCCGGACAGGCGCGCCAGCTCGATGTGAAAATCCATGCCGACACGATGCCACTCCTCGCGCGGCGTATTGTCGTCGCAGGAATCGAGCATCGCCTCGATCACGTCGATGGTGCTGCTTTCGGCATGCGTGCATGTCAGCCGGACAGCCGCGACCTCGACTGCTTCGCGATAGACCGCGATCTGCTCGAGCTCGGCAAGGTTGATGGGCGATACCGTCCAGCCGCGGCCATCCCTGCCGACCAGCCCCTCGGTCTCCAGCCGCAGAAGTGCTGCCCTGACCGGCGTGCGCGAGGCGCCGAAGCGGCCTTCGATCCAACGCTCGGTCAATTTCTCGCCTGGACCGATCTCAAGCCCCAGGATCATCTCGCGCAACTGCCGTTCGACATTCTGCATCTGCGACATAGCGCTTCCTTGTTCCGAAGCCGCATTGACAGCAGCCGGGTTGGAGTTCATGACGGATACCAGTTTGGTATCCCAAAATGGTATCCGCAACAAGCGCTGATATCGGGCAGGCAGGACATGACACAGGAAGACACGCAACAGAGCGGCTACAACATCCACTGGCGGCGCAATCTCGCCGTCTGTTTCGGTGGCTCGTTCAGCACGCTCATCGCCATGACCCTGCTGTTGCCCTTCCTGCCGCTTTACGTCGAACAGCTCGGCGCGCAAGGCCATGCCGCCATCGTGCAATGGTCCGGCATCGCCTATGGCGCCACCTTCTTCGCCGCGGCCTTGGTCGCGCCCTTGTGGGGACGGCTGGGCGACCGCTACGGCCGCAAGGTGATGCTGGTGCGCGCCAGCTTCGGCATGGCGATCTGCATGTCGCTGACAGGCATGGTCGAGACGGTCTGGCAACTGGTGCTGCTGCGCCTGCTGATCGGCTTTGCCGGCGGCTATTCCTCGGGGTCGACCATATTGGTGGCCATGCAGACGCCCAAGGACCGTTCCGGCTGGGCGCTGGGCGTGCTGTCTGCGGGAATAACGGCGGGCTCGCTGGTCGGGCCCCTGCTTGGCGGTGCGCTGCCGCCAGTGATCGGCATTCGCGCCACCTTCCTTCTGTCCGGCGGCGTCATCTTCCTTGCCTTCCTGGCAACGACCTTCCTCATCAAGGAGACCCCGCGCCCGAAGCCGGTAAAGGCGGGATCTGGCGCTAGGCCGAAAAGCGGCTGGTCACGGATTCCAGACAAGCGCCCGGTCGTGGCCATGCTGATAACCGGTATGCTGCTGGCCTTCGCCAACATGTCGATCGAGCCGATCATCACCGTCTATGTGCAGCAGCTCATCGAGGATCAGAGCCGGGTGACGATGGTCGCCGGCGTGGTGATGTCGGCGGCGGCGCTGGGCACCATCCTGTCGGCGTCCTGGCTCGGCAAGCTCGCTGACCGCGTCGGTCACTGGAACGTCGTCGTCGGGGCGCTGACCGTCTCGGCCCTGCTGCTGATACCGCAAGCCTTCGTCACCAATGGCTGGCAACTGATCGGCCTGCGCTTCCTGATGGGTCTGGCGCTCGGCGGCTTGCTGCCCTGCATCACCAGCGTCATCCGCCACAACATCCCGGACGGCGTCGGCGGCAATGTGCTTGGCCTGGCGATCTCGGCGCAGTATGTCGGGCAGGTTGCGGGACCATTGACCGGCGGCTTCGTCGGCGGTCATTTCGGCATGCGGGCGGTGTTTCTCGGCACATCGGCGCTGATGGGCGGCGGCGCCGTCTACAACTGGATCGTCCAGTCGCGGCGCATACGGCATATGGCGCTGGAAGCAAGTGAGTCCTGAGAGCGTTAGAGGGAGCTGGCCGACATGAATTCCGCCGAACCAAGCGCCAGCCGTCTCCTCGTGCTTGCCGGCGGTCTCTCCGGCGCGGCGGGCGTGGCGCTGTCGGCAGCGGCCGCGCACCGCGGCGGCGCCTTTACCGGCACGGCCGCGTCGTTCCTCTTGATGCACGCGCCTGTCTTCCTCGCCGTCGGCCTCATCGGCGCGAATCGCTGCCTGCGGATCGCGAGCCTCGTCCTGCTTGCCGGGCTCCTGCTTTTCGCGGGCGATCTCCTCGCCCGCGATTTCCTCGGATCGAGACTGTTTCCGATGTCGGCGCCAATCGGAGGCACCCTGCTCATCGCCGGCTGGCTGGGGATAGCGATCTCCGCCCTGGTGCGTCCGCGTTCCTGAGACCGACTACGCGGGTATCAATCCTTGGGACGTTCGGTACGTACCCAAAGATCGCGATTGCGCGCGGCCGGCTTCGTCAGGCGCCGCACCCTCGGCCGCTCGGCGGCCGGGGCGATGCCCCAGTAGTTGCGATAGATGTCCTCGAACAAATGCTTGATGGGATGCATGGTTCTTCTCCCTTTGAATTGAATCGATCCAATCAGTGAGCAAAAAATGCGTCGCTTAGCTGCACTTGCGCTCCACAAGGAAGCGAAGATCGCGAATCCAAGGGCCGGTCCTGCCCCGGCGCCTGGAGCTGTTGGCGGATCCGATCCGCCAGCCGTTGCGGTAGATGTCTTCGAACAGATAATTGACGGGATGCATGGCTACCTCCTCCTTGTCACTCAGCAGAGGCAAATCTGCAGTTTGGATCGATTCAAACATAGTCTTCAAGGCATCTTCGGTCAAGCAAAATTTGAATCGATCCAACGAAAATGCTAGATGCAAATCCGGAACGTGCTAAATGCATGTCAGGAGGCACGCACAATGGCGTCACTCACCGCAGGCAATCGAAGACCCGTCCGGCTGGCCGACATCGCCAAGGCCGCCGGTGTTTCGCACGGCACCGCATCCAATGTCTTCAGCCGCCCGGAGATCGTGCGCGAGGAAGTCCGCGAAAGGGTAAAGGCGGCGGCCGAGGCGATGGGCTATGGCGGGCCGGATCCCAAGGGCCGCCTGTTGCGGGCGGGCAAGGTCAACGCCATCGGCGTTGCCACGGCCGAACCCCTCTCCTACTTCTTCGACGATCCCTTCGCGCGCGTCATGATGGCGAGCATCTCGCAGGCCTGCGACGCTACGGGAGCCGGCATCTCCCTGGTCTCGGCCGCCAACAATGAACAACTGGCCTGGAACATCCAGAGCGCCTTGGTCGACGGCTTCATCGTCTTCTGCATCGAAGGCGGCTCGCGCCTCGTGGAACTGGCACGCGAGCGCAAATTGCCCTTCGTGGCGCTCGACCTGGACTCCGAGGATGGGGCGGTTGCGGCGATCGGCGTCGACAACATCGCCGGCGCCAGCCTGGCGGCTCGCCATCTGACGGATCTCGGACATCGCCGCTTCGCCGTCCTGGCACTGCCTTTTGCCGACGGCAGGACAGGGCTCGTTTCACCCGAGCAGGTTCGATCCGCGACCTATGCGGGAACGCGCGACCGTCTCACCGGCTATCTCCAGGAACTCTCGCGGGTCGGCATCGACACATCCAAGGTGCCCGTCTACGAGACCGCCAACGATGCGGCCAGCACGAAAGCGGCGCTCGAAACCATCTTCGCCGCCAAGGAGCCGCCCACGGCCATCCTGGCGATGTCGGACAAGATAGCCCTGGTGACGCTCGAATGGCTGAGCGCACGCAAGCTCAACGTCCCAAACGATGTTTCCATCGTCGGGTTCGACGGTGTTCCGGAAGCCGCCATGTCGGAGCCGCCCTTGACCACGATCGCCCAGCCGATCGCCGAAATGGGCCGCCTTGCCGTCAAGGCGATCCTGGAGAGCGACGGCAAGGTCAGCCGGCAATTGCTGCCGGTCGAGCTGATCGTGCGCGCCTCGTCGGCTCCCCCGCGCGGCTGAACCGCCCCTCAGCGATTGGCCCTTGCTACCGCCGAGATGCCGAAAGACGCACGCACCGGCGTGATGTCCTTTTGCGGCGCGCGAACCTTGTCCAAGCCACCGATGGCCGACAGCCATTCGAGATAGAAGGCCAGCGCGAACTGCATGGCGATGCCGGCCGACAGCAGCAGGGTGTCATAGGCAAGCCCGCCCGGATTGATCAGTTTCATCACCTGCGCGACCATGGCGATCACCGTGCCGGCGATGAAGACCGGCAGAGAGCGCTTGCCGAGTATCGCCAGCGGGTGATCAGGGCTGGTGCGGAACAGGTTCGACAGCGCCGGCAAGGCGACGATGAGGTAGCTGACCGCCAGTATATGCAACAGCCGCGGCAGCGACAGGAACGTCTTGTCGAAGCCACCGAGCACCACGGGAAGCTTGAACCAGGTTATCTGCCCCCAAAGCGGGCTGTGCACCCAGACCAGCGCCGTCGCCACATAGGCCGCGGCCGCGCCGACCAGCCAGCGGTTGACCGGAATGACTCCGCCGCGCCTGACATGCAGCATGGCCGCAAGGCCGATGTTGAAAAGGAACTGCCAGGACAGCGGGTTCAGGAACCAGAAGCCGGGCTCGGGATAATTGGGCGGAGCGATCTGCCAGATGCCGGCGACGAGCCACAGCGCACCGGACGCGGCAAGTGCCGCGGCAGGCCGGTAGCTGATGAGCAGGACGAAGGCCGGAGCCATCAAGAGCAGCGCGGCGTAGACTGGCAGGATGTTGTTGTAGCCAAGCTGATGGCCGAGCGTGACGATGCCGACCAGCACCTCCGGCGTGTTCTTCATCAATGGCTCGATGTTGATCAGTTTCAGCAGCTCCGGGCGCCTGGCGAACACCGCCACGGTGCAGAACAAGCCGATCACCACCATCGTGGTGACGATGTGGGCGACGTAGAGCACGGCTGCGCGCCGCCACATCTTCAACGTGGCCAGAAGCCGACCACCCGGCCGGAACTTGGTGCCGTAGGCGAGCGCGACCGAGATGCCGGAAATCAGCACGAAAGCCTCGGCCGCGTCCGAAAAACCTAAATTCTTGTAGGTCAGGGTTTCGAAAGCCGTGCCGGGCACATGGTCGATGAAAATGATGATCAGGGCCAGCGCGCGCAGCACATCGATACGCGTATCGCGTTGGGGCGAAATAGGGGTAGTCATCGACAAAAGGCCTCAAAGCTGGTTGTTCATGTCCAGCAATGCGACCCCCGGCGCACCGCTTCGATTCCTCCCACGCGGAGTATATCGGCGCATAAACGGGCCGGAATGCGCCCGGTTCAATCAACTTTCGCGGAGCATGAAAATATTGCGTTTTGAAGCCGGCAAATTGAGCGGAACCTCATATAATCAAGAGGATGCGGGATGATCGGCGACGACCCCGAAAACGCCCCCCTGGTCACGGATATGGCCTTTGCCTATCGCCTCATGGCCGCTGGCAGAGACAGCCGTGAGTGCCTGTTCCTGCTGCATGGGTCGGGTGTCGACGAGACGACCCTAATACCGCTGGCAAGACGGATCGCGCCCCGCGTCACGCTGGTCGCGGCGCGTGGCCGCATCCCCCAGGAGGACGGTTTTCGCTGGTTCGAGCGGATAAACCCGACGCGCTTCGAACAGAAGAGCATCCTCGTAGAGACGGCGGCTTTCGCTTCATTCGCAAGCGAGGCAGCCAGACGCCATGGGCTCGATCCCGATCGCGCAACGTACCTCGGCTATTCGAACGGCGCCAATCTGGTTTCCAGCCTGATGCTGCTCCATCCAGGCATCGTCCGCCAGGCGGCACTGCTGCGACCGATGCCCGTCCTCGACCATGTGCCCGCGACGGACCTGGCGGGAACAAGGACGCTGATCATCGCCGGTGCCGCCGACGAGACCTACGGACCGTTCGCGCCGGCGCTGGTGACGCTGCTCAGCCGCCACGGCGCCGAGATCGACGCCCGGATCATTCCCTCGGGCCATGAAATCGGCGATCCGGACGCGGACATAGTCAGGCAATGGCTGGTGGGATCGGCTGCCGTGGCGTAGGTCCAATCGCAGGCCGCGACCCGTGCCTGCGCTCCGGCAATCGACAGAAGGACTGGAGCCTACCGCCCCATCCTGTTCCAGGCATCAAGCCCGGCTATCTTGTAGGCTTCCGCCAGCGTCGGATAGTTGAAGGTGTTGTTGACGAAGAAGTCGACGGTGCCGCCCAGATTGATGACGGCCTGGCCGATGTGAATGAGCTCTGTGGCGCCCTCGCCCACGATGTGCGCGCCGAGCAGGCGGCGCGTTTCGATCGAGAACAACAGCTTGAGGAAGCCGGTGTTGACGCCCATGATGTGGCCGCGCGAGGTCTCGCGGAAACGCGCCACGCCGACCTCATAGGCGGCCCCACTTTCACGCACCTGTTCCTCGGACTGGCCGACGGTCGAGATCTCCGGCACCGCATAGATGCCATAGGGGAAGGTTTCCGGCGGCGGCGGTAGCGTCACGCCGAAAGCGTGGCAGGCGGCCACCCGGCCCTGCTCCATCGAGGTCGAGGCTAGACTCGGAAAGCCGATGACGTCGCCGGCGGCGTAGATGTTGGGGACGCTGGTCTGGAAGGTCTGCGGATCGACCTTGATGCGGCCTCGGGAGTCTGCCTCGATTCCGACCACGTCGAGGCCCAGGCTGCCGACATTGCCGGTGCGGCCTGCGGCGTAGAGCACGACTTCCGAACGGATGGTGCGGCCATCGGCCAGTTCCACTTCGGCGGCTTCGGGCTTGGAGCGGATTTCCTTCACCGCGCTGCCAAGCCTTATCGTCATGCCGCGATCGCGCATCTGGTGGATGAAATCGTCGACGATCTCGCGGTCGACGAAATCGAGGATGGAATTGCGCGGCTCGACCAGCGTCACCGGCACGTCGAGCGCGGAAAAGATCGTGGCGTATTCGACGCCGATGACACCGCCTCCGATCACCGTCAGCGTGCGCGGCAGGCGGTCGAGTTCCAGCATCTCGTCACTGTCGAAGACGCGGGTCTTGTCGAAGGGCACATCGCGCGGCCGGTGCGGCCTGGTGCCGACCGCGACCAGGGCGTTGGCGAATCCGACTTCGCTGTAATCGCCATTGTCTGATGTCAGGCTGACCTTGTTGGGGCCGAGAAATTTCACCGCCGCGCGGGCGCTCTTGACGGTGTTGCGGATGAACTGGTGCTGCAGCACCTCGACCTCGTGATCGAGCGTCTTGTGCAGGCGTTCGATCAGATCGCCGACGGAAATGTCCTGCTTGACCCTGTAGCCGCGTCCATAAAAACCGCGCTCGCGCCAGCCCGAGAGATTAAGCACGGTTTCGCGCAGCGTCTTCGAGGGGATGGTGCCGGTGTGTACGGAGACCCCGCCGAGGCGCCGGCCGCGGTCGACCACCAGCACCGATTTGCCGAGCTTGGCCGATTGCACGGCGGCGCGGCGGCCGGAGGGGCCGCTGCCGATGACCAGCATGTCATAGTCCATAGTGCCCCGTCCCTCTGCCCCTGGGCGCATTTGTTGCGCCGCAGCAAGCTAATGCCATCCGCCCGGCAAATTCAACCGATTCGGATCGTGTCCTGTGTCGCTCGCGCCTTGCGCCCCCCGACGGGATCCCGACCTTGATTCCGACACAGGCCTTCACCATTTCATTGGCGTGCGGCCCGCACCCTATGTTGGGCCTTGTTACGAGGAAATGACATGAACGCGCGCGTTCTTGACGGCGAAATCATCAACACCCGGCTTGACGATGTCCGGGCCTATGAAGGCGTGCGCACACGGCGCATCCTGGCCTTCGTGCTCGACTACATCATCGTTGCTCTGCTCACCATTCCCTTCGCCATACTGGTGTTCTTCCTCGGGCTTTTGACCCTCGGTCTCGGCTGGATGCTGTTCGGCGTCCTGGTGCCGGCCGTCGCCATCCTCTACATCTGGAACACGCTGGGCAGCGCCGACCAGGCGACCACGGGCATGAAGATGATGGGTATCCGCCTCGATCGTCTCGACGGGCGGCCGATCGACGGCCTGACCGCGGTCGTCCATTCCGTGCTGTTCTGGGCGGGCAACGTGATCCTGTCGCCGCTGGTCCTGCTGGTGACCTTGTTCTCCGACCGCAAGCGCACGCTGCACGACCTTTTGCTTGGCACGGTGGTCAGCCGCACCGACCGTTAAGGGCGTTTTTCGGGAGCGCTTCTGCCTTGTCGGCGCAAATGTGAAGGCGTTCGCATGCCTGCGCCTTCACAATCCTGTTGAATTTTTCGCTTTCCGCGCCAAAGGTAGAGCGACTCGAAGGAGCGTTTCCAAGACGTAAATGACGCAGCATCCGACCCAGTCGCCGCAGTTCTTCCTGACAGCGCCGTCGCCGTGCCCCTATCTCGACGGCCAGTTCGAGCGCAAGGTGTTCACGCACCTGGTCGGCGACAAGGCGTCGGAGATGAACGACCTGTTGACGCAAGGCGGCTTCCGGCGCTCACAGAACATCGCCTACCGCCCGGCCTGCGAGACATGCCGCGCCTGCGTTTCGGTGCGCATCCTCGCCCAGGAATTCACCGCCAGCCGCAACATGAAGCGTGTGCTGCAGCACAATTCCGACCTCGTCGGCGCCATGCACAATGCCGAGCCCTCGACGGAACAATATTCGCTGTTCCGCAGCTATCTCGATGCCCGCCACCGTCGCGGCGGCATGTCCGACATGACGGTGCTCGACTATGCCATGATGGTCGAGGATACCCACGTCGACACCAAGGTGATCGAGTACCGGCGGCGTGGGCCCGACACCTTCATCACCGGCAAGGGTCAGGGCGAACTCATCGCGGTGGCGCTCACCGACAAAATGGCCGACGGCCTGTCGATGGTCTATTCCTACTTCAATCCCGATTTCGAGGAGCGTTCGCTCGGCACGTTCATGATCCTCGATCACATCGCCCGCGCCAGGGCGATGGGCCTGCCCCATGTCTACCTCGGCTACTGGGTCAACGGCTCGCGCAAGATGAATTATAAGATGCGCTTCATGCCGCAGGAGCATCTCGGCCCCAAGGGCTGGGAGCGCTACACCAACGAAGCGGTTTCACGCTGAGTTTTTCCACGATCAGCGCTTAAACAGTTTCAAGGCAGGGGATGCTGGTCTTTCAGCCGGTCGGCTAGAGAGAGTGCGCCATTGCACCGCTCAGCCCTCGGCCTGCATTTCATTACGAAAGTTCCTGCATGTCCTCTCACAGCGACCACCAGAAGGGCCTCTTGATAACCGCCATTGGCGGCCTGACACTGACCGTCGACATTCCGCTGATCCGCCTCGCCGATGGCGGCGCATGGACGATCCTCATGTTGCGCACCGGCACCACTTTCATGGCTGCCCTGGTCATCTGGGCAGTCTGGCGCTCGCTGCGCAAGAACGCGCCGCAACTCATTCCAGGCTGGACAGGACTCGTCGTCGCCGCGTTCTACGGGCTTGGCTCGATCGCCTTCATCACCGGCGTCTTCAATACCTCGACGGCCAATCTCGTCTTCATCCTGGCTTTCACCACCATGTTCTCCGCGCTGCTGTCATGGCTGTTCCTGAAGGAGCGGCCGCGGCCTGCGACGCTCGCCGCGCTGGCGCTGATGATCTTCGGCGTGGCCATCATCGTCGGCGATTCGATCGGCGCGGGACATCTCTTCGGCGACCTGATGGCGCTGTGTTCGGCCTTCTGCATCGCTTCGGCCATCACCATCTCGCGCGCCAGCGGCAAGGACATGGGTTTCACGGCTCTGATCGGCGTCATCCTGCCGCTTATCGTTGCGGTGTTCATGGTCTCGAAGACCGGCTTTCACGTGAACGCGCCCTGGTGGATCATCTTCAACGGCGCCGTCATCATGCCGATCTCGTTCTTCTGCCTCGCCGCCGGGCCGAAATACATTTCGGGGCCGGAAGTGGCGATGTTCTATCTGCTCGAAACCGTGCTGGCGCCGGTCTGGGTGTGGATGATCTTTGCCGAGACACCGACCCGCAACAGTCTGATCGGTGGCGCGATCCTGATCGTCACGCTGGTCGCCCATTCGCTCTGGCAACTGCATGACGGCCGTAGGCAGCGGGGTGACCTTGCGGTGCACCATCCGGTCTGACTTGTAATTGATGTGCCGGCGCAAGTCGCGTTTCGGGATCAGGCGCTGGCTTTCTTCGCCACGCCGGGTTCCGGCAGGATTTCGATCTGCGGCGGCCCGCCTTCGATTTCGGCCGCCGAGTCGGCGGTCAACTCGTCGACCAGTTCCACCTCGCGCAGCCACTCGCGCCAGATGGCGACCAGCAGCGCCATCAGCACCGGGCCGATGAACAGGCCGAGGAACCCCATCGTCTTGACGCCGCCGATCAGGCCGAAAAAGGTCGGCAGGAAGGGCAGCTTTATCGGCCCGCCGACGAGCTTCGGGCGCAGTGTCTTGTCGACGATGAACAGTTCGACCGCGCCCCACAGGAACAGCGCCAGACCGGCCATGGGCGAGCCGCTGGCGGCCAGATAAATCGAGACAAGGGTGAAGGACAAAGGCGCCCCGCCGGGGATGAGCGCCATGACGCCGGTCAGGGCGCCAAGCGTCACCGGCGACGGCACGCCAGCCAGCCAGTAGGCGATGCCCAGCACCAGCCCCTCGCCGATGGCGATCACGGTCATGCCGGTCACCGTCGAGGAAATGGTCGCCGGGACGACTCGCGAAATCCGCTCCCATCGCGTCGGCAGGATGCGTTCGCCCAGGCGATCGACCTGGCCGGCAAAATGCTCGCCGTCGCGATAGGCGAAGAACAGGGCGATCATCATGAACAGCAGCGTCAGGAGCAGCCCAAACGCACTGCCGCCGGCGGCGAGCGCGCCGCGATAGATGCTGCCTATGTTTGCGCCGCTGATCAGCTGGATCAGTTCACCAATGCCGCCCGGATGACCAAAATTGGTCGTCCATTGCTCGTTCAGCCAGTCGCCTACGACAGGCATGGTCGCGATCCAGTGCGGCGTCACGGCCCCATGCCGATTGGTCTCGATCGCCCAGCCGACCCACTCGCGCACCTCGTTGATGGCGTAGGTGCCGGCGAGCGCGATCGGTATCACCAGGAAGGCGAGGATGAACAGGATGGCCAGAGTGGCGGCGATAGTGCGGTTGCCGCCGACACCAGCCAGCAGCCGCTGGTAAAGCGGCCAGCTGGCGAAAGCGATGACAAGTGCCGCCAGCACCGGGAACAGGAAACCGTGGAAGAAATAGACGCCGGCGGCGACGATCAGCACCAGCAGCCAGCGCGCCGCCGACAGCGGCGGAATGACGGCCGACCGCAGCGGCGTCGACAGGCCGAACAGGCGCTGCTGCCGTTCCGGTTTCTGGATCCTGGATTCTTTCAAACGCCCGTCTCTCCCAAACACCTTTCCCCGTTATGCACTGATATAGTGCAGCAATCGTGACGATACTCCAAATGCCCTGGAATCGGCCCCCTTGAGGGAGGTGGCCGGCAGCCCAGAGGGGTTGCCGCGCGTAAAGCGCCAGCGTTCTCTGCTCAAAGTATTAGGTCGCGTCCGGTCGAAGCCGGAGGCCGGTCCGGTCGAACCGACCCCTCTGTCGCCTTTGGCGACGTCTCCCCTCGAGGGGGAGAGCAGCTACCCGAACTTGCCCGTCCTCGGGAAACCCTTCGGCACCATGCGGCCGGCCGATGCCCGGGCGCCGATCCATTCGGCCAGTTCCTCGCGCGACCTCGTGAAGGTGCGGTCGGCCGAATCCTGCCAGGACAGGCCCGTCTCCAAGCTGAACGGCTTGAGATCGAGCAGGCCGCCATCCTTGTATTTCTGCAGCCGCACGCCCTTGCCGCGGCCCATCTCGGGAATTTCTGAAAGCGCGAACACCAGCATTTTCCGGTTCTCGCCGACGATGGCGAGGTGATCGCCGGTGACCGGCACGCAGCGCTTGGCCTCGTCCGGCGCCTTGACGTTCATCACCTGCTTGCCCTTGCGGGTGTTGGCGACCACTTCCTCCTCCGGCACGATGAAGCCATTGGCGTCATATGAGGCCAGCAGCAGCTTGCGCTTCGGATCGTGGACGAAGGCGGTGACGATGTCCTGGTCATTGTCCATGTCGACGATGATGCGGATCGGCTCGCCATGGCCGCGCCCGCCGGGCAGCCGGTCGGCGCCGATTGTGTAGAACTTGCCGCCGGTGGTGAAGACCAGCACCTTGTCGGTGGTCTGCGCGTGGAAGGCGAGCTTGAGGCTGTCGCCTTCCTTGAAGGTCAGCGTCGAAAGGTCGGCCAGATGCCCCTTCATCGCCCGCAGCCAGCCTTTTTCCGAAACCACCACGGTGACCGGCTCGCGCTCGATCATGGCGTGCGCGATGTCGGTCAGGTCGTGCTCGGGTGCATCGGCGAACTGGGTGCGGCGCTTGCCGAGTTCGGTCTCCGGGCCGAACTTGTCACGGATGTTGGTGACTTCCCACTTGATCGTCGACCATTGCTTGGCATCGGACGCCAGCAGCGCCTCGATCTGCTTCTTCTCGGCGCTCAGGCCATCGAATTCCTTGCGGATCTCGAATTCTTCCAGCTTGCGCAAGGCGCGCAGGCGCATGTTGAGGATTGCCTCGGCCTGGTTGTCGGTGAGCGACCAGCGGGCCATCATCACCTGCTTGGGCTCATCCTCCTCGCGGATGATCTTGATCACCTCGTCGATGTTGAGATAGGCGATCAGGTAGCCGGCAAGGATCTCCAGCCGTCTTTCGATCTCGCCCAGGCGATGTTTCGAGCGGCGGATCAGAACGTCGCGGCGGTGGTCGAGCCATTCCTGCAGCACGCCCTTCAGCGACAGCACGTTGGGCACCTTGCCGCGCGACAGCACATTCATGTTGAGGGGGAAACGGCTTTCAAGCTCGGTGAGCTTGAACAGCGATTCCATCAGGATGCCCGGATCGACGGAACGGCTCTTCGGTACCAGCACGACGCGGATATCCTCGGCGCTTTCGTCCCTGATGTCCTCGAGCAGCGGCAGTTTGCGGGCCATCAGCAGTTCGGCGATCTTCTCGATCAGCCGCGCCTTCTGCACGCTATAGGGGATTTCGGTGACGACTATGCTCCAGGTGCCCCTGCCCTGGTCCTCCTGGCTCCATTTCGAGCGCACACGAAAACCGCCGCGGCCGGTCTCGTAGGCCTCGAGAATGGAGGCGCGGCTGTCGATGATGATGCCGCCGGTCGGGAAATCCGGACCCTGGACGAAATCCATCAGCTTCGACACCGGCGCATCGCGATGCTCGATCAGGTGCAATGCGGCGTCGCAAAGCTCGGCCGCATTGTGCGGCGGGATCGATGTCGCCATGCCGACCGCGATGCCGGACGAGCCGTTTGCCAAGAGGTTCGGGAAGGCGCCGGGGAGCACCACCGGCTCCTCGTCCTCTTCATTGTAGGTCGGCCGATAGTCGACGGCATCCTCGGTGATGCCGGACAACAGTTCGGTCGCCACATCGGTCATACGCGCTTCGGTGTAGCGCATGGCGGCGGCGTTATCGCCGTCGATGTTGCCGAAATTACCCTGCCCGTCGACCAAGGGATAGCGCATCGAAAAATCCTGCGCCAACCGCACCAGCGCGTCGTAGATCGACTGGTCGCCATGAGGGTGGAACTTACCCATGACCTCGCCGACGATGCGGGCGCATTTGGCAAAACCCTGGTCGGGGTTGAGCCTGAGCAGCCGCATGGCGTGCATGATGCGGCGATGGACCGGCTTCAGCCCGTCGCGAACGTCGGGCAGCGCCCGGTGCATGATGGTCGACAGCGCATAGGCGAGATAGCGCTCTTCCAGCGCCTTCTTCAGATCGACCGGTTCAATGTGATCGCCACCGCCATCCTGAGGCGGCAAAAGCCTTTTTCCCATGGGCTGGAACTAGCCGAGCGGGCGATTCGCGGCAAGAGGCCGACAGATATACCCGCCGTTCTGCAACATGAAACCGTATGCCTGGGGATGTCGACCAACATCAGCCTGTTACATCAGGCCTTTATGGCCAAGCGTGATGATATCGGGCAACCGGCTCTTCATGACAAATTCACCGGTTTGCGCCAAGACGGTGGGATCGAGTTTGCCTTTCACCGTGATTTTCGACCATGGTACCGGGACACGCCTTTTTCCCGTCCAGTTCGTCACGGAATGGTGATGGCGCGAAGAATTGAAAAACAATTTCAGGACACTCTCAGGGACCTTGCGATGACAATCAAACGCTCAACTCTCCGGAAATTCGCTCTTTCGACCTTCTTGTTCACACTGCCGCTGAATGCGGCCCTTGCCCAGGATGCCGCAGTTGCCGACCGGCTGAAGGCCGCGCTGGCTGCCCAGGGCGTCAACATCTCCTGGACTGGGGTGACCGGCGACAACACCAGCATGGTGCTGCAGGGCGTTGCGATCAAGCCGGCGGCGGAAAAGGAAGCCCTCACCATCGGCGACGTCAAACTCGAGAACGTGACCGCGGCCAATGGTGGATTCGATATCGGCACCGTCTCGACCTCGGCCTTCGAGCACGCCAAGGACGGCGTCACCCTCAACCTCAGCCCCTTCGTCATCCATGACATGGTGGTTCCGGCCGATGGCGCCACCGGCCCGCTGGGCTCGCTGATGATGTACAAATCCGCCGAACTCGCCAACATGACGGTCAAGGTCGCCGACAAGACCGCCTTCTCGATGGACGGGCTTGCCATCCAGATCACGCCGCCCGCGGACGGCAAGGCGATGGAATTCACCGGCAATACGGAAAAATTCACGGCCGATCTCTCTTTGGTCGACGACCCCAAGTCCAAGGAAGTCATCGATGCGCTGGGCTACCAGAACATTTCGGGCAATCTCGCAATGGCTGGCACCTGGCAGCCCTCGGACGGCAAGATGGAACTGTCGAAATACGACATCTCCGTCGATAATGCCGGCACGCTCGGCATGACCTTCGACCTCGGCGGCTACACGATCGACTTCATCAAGTCGCTGCAGGAAATGCAGAAGAAGATGGCCGCGCAGCCTGAAGGCGCTGACAATTCGGCGCAAGGTATGGCCATGCTCGGCCTGTTGCAGCAGCTGTCGTTCAACGGCGCCTCGATCCGTTTCGACGACGATTCGCTGACCGGCAAGGTGCTGGAATATGTCGGCAAGCAGCAAGGCATGTCGGCCAAGGACATCGCCAACCAGGCCAAGGCGATCGTGCCCTTCGGCATGGCGCAGCTCAACAATCCGGAACTGACGGCGCAGGTGACCGCGGCGGTCAGCAAATATCTCGACGACCCGAAGAGCCTCGAAATCTCGGCGGAGCCGCCGGCCTCGGTGCCGTTCGCGCTGATCATGGCCGGCGCCATGTCCAACCCGCTCGACCTGCCGAAGACGCTCGGCATCAGCGTCAAGGCGAACGAAGACTGATCGAACGGCCTCAGAATACAAAAATAGCCCGGCAGCGATGCTTTTTTGGATTATCGAGTCGAAAGAATCGGTTCTGGCGGGTTTTTAAAGTACCGCCCGAACCTCGCCATCAGGCGTCCTTCCTGGTCGGGGCGACACGCAGTGCCAGTTCGCGAAGCTGCTGCGGGCTTGCTTCCGACGGCGCGCTCATCAACAGGTCGTAGGCCTGCTGGTTCATCGGGAACATGGTGATCTCGCGCAGGTTCTTGGCGCCGACCAGCAGCATGACGACGCGGTCGACGCCGGCCGCCATGCCGCCATGCGGCGGCGCGCCATACTGGAAGGCGCGATAGAGGCCGCCGAAGCGCTCCTCGACGGTGGCACGGTCCAGTCCGACCGTCTCGAACGCCTTGACCATGGTTTCGGGCAGATGGTTACGGATGCCGCCTGATGCAATCTCGAAACCGTTGCAGACCATGTCGTACTGGAAGGCCTTGATGCCGAGCAGGTCCTCGCCGTTCAGCGCATCGATACCGCCCTGCGGCATCGAGAACGGGTTGTGGGCGAAGTCGATCTTCTTCTCCTCCTCGTTCCATTCGAAAAACGGGAAGTCGACGATCCAGCACAATTCGAAGCGCTCGCGGTCGACGAGATTCAGTTCCTCACCGGCGCGCGTGCGGGCCGCACCAGCGAAAGAAACGAACTTCTTGGGATCACCTGCAACGAAGAAGGCGGCATCGCCGTCGGCAAGGCCGAGCTGCTGGCGGATCGCCTCGGTGCGCTCTTCGCCGATGTTCTTGGCAAGCGGACCGGCGCCTTCGAGCTTGTCGCCCTCCTTGCGCCAGAAGATGTAGCCCAGCCCCGGCTGGCCCTCGCCTTGCGCCCAGGAGTTCATGCGGTCGCAGAAGGCGCGGCTGCCGCCGGTCTTGGCCGGAATGCCCCACACCTCGGCCTTCGGGTCGTTGGCCAGGATGTTGGCGAACACCTTGAAGCCGGAATCGCGGAAATGATCGGAGACGGCCTGCATTTCGATCGGGTTGCGCAGGTCTGGCTTGTCGGAGCCGTATTTGCGCATAGCGACATCGTAGGGAATGCGCTGGAACTTCTGCGTCACCGGCTTGCCGTTGGCGAAGGTCTCGAAGACGCCCCGCATCACTGGTTCCATGGTCGACAGCACGTCGTCCTGTTCGACAAAGCTCATTTCCAGGTCGAGCTGGTAGAATTCGCCCGGCAGACGGTCGGCGCGCGGGTCCTCGTCGCGGAAGCACGGCGCGATCTGGAAATAGCGGTCGAAGCCCGACACCATGATCAGCTGCTTGTACTGCTGCGGCGCCTGCGGCAGCGCGTAGAACGTGCCAGGATGGATGCGCGACGGCACCAGGAAGTCGCGCGCCCCCTCGGGCGATGAAGCCGTCAGGATCGGCGTCGAGAATTCGGTGAAGCCGACATCGTTCATGCGCTTGCGCATCTCGGCGATGATTTTTGTGCGCGCCACGATGTTCTTGTGCAGCGTGTCGCGGCGCAGGTCGAGGAAGCGGTACTTCAGCCTGATGTCCTCGGGATAGTCCGGCTCGCCGAACACCGGCAGCGGCAATTCCTTGGCCGCCGACAGCACCTCGATCTCGCGGGCGAAGATTTCGATCTCGCCGGTCGGCAGGTTGGCGTTGGTGGTCTCGGGCAAGCGCGCCTTGACCTCGCCGTCGACGCGGATGACCCACTCGCCGCGCACGGTCTCGGCGACCTTGAAGGCCGGCGAATCGGGATCGGCGACGATCTGGGTCAGGCCATAGTGGTCGCGCAGGTCGATGAACAGCAGGCCGCCATGGTCGCGCACGCGATGCACCCAGCCCGACAGGCGAACGGAAGAGCCGACGTCGCTCTTTCTCAACTGGGCACAGGTATGGCTGCGGTAACGGTGCATTGTCATTGGTAAAGTCCGGGGTGCTGGGTGGCAGGCCAAAGCATCGAAGCCCGGCCCAAAATTTGCGCGAAAAGCGCATGGGAGGCCGGATTTGTCAAGGCAAGGAGACGTTGGGCCGTATCCAGGTTCGACCGTCAGGGCTCAAGTCTTTGCCGGCCTCCACGCATTGCCGCTGGACGTGTTTCCTGAGACAACGCCTCTATCAAGCGATCTGGTATCAAGCGACCTGGAGACGCCCAGTGCCAAAACGCACTCTCCCGCCGGGCATTGGGCCACACAATGGCCGCGAGCTGGAACTGATGCTTCAGGGCGACAAGCCAATGGCCTTGTTCCAGGCCGAACCGGGCATGGACACCGAAGATATTGGGGACGCCGTCGCACATGCTGCATCGCTGAAACTGCTAAATTCCAGCATGGATTGAACGACTGCGTCCCAAGCCGGGACGAATTCGCCATGGAATGCAACGGCCTGCCCCCTCAATGCCGGCCTAGATTTGCCGCTGGCATTGACGAGGGTAATGGTTCAAGAAGGGATCACCGATACGTGATCGCCTTTTCATGTCCTCCATCCGCCCGCTGATCCCGCTTCTTCTCGCCGCAGGCATCCTGCTCGGCGGCAATGGGCTGCAAAGCACGCTGATCGCACTGCGCGGCGCGCAGGAGGGGTTTTCCGCTTCCGACATTGGCCTGATGGGCACCTTCTATTTCGCCGGCTTCCTGCTCGGCTGCCTGGCCATTACCCGCATCATGAAGGCGGTCGGCCATATCAGGGCGTTTTCGGCGCTGGCCGCCATTGCATCGGTCGGCACTCTGCTGTTGGTGCTGGTGCTCGATCCGGTGATGTGGTGCGCCGCGCGCTTTGCCGGCGGCTTCTGCTTCGCCGGGCTGTTCACCATCGTCGAAAGCTGGCTGAATTCCGGCGTTACCAACAAGGATCGCGCCCGCGTGCTGGCGATCTACCGGATGGTCGACACCGGCTCGGTGACATCGGCCCAGTTCCTGATCCCGGTCTTCGGCGCCGGCGGCTTCACCATCTTCGCCATCATGTCGATCATGATAACGCTGTCGCTGGTGCCGGTCTCGCTCGGCGACCGCTCCAACCCGACACCGCCGGAGGAGGTCAAGCTCGACCTGGCGCGCGTCTGGCGCATTTCGCCGCTCGGCTGCTTCGGCTGCATCGCAGTCGGCGTCACCAACAGCGCATTTCGCACGCTGTCGCCGGTCTATGCCGAACAGATCGGCATGTCGGTCGCCGATGTCGTAACCTTCGTCAGCGTCGGCATTTTCGGCGGCGCCATCATCCAGTATCCGCTCGGCTACCTCTCCGACCGCTGGGACCGGCGCCGGGTGCTGTTGCTGACGACCTGCTGCGCGATGCTTTCAGCCCTGGCGCTGGTGTTCATCGCCGGCAGCAATCCCCTGCTCAACTTCATCATCATCTTCATCTTCGGCTGTTTCGCCATGCCGCTTTATTCGCTGTCGGCGGCGCATTCCAACGACCGCGCCGGCACGGGCGAGTTCGTGCTGATCAATGCGGCGCTGATGCTCTTCTACTCCTTCGGCGCCATCGGCGGCCCTTTCGCCGCCTCGACAGTGATGCAGCATTTCGGGCCGAGCGCGCTGTTCGTTTTCAGCGCCACCGTCTATGCGATCTTCATCGCCGTCATCCTCTACCGGATGCAGGCACGCTCCGGCGTGCCCGTGGGCAAGCGCAGCCGCTTCATCGCGCTGTTGCGCACGTCGACCGTCTTCGCGCGGCTGGCCAGGCGCAATGGCGATGCCGATGGCCCGGGAAGCGCATGATGGCGGCGCCAAAGCTTGACGAAAGCCTTCCCGGCTGAAATCTAGGAAGACCTTACTCCTGCCAAAAGCGATTTGATGCACGTCATCACCACCCAGAAAGAACTCGAGACCGTTCTCGCCGCTTTCGAAAAGTCGGATTTCGTTACCGTCGACACCGAGTTCATCCGCGAAACGACCTTCTGGCCGATCCTGTGCCTGATCCAGATGGCGGCGCCCGGCGTCACCGCGCTGATCGACCCGCTGTCGCCCGACATCAACCTCGCCCCGTTCTTCCGGCTGATGGCCAACGAGGCCGTGGTCAAGGTCTTCCACGCAGCGCGCCAGGACATCGAAATCATCGTCCATCTCGGCGATCTCGTGCCGCACCCGGTGTTCGACACGCAGGTCGCGGCCATGGTCTGCGGCTTCGGCGACAGCGTTTCCTACGATCAGCTCGTGCAGCGCATCACCGGCGCGCGGCTCGACAAGTCGTCTCGCTTCACCGACTGGCGCCACCGGCCGCTGTCCGACAAGCAGCTCGATTACGCGCTCGCCGACGTCACCCATCTGATCGAGGTCTATCAGCATTTGAGCGCCGAACTGGCGCGGGAGAACCGCGCCCACTGGCTGAACGAAGAGATGGACGTCCTGACCTCGCGCGAGACCTACGATCCGCATCCCGAAGACGCCTGGAAGCGGCTGAAGATGCGGCTGCGCAAGCCGCAGGAACTGGCGATCGTGCAAGCCGTGGCGGCATGGCGCGAACGTGAGGCGCGCGAGCGCGACGTGCCGCGCGGCCGCGTGCTCAAGGACGACGCGATCTATGAGGTGGCGCAGCAGGCGCCGCGCGACACGGCTGCCCTCGCCAAGCTGCGCACGACGCCCAAGGGCTGGGAGCGCTCCTCGACGGCGACGGCCCTGCTTGGGGCGGTCAATACCGCGCTGGCCTTGCCCAAGGAGCAGATGCCGAAACTGCCGAAGAATTTCCAGCCGCCGGAAGGCTCGAGCGCCGCCGCGGAATTGTTGAAAGTGCTGCTCAGGATCGTCGCCGAAAAGCAGGGCGTGGCCTCGAAGGTGCTGGCCTCCAGCGACGACATCGACCGCATCGCCGCCGAAGGCGAGGACGCCGATGTGCCGGCACTGCAGGGCTGGCGGCGCGCCGTGTTCGGCGAAGCGGCGCTGAAGCTGGTGCGCGGCGAGATCGGGATAAAGTTCGACAAGCGTAAAATAGCGGTGTTCGACCTCTAGAGGCTTTCTAGCCGATGCGTTCGGATCAGGACGAGAACCGGCGATACGAAGCGATCGACGCATTGCGTGCGATTGCCGTGATGCTGGTTCTGATCTTCCACTATACGTCCCGCTTTCCCGCCGACTACATCGGGTTCGACCACCAGATGACGCTGCCATGGCAAGGGATAGTTGGCGTCTTTCTCTTTTTCATTATCAGCGGCTACTGCATCGCGATGACAGCAGAGCGGTCTGGAACCGTGTGGATGTTCTGGCTGCAGAGATTTACGCGGCTGGAGCCCGCGCTCATCGCCTGTATCTCGATCACGCTTGTCGTGGTTGCGGCTCTGGGTCTTCCGGGTAGGGAGGTTTCAGCGCTCGACGGACTGAAAAACGCAAGCTGGGTAACCCTGTTCGCTCCAACGCCGCTTGTCGACGGCGCCTACTGGTCACTGCTTGCGGAAGCAAAATTCTACTTCGTGTTCGGCCTCATCTTCTATCTCTGGCCAAATCGCGTTCTCGTCCTTTTCACCGGCTTTACCGTTCTGGGCGCAATTGCACAGTTTTCAGGGTTGTGGAGAGACCATCAGGCTCTGATTTACCCCTTCAAGGGCGTCGCCATGCCGTATTTTCTGTTCCCCTACAGCCTCTTCTTCTTGATGGGCATCGCGGCGAGGCGATCGACCCGAACTGTGCAGACGGTCGTGACAGCCGGATGCCTGGTGGTTGTTGTCAAGCTGTGGGGCGGTTCAGCATTCAGTGCCTGGGTGATCGCGCTTTCAATTCTTGGGGTCATCGGCGTCCAGCTGCGCGATATCAAGATCTGGCGAAGCGTGAGTTACATCGGCTTGATCAGCTATCCTCTGTATCTTCTGCACCAGAATGTCGGTGTCGCGATCATACGATGGCTGGCTCCGTGGATCGCCTCCCCGTATCTTCGGATCGGCATAGCGTTCTGCACCGTGGTCGCCCTTGCAGCATTCGTCGCGTGGGCGGTCGAGCATAGATTTCGGCGGAGGATCGAAATCCATGCGGCGCGCTTGATGTCGAGGGCCGCAACCCCCGCATGACCCTGCCTCAGACGATGTCGAGCAAATGCAGCGCAAACCAGATCCAGGCCAGCGCCAGCACCACCGCACCGGCGAAGAAAGAGCGGCTGCGCAGCCGCAGATTGTTGCTGGTCAGGTGAACCCAGGCATGAAAATAACGCGTCAGGACGAAAATCCACGCCAGCGCCAAGGTCAGATAGTTGACCCCGTTGGTGACGTGGAGCGTCAGGCACAGCACATAGAAAAGCACCGGCAGTTCGAACTGGTTGCAGAGATTGGCGGCAACGGTGATGCTGGACGCCGGCTCGGTCGAGCGGGCCTTGTACTGTCCGACCTCGGCCTCACCTGATCTGATTGCGCCATTTCTGCGGCGCCCCAATACGCCG
Source organism: Mesorhizobium sp. WSM4312 (assembly GCF_002294875.1). NCBI lineage: Bacteria > Pseudomonadati > Pseudomonadota > Alphaproteobacteria > Hyphomicrobiales > Phyllobacteriaceae > Mesorhizobium > Mesorhizobium sp. WSM4312. The sequence goes on along the minus strand of NZ_NSFU01000008.1, from coordinate 278,658 downwards.
TAGACGATGTAGACCAGAGCCACATGCGCCAGAACGGGCCAGAAGATCGTCGTCTGGTTCATGGATATTTCCCCTGCTCTGTCCGGCTTCAGGCCTGGCGTCTTTGGCCCACCAGCCAGAAAGCGGCGATGACGACCACCGGGATGGCGAGAAGCGCGAATTTGGTGACGATCAGAGCAGAAGCGAAAGACAGTGAATCCGGGTTGGCCGACAGGAAATCGGACAGAAGCCGCGCCACGGCGATGTTCTGGGCATAGTCGGCCAGCGTGTAGGGCAGCACCAGAACCAGGGCGAAGATCGACTGCACCTGCCCGGGAAGCTCGCGGAAGTTCTGCAGGCGCCGGCCGCTGGCCAGGACCAGGCTCACCAAGGTCAGCGACAGCAGCGCCGGGAACAACAGATCGAAGGTCAGATAGTGCCAGACCAGAATGATCTCGCCGCCGCGCCGTCCGAGCGCCGTCAGCCAGGCCATGCCTTCGTCGGGCGTGAAGCCGAAATAGCGCATGTCGAGCGACGGCAGGCCGCCGCTCAACTGGCGGAAATAGAAGAATTCCATCACCGTCATGGCGATGAAAACCGCCGCCGACAGGAAACACAGTGCGGCCGCGTGGCGTGGCAGCCGCAGGACCGTCGCGGTCAGGCTCCGCCCGAGCCCGTATTGTTCAGGCTCCGCCGGGATAGTTCGGGCTTTCGCGGGTAATCGTGACGTCATGGGCGTGGCTTTCACGAAGTCCGGCGTTGGATATGCGCACAAAAGTGGCGCGCTCGCGGAAATCGGCAAGGTCGCGGCCACCGACATAACCCATAGCGGCTTTTAGCCCGCCCGCAAGCTGGTGCAGCACGCCAGACACAGGTCCTTTGTATGGAACCTGGCCCTCAATGCCTTCCGGGACCAGTTTGAGGGTATCGCGCACCTCGGCCTGGAAGTAGCGATCGGCCGAGCCGCGCGCCATGGCGCCGACCGAACCCATGCCGCGATAGGCCTTGAAGGAGCGACCCTGGTGCAGATAGACCTCGCCCGGGCTCTCATCGGTTCCGGCCAGCAGCGAGCCGATCATGGCGGCACTGGCGCCGGCGGCGAGCGCCTTGGCGAGATCGCCGGAATATTTGATGCCGCCGTCGGCAATCACCGAGACGCCCGACTTATGCGCCGTCTCGACGGCGGACATGATGGCTGAAAGCTGCGGCACGCCGACACCGGCGACAATGCGGGTGGTGCAGATGGAGCCCGGGCCGATGCCGACCTTGACGGCGTCGGCGCCGGCGTCGATCAGCGCCTGCGTGCCTTCGGCGGTGGCGACGTTGCCGGCCAGGATGCGCACCGAGTTGGAGAGTTTCTTGGCGCGCGTGACCGCGTCGAGTACGCGCTGCGAATGGCCATGCGCGGTGTCGATGACCAGAAGATCGACCCCGGCGTCGATCAGGCGCTCGGCGCGCTCGAAGCCATCGTCGCCGACGCTGGTGGCGGCCGCCGCGCGCAGGCGGCCCTGCGCATCCTTGGTGGCGTGCGGGTTGAGCTGCGACTTCTCGATGTCCTTGACGGTGATCAGGCCGACGCAATTGCCCTGCTTGTCGACGACGACGAGTTTTTCGATGCGGTGCTGGTGCAGAAGCCGCTTTGCTTCGTCCTGGTCGACATTCTCCTTGACCGTGATCAGGTTCTCGCGGGTCATCAACTCATAGACCTTCTGCGCCGGGTCGGAGGCAAAGCGCACGTCGCGGTTGGTCAGGATGCCGACCAGCCTGCCGGTCTTGTGGCCGCCAGTGCCGCCATTCTCGACCACCGGAATGCCCGAGATCGAATAGGTTCGCATCAGCGACAGCGCATCGGCGAGCGTGGCGTCCGGACCGATGGTGACCGGATTGACCACCATGCCGGATTCGAATTTCTTCACCTGCCGCACCTGCTCGGCCTGTTCGGCCGGCGAGAAATTGCGGTGGATGACGCCGATGCCGCCGGCCTGGGCCATGGCGATGGCAAGACGCGCCTCGGTGACGGTGTCCATCGCGGCGGAGAGGATCGGCACGTTGAGATCGATGTCGCCCGCGATGCGGGTGCGGACATCGGTTTCGCCGGGCATGACCTCGGAGTGACCCGGCTGCAAAAGCACGTCGTCAAAGGTCAGCGCCAGTGCGCCTGTGGACGTTTCGATGATTTTTGCCATGGCCAGCCCTTTAGAATGCGGAAAAAGCGCTGGACCGGAATGGACAGCGCCGACTCTCATCTTCCCTTTCAGGATTGGCGCTGGCTGGTAACACGTCGCGACGCGGATGAAAAGCCGATCGTTGCATTGCACAACAGCCACCCACGGTTGCGGTCGCACAAAAGTGACAGCAATTTAACACGACATGGGTGTCTAGCCATGATAACCGCCCCCTGTATCGGTTCGCCCCCGGCCGAAGAGAAAATTTGAAACGGTCACGCTCGTGAATCGCACCATTCCGCTGATCCTGGCGGTCGCACTTTTCATGGAAAACATGGATTCGACCGTCATAGCGACATCGCTGCCGGCGATCGCCGTCGACATCCACACCAGCCCGATCGCGCTCAAGCTGGCACTGACGGCCTATCTGGTGTCGCTGGCGATCTTCATTCCCATCAGCGGCTGGATGGCCGACCGCTTCGGCGCCAAGAACATTTTTCGCGCCGCGATTGCGGTGTTTATCGTCGGTTCGGTCGCCTGCGCCTTGTCCGGTTCGCTGCCGGCCTTCGTGGTGTCGCGCTTCCTGCAAGGCATTGGCGGCGCCATGATGACGCCGGTCGGGCGCCTGGTGCTGGTGCGGGCCACGCCCAAGAGCGACCTGGTCGCCGCCATGTCGTGGCTGACCGTTCCCGCGCTGGTCGGACCGCTTGTCGGCCCGCCGATCGGCGGCTTCATCACCACCTACTTCACCTGGCACTGGATCTTCCTGATCAATCTGCCGATCGGCCTGGTCGGCATCTGGCTGGCGACGCGCTTCCTGCCGGAAACCGAATCGATGGAGACGCCGCCGCTCGATTTCATCGGCTTCGTGCTGAGCGGGCTTGCGGCATCCGGCGTGGTCTTCGGCCTGTCGGTGGTCAGCCTGCCCTATCTGCCGCCTGCGACCGGATTCATCACCGTGGGGGTCGGGCTGCTGTCGGGCGCACTCTACCTCATGCATGCGCGGCACGCCAAAAATCCACTGCTGGCGCTCGAACTGTTCCGCAACCAGGTGTTCCGCTCATCGGTGCTTGGCGGCTCGCTGTTTCGCATCGGCATCGGAGCAGTGCCGTTCCTGCTGCCGCTGATGTTCCAGATCGGTTTCGGGCTGACGCCGTTCCAGTCCGGCATGATCACCTTTGTCTCGGCGGTCGGCGCCATCGGCATGAAATTCGTCACCGCACTGATTTTTCGCCTCGCCGGATTCCGCCGCGTGCTGATCGTCGGCTCGCTGGTCGCCGCCGCATCGATCGCCATCTACGGCCTTTTCACCCCGGAAACGCCTTACGCACTGATGTTGGCCATATTGCTGGTCGGCGGCTTCATCCGCTCGATGTTTTTCACCGGGGTCAACGCGCTCTCCTATGCCGAAGTGTCGGCCGAAGACACCAGCAAGGCAACGCCGATCACGGCGGTGTTCCAGCAGCTGTCGATCGCGCTTGGCGTGGCGCTGGCCGGCGGCATCCTGGAAGTCTCGACCTCGATCCATGGCGGCCCGCTGACGCTGGGCGATTTCCACATCGCCTTCTTCATCGTGGCGGCCGTATCGGCGGCGGCGTCGCTGTTATTCATGCGGCTGGCGCCCGATGCCGGCAATGCCGTCTCCGGCCATGGCCGGCTGATGACGCCCAAGACGCTGGAACCGGCGAGATCGCCGGGCGAGTGAGGGCCAGCTCAGCGGTCAGCGTCCCCCGGCCCTTCGCTATGGCTCCGGGCGCTCGAGTCCTTCGGAACGTCCACTGGACGTTCCGATCCGCCTGATGGCGGAACGGACTCTCGCCCTTTGAAGTCCTTTGCCAACAGATAAAGCTCGACCGATTCATCGCGCGAGGCCGGCGGCTTGACGTGGTGGACGGAGCGGAAATTCTTCTTGAGCATGGACAGCAGTTCGTTCTCGGCGCCGCCCTGAAAAGTCTTGGCGAGGAAATGGCCGCCCGGCTTCAGGACGGACAGCGCGAAATCGGCCGCCACTTCGCACAGATGCATGGTGCGGATGTGGTCGGTGCGCTTGTGGCCGGTGGTTGGTGCCGCCATGTCGGACAGCACGACATCCGGGTTCCCACCCAACGCCTCGGCGAGCTTGCGCGGCGCATCCGCATCCAGGAAATCCATCAAAAGCACCGGTGCGCCGGGCACGGCATCCATTTCCAGATAGTCGATGCCGACGACATGCGGATTTTCCGCCGTCGATTTCGTGCGCGCGGCCGCGACCTGGCACCAGCCGCCGGGGGCGGCACCGAGGTCGATCACCTTCATGCCGGGCTTCAGCAAATGGTGCTTGTCGTCGATCTCGATCAGCTTGTAGGCCGCGCGCGAGCGATAGCCGTCAGCCTTCGAGCGCTGGACATAGGGATCGTTGATGTGGCGCTGCAGCCAGCGCCGCGACGATTCCTTCAGGCCGCTCTTTTTCTTGATCCGCGTCTTCAGCACGCGAATGCCGGCCGATCCTGGATTTTCCGGTTTCTTGGTCATTGACGGCCACGCCCATCGTTGCGCCAGACGCCGTCATCGGCCATCAGCTCGCTCAATATGCCTTCGCGCAGGCCGCGGTCAGCGACGCGCAGCCGCTGCGAAGGCCAGACGGCGCGGATCGCTTCGAGGATGGCACAGCCGGCCAGCACCAGATCGGCGCGGTCGGCGCCAATGCAAGGGTTGGCGCAGCGCTGCTGGAAATCCCAGCCGACCAGTCGCTCCACCATGCGGTCGACGCTGTCGCGGTCCATCCACAGCCCGTCAACCCGACGACGGTCGTAACGCTCGAGATCGAGGTGGACGCCGGCCAACGTCGTCACCGTGCCGGACGTGCCCAGCAGATGGAAATTCGGGTTGGCCTTGAGGTGGCTCAGCCGGTCGCGGCCGTCGAAGCTCGCCAAACGGCCGGCGACGTCGTCGACCATCGCGCCGAAGATCTCGCGCGTCACGGTACGGCCACCAAAGCGCTCGGCCAGTGAGACGACGCCGACCGGCAGCGACGTCCACGAGACGATATGATTGGCGAGCCGCGGCGAACGGCGGCCAGTGAGATCGATCAGCGCGATCTCCGAAGAGCCGCCGCCGATGTCGAACAGGACGACGCCCTGCGTGTCGCGCTCGACCAGCGAGCCGCAGCCGGAAACCGCCAGCCGCGCCTCGGTCTGGCGGTCGATGATCTCGAGCTTCAGGCCGGCCTCGCGCTCGACGCGTTCGAGGAATTCGACGCCGTTCTCCGCCGAGCGGCAGGCTTCGGTGGCAATCAGCCTGGCCTTCCTGATCTTGCGGCCGCGCAATTTGTCGCCGCAGATCTTCAGCGCCTCGACGGCGCGATCCATCGCCGGCTGGCCGAGGCGGCCATTGGCGGTGAGCCCCTCGCCCAGCCTGACGATGCGTGAGAAGGCGTCGATGACGCGGAACTGGCCATGCCGCGTGGGAACGGCGACCAGCAGCCGGCAATTGTTGGTGCCGAGGTCAAGGGCCGCGAAGACCGGTAGCTCATGCACCGGCGGCCGGCGCGTGCCCTGTTCGGGGCGTGGCGCGGACGGGGTGGGGGAGACTGCCGGCGCCGTCGGCAGCTTCGCTTCCAAAGCCGGAACAGCCTGGCCTGGCACCGGCGCTCGATTGCCCTGCGTTTCGTCGCGCGCAAAAACCTTGCGCCCGCGCCTTCGCTTGCGCCGCTTCTTGGGCTTGCCCTTCTGGTGATGGGTCGCGTCACCCGCCTGCCCACCGGCGGAGCGCGGTTCCGTCGGGCGGCGTTGCTGCCAACCGGCTGTCCCCGAGCCCGATGGCCCTGGGGAAGCGCTGGACGCGCCCACCTCCGACGCGCCTGCGCCGGTGTCGCGGTCTTCCACTGTCGTTCCTTCCGGCGCCGCGCGAACCGGTGAAGGACGCAGCAGGCGCTTTGGCATGTTTCAAGTTGCCGCCAGACTAACAGTGCCGTGGCCGATCACCAAGAGCCGCATGCCGAATTTTGCCGGCTGGGCGCGGACGGCCTTTTTAAGCTAGCGCGTAATGTACCGGCAAGGCTGGATTGGTAGCGCGGATGCCGGCGAGGACAATGCTGGTCGAAGCCGATGCGTTATCCCCGCCGTTTGCGCCGCCTCGGTGCGAGCAGATCTTGCCGGCGGCCGGCGCCACGAGTGTTCGCGGTTGAATAGCCGGCTTCGATGAGGCATTTCTGAAATGAATGGAAGTCACCGGGCAGCCGGCCTCCCACCATCAAGCGAAAAGGACGCGGGCACGCAGCGCATGGCAGTCAGGCAATGAACTGGAAACGCTATTTCTGGCCGGTCGTCGGCATCGCCGCGGTGATCTTCTCGCTGCTGCTGCTCTGGCATGAACTGCGCGGTATTTCGCTCGACGATGTCTGGGATGGGCTCGCCGCCATCCCAACCCGCGGCTGGGTGCTGGCGGCGCTGAGTTCCGTCATCGCCTATGCCGCGCTCGCCGGCTACGACCACATCGCACTGCTGCATATCGGCAAGCGTGTGTCGTGGCTGTTCGTGACCCTTTGCTCCTTCACCACCTATGCGCTGTCGCACAATATCGGCGGATCGGTGTTTTCGGGCGCCGTCATCCGCTACCGCGCCTATGGCACCAGGGGGCTGACCGGTCAGGATGTCGGCGTGCTGGTGGCGATCTGCTGGATCACCTTCGTGCTGTCGACGATTCTCGCCTCCGGCCTCGTGCTGGTGTTCGAGCCTCAGATCATCGATCGCTTCTCTGGCATCGCCCATCATGGCCTGTCGGAAGCGGCGGGCATCGCGATGCTGCTCCTCGTCGCCGCCTACATCTTCGGCAGCTGGCTGCATTTGCGCCGGTTGAAGATCGCCAGATTCCAACTGCACTATCCGGCACTGCCGATCGTCGCCAGGCAATTGCTGATCGGCCCGATCGAACTGATTGCCGCCGCGGCGATCATCTTCTTCGCCCTGCCCGAGGCGCACAATCCCGGCTATTTCGTCGTGCTCGGCGTCTTCCTCGTCTCCTTCTCGGTCGCCCAGATCTCGCACGCGCCGGGCGGCCTTGGCGTGTTCGAGGTGGTGTTCCTCACCGGGCTTTCCGACATGGAGCCGGTCGGCGTGCTGGCGGCGCTGCTGGTGTTCCGGCTGTTTTACCTGATCATCCCGCTGATTCTGGGCCTGGGCGTGGTGCTGTTCTTCGAGCGTTCGCAGTTCAGCCGGACGGAGAGCTGAGGCGCGGATTGGATTTTGTGCCCGCCCCCGCGCACCTGAACCCCGGCGTATGAAACCCAGCTGTCAAAACGTAGCGATTGAACCGCAGAGCAGGCTTGACTATTTTCCGCTGGTGGCTACAAGGCAGCGCTCAAGCGGCTCAGCCGTTCGGCCCGCGCGGTTCATACCGCGCCTGCTGGGGAATAGGTTAACGGTAGACCCACGGACTCTGACTCCGTTAGTCCTGGTTCGAATCCAGGTTCCCCAGCCATATATCTTTAGGTCCGTTCCTGGCACGTGGATTACGGTTTTTACCGGAGGCATGGGTAACACTCTTGGCCCGAACGGGTTTGGAGTGGTTCGAGCCTGCATGCATCATCATCGAAGCCAGATACGGTCCTCAACCTGTTTGATGCCGATCTCGAAGCCGATCGTTCGCCGAAGTGCTTCGCCAGCACGCCTTTGATGCGCTCTGCCGACCAGGTCCATGGCGCGCGCCGCCACGATCAGCGCCTTCGTGGAATCGAAGCCGCCCGACGCGCCCATGATTGCGTGCTCGAGGTTGGTGGCCGAAAGCCGCGTCGCCAGACCTGGACTTGGATGTGATTGGCTTTGTCCCAATCTTCCTGGCCCCGTTTAGCTGGTTTCCTGGCACTTTGGTACGTTTCCTAGGCTTTGCCGCCTTCATATTCGTAACTTGCTGACAGAACCGTCTGCGCGCCTGCCAACTACTTTTGACACAGATCAACGTCCGGTCGCCGCATTCGGGCGAAGTTAAGTCTGGCTGATTGGATCGACGAATGCAAAACACCGATTTCATTGACGCAGGCAGTACCGAGTTGATCCCCCCGAAGGACCGTTCGGTGAGCCGAATGCTCGTGCCGAGTTTACCCGAGCCTACTCCTCTGCAACCTGTCGCTTCCGCCGTGAGACCGCGCCGCCGGCTTTGGCTTGGGTTGGCGCTGGGTTTAGCCGCGGCCGCGGCCGCGGCAGGCGGATATTGGTGGCAGCATGCCGAGCCTGGACTTCCAGCAGGCATCGCCTTCGGCAACGGCCGGGTCGAGGCCGACGAGATCGACATCGCAGCCAAGTTCGGCGGCCGCATCGCCGCGCTCCTTGCCGACGAGGGCGACGGCGTCCGCGCCGGCCAGGTAGTCGCTCGGATGGATACGCAAGACCTCGAAACGTCGCTCCACAAGGCCGAGGCACAGATGCTCGGAGCGAGCCGCATGCTCGACGAGGCGAGCGCCAGCGTCGAGCAGCAGAAGGCACAGGTGAAGCTCGCTGAGCAGCAGCTCGCCCGCGCAATCTACCTTGCCGACAAAGGCTATGCGACGACCGAGATCCTCGACCAGCGCCACCAACAGTTGGACGCCGCCAACGCTGCATTTGCGGCAGCCAACGCGCGTGTCGGCGAGGCCGAACAGACACTGGCTGCGGCCAACCACGATGTCGACCTCTATCACATCAACATCGCTGACAATTCGCTCGTCGCGCCGCGCGCTGGTCGCATCCAATATCGCCTCGCGAATGTCGGCGAGGTGATCGGCGCCGGCGGCAAGGTCTTGACCATGCTCGACACCGGCTATGTCTATATGGATGTCTTCTTGCCCACGGCACAAGCCGGTCGCGCGATGATGGGCAGCGACGCCCGTGTGGTGCTCGACGCCAGGCCTGATGCACCAATCCCGGCCAAGGTGGTCTTCGTCTCCGACCAAGCACAATTCACGCCGAAGGCGGTAGAGACCAAGGCGGAACGCGACAAGTTGATGTTTCGGGTCCGCGTGCGGGTGGACGCCGACTATCTGCGCGCCCACTCGGCAGAGGTCGGCTCCGGTCTTCCAGGCTTGGCTTATGTTCGAGTCGATCCGGGCACGGAATGGCCGATTTCGCTTGCAGGCCGGACCGATGAACAGTCCCGATGATCCCGTCATAGCCGTCGACGGGCTATCGCACCGCTATGGCCGGACACTGGCGCTTGACAACGTGACGCTCGCCCTCCCGGCCGGCGCACTCGTCGGGCTGATCGGCCCGGACGGTGTCGGGAAATCGACGCTGCTCGGCCTCATCGCCGGTGCAAAGCGCGTCCAGAGCGGCTGTGTGGCGGTGCTTGGCGGCGATATGGCGGACCGCGGCCACCGCGTCGCCGCTTGCCCGCGCATCGCGTATATGCCGCAAGGCCTCGGCAAGAATCTTTATCCCGATCTCAGCGTGCGGGAGAACATCGACTTTTTCGGCCGCCTATTCAGCCAGCCGGCACTCGAGCGCCATCGACGTATCGACGCCCTTCTCGAGGCGACCGGCCTCGCCCCTTTTCCCAACCGTCCGGCCAAGAAGCTCTCCGGCGGCATGCGGCAAAAGCTCGGCCTCTGCTGCGCCCTCGTCCACGACCCAGATCTCCTCATCCTCGATGAGCCGACCACCGGCGTCGACCCTTTGTCGCGCAGGCAGTTCTGGGAACTGATCGAGCGCATGCGCACCGCACGCCCTGGCATGAGCGTGGTTGTCGCCACCGCATATATGGAGGAGGCAGAGCGCTTCGACGAAATCATCGCCATCAATGCCGGCCGCATCCTCGCGATAGGCTCGCCGGCCGAGTTGAAGGCGCGCACAGGACAGCCTAACCTGGAAGAAAGCTTCATCGCGCTCCTGCCCGAGGCAGTCCGCGCCAGGCGGCGGACGCTCTCCGTCCCACCGCGTCCGTCCGGCGAGCGCGAGGCGGCGATAGTCGCCCGCAACCTGACCCGGCGCTTCAGCGACTTCGTCGCTGTCGACGGCGTGAACTTCACCATCGAGCGCGGCGAGATTTTCGGCTTCCTCGGTTCGAACGGCTGCGGCAAGACCACGACGATGAAGATGCTGACCGGGCTGCTGCCAGCTTCCAGTGGCACGGCTTGGCTGTTCGGGCAACCGATCGACGGCACCGACATGCGCCTGCGCGGACGCGTCGGATACATGTCGCAATCCTTCTCGCTCTACACGGAGCTCACCGTGCGGCAGAACCTCGACCTGCACGCACGGCTCTTCCACCTGCCCGCCAACAAGGCGCGAGTCCGCATTGCGGAACTGGTCGAGCGCTTCGGCCTAGGACCCCATATCGATCAGCGGGCAGCGCAGTTGCCTCTTGGCATCCGCCAGAGGCTCTCGCTTGCTGTCGCAGTGGTTCATGAGCCGGAACTCCTTATTCTCGACGAGCCAACCTCGGGGGTCGACCCACTCGCTCGTGACGGCTTCTGGGAACTTCTCGTCGATCTGTCGCGCCGTCACGGGGTCACCATCTTCGTCTCCACCCATTTCATGAACGAAGCGGCGCGCTGCGATCGTCTCGCGCTCATGCAAGCGGGGCGTGTGCTGGCCACCGGAACGCCTGCCGAACTGGTCACCGCCACGAGTGCGGCCAATCTCGAGGACGCCTTCGTCGCCTATCTTGAAGCCGGTGAAAGAGAAACGCCCCGGCCCTCGCCGGCCCGCCAGGCAGTCGCCCCCGCCGTTGGCCCGGTGCGCGCTACGCCACGGCGGGGCTTCAGCCTCGGGCGGCTCCTCGCCTATTCGCTACGCGAAGCGCTGGAGGTGTGGCGGGATCCTGTCCGGCTCGGCTTCGCACTCCTCGGCACGGCCTTCCTCATGATTGTGTTTGGGCTCGGCATCAACACCGACGTCAACCAACTGAGCTTCGCGGCGCTAGATCGCGACAACACGCCGGAGAGCCGCACCTATCTGCAAGAGTTCCGCGGCTCGCCTTATTTCACCGAGAAATCGGTGCTCGCCGACTACAGCGACCTGGAAAATCGCCTGAGGAGCGGCATTGTGACGGTGGCCATCGAAGTGCCACCCGGTTTCGGCCGCGACGTGCGGCGAGGGACTTCCGCCGAGATTGGCGCCTGGGTGGACGGCGCGATGCCGTTCCGAGCCGAGACAGCGCGGGCCTATGTGAGCGGCGTACATCAGCAATACCTGACCGATCTGGCGCGTCTGCAGCCGAACGGCCCGTCAGCGGCGGCTCCGGCCAGCATCGAGACGCGCTTCCGCTATAACCAGGACTTCGACAGCATCTACGCGATGGTTCCCGGCACCATCGCCATGCTGCTTGCCTTCATCCCGGCTATCCTCATGGCCGTGGGCGTGGTGCGCGAGAAGGAGCTCGGCTCGATCACCAACCTCTATGTAACGCCGGTCCGTCGCCTGGAATTCCTGCTCGGCAAGCAACTCCCCTATGTGGTGGTCGCCTTCGTCAGCTTCTTGAGTCTGCTTGCCATGGCGATCTTCCTGTTCGGCGTGCCGCTCAAGGGCAGCCTGCTCGCGCTGCTGGTCGGCGCGGTCCTCTATGTGACCGCCATGACCGGGTACGGATTGGTGATCTCGACCTTCACCAACACCCAGATCGCTGCCATCTTCGCCACCGGCATCATGACTTCTCTACCGGCCGTGCAGTTCTCAGGCATGCTGACGCCCGTCTCCTCCCTGGCGGGTTTTCCGGCCTTCATGGCCCACACGTTCCCGGCGATGTATTTCCTGCGCATCTCGGTCGGCACCTTCACCAAGGCGCTGGGCTTCCAAGAGCTTGCCGGAAACCTGCTGGCACTTGCGGTCTTCATCCCGCTTCTCACCTTGATCAGCCTGGCATTCCTCCGCCGGCAGGAGCGGTGACGTGACCCAGCACATGGCGAACATCTTCTGGCTCGGCGTCAAGGAGTTGCGGAGCTTCTCGCGCGATTTCGTACTCTTCGGCTTCGTCGTCTACTCCTTCTCGTTGGCGGTCTATACGCAGGCTGAGAGTCCCGCACAGGAGATCCACAACACTGCCGTCGCTATCGTCGACGAGGACCACTCGGTCCTCTCGCGCTCGATCGCCACGGCTCTGCTGCCGCCCTATTTCAGCCGTCCAACCGAGGTAGCAGCCGGCAAGGTTGACGAGCTGATGGGCGCCGCCCGCAGTACGTTTGTCCTCGACATCCCGCCCTATTTCGAGCGCGACGTCATGGCAGGGCGCCGGCCGGCTATCCAGGTCAATGTCGACGCCACCGCTATGATGCAAGCCGGCATCGGCGCTGGTTATCTGCAGCAGATCATCGCCGGCGAAATCGCTCGCTCTGCCGCTCATGCCAAACCGTTACGATACGACCCGGCAAATCTCGCTGTCCGCGTCGCCTTCAATCCCAACCTCACCACGCAACTTTTCAATGCCGTCATGGCCATCATCGGCAATGTCAACATGCTAGCCATCATACTTGCGGGCGCTGCAATCATCCGCGAGCGTGAACACGGCACCCTGGAGCATCTGCTGATCATGCCGCTTACGCCTCTCGAGATCGCAGCTGCCAAGGTGTGGGCGAACGGCCTGGTAATCACCGTCGCGGTCGGCCTGTCGCTTTGGCTGGTGATAGAGACATTGCTCGGAATTCGGATCGTCGGATCCATTCCGCTATTCATGGCAGGCGTCATGCTCTATTTGTTCTTTGCTACCGCCATCGGTATCTTCCTGGGCACGGTCGCCCGCTCAATGCCGCAGCTAGGGCTCCTGTTCATCCTGATCGCCCTGCCGATGAACATCCTCTCCGGTGGCAATACGCCGCTCGACAGCATGCCAGCATTCCTGCGGGCGGTGATGCAGTTGTCACCATCGACCCATTTCGTCAGCTTCGCCCAGGCAATCCTCTATCGCGGTGCTGGTTTTGACGTCGTGTGGCCGCAATTTGCCGTTGTTGGCCTGGTCGGCGGCGGATTCTTTGCCCTGTCCGTCATGCGTTTCCGCAAGATCAGTGCCATGGTGATGTGAGTAACCGCGCAGTCTCCATGCCATACTCCTCAGTTGAGGTCAGTTGAGGGACGGGCACATGCGGACGTGCTGATCAAGCTTGCCCCATAGCGCCTCCTGATATCCCGATCTCAGCCATGAGCACGCGCAATTCGGCCGGAGGTGCAAGGCAGAAAGTTCGAAAAGCTTCCAAGAACCCCAGCCAAGTTTATTCATAATTTCAATCAGCAGCTTACACAGAACCTTATGTCCTGATGCAGGCCATTCCAGGTCACCCGTTCAGGTGGTGAGCGCGGCTGTGGTCGACCTTCGCGAGATATAAAAGCAATTGCTAATATATTGAAAAGGTGACAGCATCGGGCTCCGCGTCGCGTATGGGAGGATGCCATGGCCGATGGTGGAATAAATGTCACCAAACTTGAATCCAAATCTCACGACAACCCGGATGAGGTTCGCTCGCCCGACAAGACACGTGTCGAGGTGGTGCGGCTTCCAGGCTTTACGCTCGGGCGGCTCAACATGGAGCCGGGATGGAAATGGTCCGAATGCGTGAAGCCGGTCGTCAAGACGGATAGCTGTCAGGTATCGCATGTCGGCTACGTCGTTTCCGGAACCATCACCGTCAAGATGAACGACGGGACCCAGAAGACGTTAACGAAGGGTACGTCCTATACGATCCCGCCCGGCCACGACGCCTGGGTGGAAGGCAACGAACGCTTCGTCTGCATCGAGGTCATGAGCGCCGAGCAATACGCCAAGCCGGCGTAGGGCTGCTGGCTAAAAGGTTTCTCGTCGGGCGGCGAGGCTGCTGTCGCGACATGAATATGGCTGCAGCTCCGCCCGTCGGCCGCAGGCAGAAGACAAATCCTTTCGTTTCTCGAAAACGGAAGGATTTGGCGAACCTCCCTTGCCGGATACTGTCGTGGTTGCACGCCGGTCGCCTCATGCCTTCCACATCGTCGATCGAAGAACAGCCTGCATATGCTCTGCGAGGTCGAGTTCGCCGCGCGCCTCTGTCTCCAAAAGATATCGGGCCTTGGCCAGGCGATCGCCTTCCTCAACCGCGGCATGGCCGCAGATGGCGAGCAGCGCCCTCTCCTCCTCCCGGCTGGCCCTGTCGGAGTCGCCGCCTAAGTCGTGCAGCGCCTTGCCGAACGCCGCGTATGCCGTCCTGTGCGCCTCGATCAGCTCTCGCAGTCTATCGGACGGTTCCTGGTCTTGGCCCGGCGACCCTGTGCCGCGTGCGGTTGCCGCAACCGTCGAGGTGACGACTGCGCTGCCGGAGTGGAAAAGCAAGGCGCGGCGGTTGATCCTGGACGTGGCGAACTCTCCCATTTGCTTCGATCGCCATGCGATCGATGACATGACACCATCTGACTGTAACACGACGGTTTGCATATTCTTGTCAGGATGGAAGGTTCGAGGCAGCCGGCAGCAAGCGGCGCGTCACTCTTTAGGCGGCTCGAGGAAGGTGATATTTCCCGAGTGAAGAAGATTGATGGTGGCAGGTGCGTTCCAATGGCTAAGCTGCCTGAAGTTCTGCACGAGGCCGGATAATGGTCACCGACACCGAGTTCATTCACGAAAGCATCAGCCAAGGCTGCGTGACGCTTGCCAATGGCGAATTCCTCATCGACAGGCTGGTGAAATATGTCGGCAACGGAAGGATCCGTTGGCATGTCGAGTTTCGTGGGCATCGCGTCGAGTTCACGACCGGCCAGCTCAAGAAGCAACCGACCTTCCGAAGGAAGATACTCGAACAGGCCGGCGTACTGCCGCCCCAGCGTGCCGGGGCCGATTACAGGCGATGGGCCATCGAGTTGAGGAAGAAGGCCGTCGAACTGCCTTGGCGGGACAGGCCGGTCGATGCCGGTTTCTCCATCGACAGCCTTGTCAGTCTTGGAGGCGATCGCTGGACGATCGACTATCAAGGCAAGGTCATCAAGTTCACGACGACCAAACTGCGCAGGCAAACCAGTTTCCGCAAACGCATGCTGGCCAAGGCCAAGGTGCTGCCGCCGCAACTGGATCCGGTCGCCTATCGGAAGTGGGTGGACTGGCTGATTCGAAACGCCATGGAGGCCGCACCGCAGGCCCGAGATACTTTGAGGAGCGAGAAAAGTTGGCTCGACGACCTGCCGGAGCTGGCCGGCTGGCAAAACGAAGGGCCGCACGACGGGACCAATTAAGGGCGGCGCGCCACCGACAGTCCCCGTATCGTCACCCAAACCGCGCAGGGGCACGCCGACAGAACAGGTTGACGCGTGTTGGTGGGGCGGCCTTAAGACCAGCACGGTCTGAGGGCGGGACGGTGACGCATCGGTCTGCAAAACCGACGTAATGGGTTCAATTCCCATTCAGAGCTACATTTTCAACAGCCGCCCAGGCTGGCACAAGCAGGGCGGCTTTTTTGTCATCGACGCCAGCCCTACCCCTCTTAAACAGCGGCGGTGCAACCATGGCGTTTGCAATGCTTGGAGGCACACATTGATGGCGAAGGAATCCAGGCGCGGCTGGCTCACCGTGGCGACGCGGGTCCTCCGCGAACTCGAAGATCGGAGCGACAATCGTTCGGAAACAGGCCAAACGCCCCTCCAAAACACCCTTTTGTTGCGCCGTCGCAACATGCTTTGGGAAAAGTGTGCGCCTCGACCCTGCAATTGCCTTCCGTAAGGGAACTCCTGTGATACTGATACACAGAGCTAGGATTAGGCATAGCTCCATGCGGGGACAGGCCATGAAATACCTTTTGGCAGCAGCATTTTTGGGCGCCACCCTTACTTCGGCCATGGCGGCAGATGTTGTGAACGAGCTTCCGGTCGCTTCCACGTACGATTGGACAGGCGCCTATATCGGCGGCCAGATCGGTTACGCGTGGGGCAAGGACCATATCCAGGACGAGAACATCGCCAGCGGCGATTCAGATTATTCGGATAGCTTCAGGCTCCGTGGGGTCACCGGCGGTATTTTTGCCGGCTACAATATGCAATGGGGCAATATCGTCGGCGGCGTCGAAGGCGATATCGAGGCCTCCGGGATTGTCGGCCACAACCCGGACTGGCCGTTCGGAAGTGACGACAATACCCATGTCGATGCCCAGGGTTCGTTGCGCGGGCGCCTGGGCTATGCCTTTGACAACTGGCTACCCTATGTCACCGGCGGTTTGGCGCTGGGAGACATTCATACGAAGTTCGAAGACGGGCCGGCAACGGATTCCAAGTCTACCATCAAGGCCGGCTGGACGGTCGGCGCGGGTCTCGCTTACGCTTTCAACAAGAACTGGGTCGGCCAGGCCGAATATCGCTATACAGATTTCGGCAAGGTTACGACTGCAACCGATAACACTGACTCGGGTTGGGAAGAGCACGAACACCTCAAGACCAACGAGGTCCGAATCGGGATCGCCTATAAATTCTGATTTGCAGATCCTGTTTTTCAGGTCACCCGCTCAGCAGTTCCAAATATCGGTGCGTGTTCCGTACAGTGGTGCCACGATATATAGTGGTGCCATATAGGGTGATGCGGATATGCGGGTTAAAATAGCCAAATTGCAAGTTAGTCTGGATTGTGCTGAAGGTCAGAAAGCATTGGGCACACCGACTGCGCTTGTCTGACGAAGACAATGAGTCAGACGAGCCGGGAAATGGACCGCTTCAACCTTGGCACCTATCGCCGCCCGATCTCCACCCGCTCGACTGAGACCCAGCGCTGGTTCGATATCGGGCTGAACTGGTGCTACGGCTTCAACCATGAGGAAGGCATCAAGTGCTTTGAGAAGGCCTTGGAGACCGATCCCGGCTGCGCGATGGTGCATTGGGGCATCGCCTATGCCGCCGGGCCTTTCTACAATCTGACCTGGAAGGAACATGGTGAGGTCGAGGTCAACAGCGCGACCAGGCGCTGCTTCCAGCATGTCCGGCTTGCGCGTGCCCACGCGGCCGGCGCCAGCGATGTCGAACGGCGATTGATCGAGGCGCTGGCCTCTCGCTTCCAGAAGCCGCACAAGGTCAGCCCGCAGGAATTCGAACGATGGGATGATACCTATGCCGCCGCGATGCGGCGGGTCTACCAGGATTTTCCCGACGACCATGATGTGATGGCGCTGCTGGTCGAGGCGCTGATGATGCGCACGGTGCGGCGGCTGTGGAACCTCAAGACCGGCGAGCCGGCGCCGAATTCGGACGTGCTTGAAGCGCTGGAGGTTTGCGAGCGGTCGATCCGGCTTGCCGACGAGGCAGGCGCGGCGCAACATCCGGCGATCCTGCACCTGCACATCCATCTCCTGGAAATGTCCACCATGCCGGAGCGCGGCCTGCGCTCGGCCGACCGGCTCGGCGAAATGTGTCCCGATGCCGGGCACATGAACCACATGCCGGGGCATATCTACGTGCTGTGCGGCGACTATGAGAAGGCGAGGATCGCCAGCGAAAAGGCGGTCCGCGCCAATGACCTCTATCTCGCCTATGCGGACGAGCCGACCTATTACCTGCTCGGCTGCTGCCACGACCTGCATCTGATGATGTTCACCTGCATGTTCCTTGGCCAGTACCGGCCGGCGCTGTGGGCCGCCGACAAGGTGCGCAGCCTGGTGACGCGAGACGTGGTCGCCATCCTGGACCGGCCCAAACTGACGCAAACGGTGGAGGGCTACCATGCGATGAAATCGCACGTGCAGGTGCGCTTCGGCCGCTGGCAGGAGATCATCGACGAACCGGCGGTCGAAGAGCCCGGCCTCTATGTGCTGACTGCGGCCATGCAGCATTACGCCAAGGGCGTCGCGCATGCGACGCTGAGGCAATTCACGGAAGCCGAGCGCGAGCGCGACCGGTTCCACCGGCATATGGAGACCATTCCGGCCGAACGGCGTTTCCTCAGCAACCCGACCCGCGCCTCGCTCGCTGTCGGTGTCGCCTTGCTCGACGGTGAGCTTGCCTACCACAAGGGCCGACACGAGGAGGCCTACGCCCATTTGCGCCAGGCGGTCGAGCTGGATGACAACCTCTCCTACACCGAGCCATGGGCGTGGATGCACCCTCCCCGCCATGCGCTGGCGGCCTTGCTTCTCGACCGGGGCCACGTGCAAGAGGCCGAGCGGGTCTATCGCGACGATCTCGGCATCAGCGGCAAGGTGCAGCGCTGCGCCCAGCACCCGGACAATGTCTGGGCGCTGCATGGGTTGGTTGAATGTTTGAGGCGGCGTGGCGAGAGCGAGGAGCTGCCGGCCCTGCAGGCAAAGCTCGCCACGGCGCTGGCCAAGGCGGATGTGGCGATCAGCTCGTCATGCCTGTGCCGGACGAGCGTGCAGCGCGGTTGTTGTCACTGAGATTCCGATCTGAGGATGTTTCTTCAGAAGATCTTCAGGCGATGGAAGCCCGAGCCGCCACAGCACGGACCGGGCAGCGCGGCGGCATCAGCCGATCAGGCCAGGCTGAAGGAACGGCTTTCCTCAATTAGTGCGGAGCAGTCGATCTCATCATGAAATTGGGCGCATGCATCAGGTGCAAGCCAGGAAGCGTAAGACCGAAGCCGTTTGAGCCTGGCTGTTTTCTCGAGCCGCGCCAGGCGCTCATCTTCGGCTGGTTGGGTATGAGGCGGCCTTTTGTTCCGCTCGGCGGGATCTTGCATATCGACTGTCCTCGGTCGGAGCCTACAAAGAGGCCCGCTTAATGAGGGAGTTGGCCCACTCACCGGAAGATAGGATCACCTGTTGCTCGGGGGGCCGCTCTCCACCTGGGCTCGATGCCACCACAGGCGCGGACGAAAGTCGCCATCCATTTTGATGACGCTGCGGCGAAGGTGTCGGACTCGGCAGCTGTAGCCCTCATGTGATGGCGCCGTCCGCTACGAGAATATCCGCGCCAGTTCGTCGATGCTTGCGCCTTCCTTGACCTGGCGCAGCTCGACATAGCTGACCGCGGCGGCGATCGACAGCACCATGGAGACCACGGTCTGCACCAGCGCGGCGCCCAGATGCGCGAGAATCCCGCCAAACAGGACGAAAACCAGCAATATCCCCCACTGGATGACCATCGCGATGATCATCAATATGAGAAACAGGCCAAACAGCGACCAGCGGTTGCCCTTGGTCAGGGCACGGCTGCGCGACATCGAGCCGAAAACGCCCCGCCGCTCCTGAATCAGGACCGGCACCGACATCGACCATCCGAGCCACAAGATGATGCCGGGCACAATCAGGGCCAGCATGGCAAGGACCGAGCCAAAGGCGACGAGGAAGCCAATCGCCAGCGTCGGCAGCAGGAAGCGGATCGCAATCTGAATGCAGTCGCCGAAGGAGGGCCGCCTGCCGTTCAGGTCCTCGATCGTCGCCCGGACCAGTGACGACTGAAGCAGCATGGTGAAAACGAAGGAAACCAGCCCGGCGACGAGGCTGAGGTAGGAATTGCGAAACATCGCATGGGGATCCGCCATCGCGCCCGGATCGCCATGCAACATCGCGTCGACCTGAGGCTGGGTCCACAACCGGACAAGCAGCGTCGGCGCGCCGGCGAACAACGCGGCAAGGCCAAGGCAAAGCCCGATGTTGCGGCCGATGACGGCAAAGGTGTTGTTGAACACCCTGCCGATCTCGAATCGGCCGGGTTGTCCCAATGTCGCAGTGGTCATGATATTCCCCCGAGCCGCCGCAACGTCCAAACAACCAACCTCGAAAGTAAATCTGGCAAGATTAAAAGGCTTCGTCCAGTGGCCTTGCAATTGTCCAGGCGTATTGCCAGTGTCGGCACCAAACCGCAGGTGCAGAGGGGCGAGCGGGTGACAGTCGCACAGCCGCAGGACGCCGAATGGCTGGCAAAGATACACAAGCAGTTGCTTGCGGACGATTCCATCCAGTTTGACCTGCCGACGCTGGTGCAGCCCGAGCCGCCGGAATGGCTGCGGCCTTTCCTGGAAGCATTGGCGAAGATCGGCCCTTACATGATCTACCTGTTCTGGGGCGCGGTGATCGTCGGCGTCGCGGTCATCGCGCTTCTCGTTGCCCTGGAGGCCAAGGGCGTGGCATGGCGCCTGCCGTGGCGGCGCGCCCGCAAGCAGGCAGAGGCGGAAGAGGCATGGCGCCCGGATGTTGGTGCCGCGCAGATCCTGCTGTCCGAGGCCGACGCGCTCGCCGCGCGCGGCGACTATGACGAAGCGGTGCATCTTCTGCTTCGCCGCAGCGTCGCCGACATTGCAGGGCGGCTGCCCGACTTTCTGCGCCCGTCGCTCACCTCGCGCGACATCGCCAGCGCCACATCGTTGCCGGCGCGGGCACGCAGCCCCTTCAGCGAGATCGCGCGCATCGTCGAGGCAGCGCTGTTTGCCCGCCGGCCGGTCGGAGCCGATGGCTGGCAGCAGGCGCGCGGCGCCTATGAACGCTTCGCCTTCAGGGATGCCTGGACATGAGCGCGCCGGCGGTCGAGGCCGCGCAGGAACCGTTCAACCGCAAAACCCTGTTCTGGGGCATTTTTGCCAGCCTGTTGGCGGCGGCGGGATTTTTCCTGCTGTCGACCTACGCGCCGGATTTTCGCCAGCCGGAAGGCGGCGGCACGCCGCTCTCCAAGGGCGGCTCCGGCTATGCCGGGCTCGTCGAATGGCTGAAACTCGCCAATGGACAGGCGCCACCGATGGCGCGCAGCGAGGAAGCGCTCAGCTCCGGCCTGGCGTCCGAATTCCTGCTGATCGTCACCATCGCGCCAAACAGCGACCCGGGCGCGCTGGCAAGAATCATCAAGCTTCGCTCGGGCAAGGCCACGCTGTTCGTGTTGCCCAAATGGATCACCTTGCCGTTGCAGGACCATGAAGGCTGGGAGATGAAGCTCGAACGGCTGCCCGATACCGCCGTCAATGACTGGCTCGGGCGCATCGCCAAGGCCAAGCTTGGCGAAGGCAAGAGTTCGGTCGGGCAGATCGACGTCGCCGGCCGCATGGTCGCCGCGCCGGAAGACCTGCAATGGGTCGCGGACGATCACCCCTTGATCGCGGCGGGCAATGGCAAGGCCGTTCTCACGGAGCTCGACGAAGGGCCGTTCTACATCCTGACCGACCCCGATCTTATCAACAACGCGGCGTTGAAGGATCCGCAAAAGGCGGCGGCGGCACTCGACATCATCGCCATGCTGGAGCCCGGCAAGGGCGCGGTGATGTTCGACCTGACGCTGCATGGCGTCGGGCAGAAATACGATCTTGCCAAGCTTTTGGTCGAGCCGCCCTTCCTGGCGCTGACGCTGTCGGTGCTGGCGGCGGCGGCCCTCGCCTTCCTGCATGGGCTCGGCCGGTTCGGGCCGCCGCGCACCGAGGCCCGGGCGATTGCCTTCGGCAAGCGGGCGCTGGTCGACAGCACGGCGATGCTCTTGAAGCGCGCCGGGCGGCTCGGGGAGCTCGGCGATCGGTATGCGGCGCTGATGCGGGCGCGTGCCGGCGCATTGCTCGGCGCGCCGCAAGGCTTGCCGGGCGAAGCGCTCGACCGCTGGCTCGATTCTCGCGACCGAAGCGAAACGCAGGGCTTCAGCCGTCGCTTCAAGGCCGCGAGCGAAGCCAGGAATCTGGCGCAAATGCATCAAGCAGCGGAAGCGCTGCATGACTGGACGACAAGGAGGCTCGGTGAACGTCGATGATGTGAAGGCCCTGGCGACCGCGATCAGGGAAGAAGTGGCGAAAGCAATCACCGGGCAGCGCGACACGGTCGATCTGATGCTGACGGCATTGTTCGCCGGCGGTCACATATTGCTGGAAGGCCCGCCGGGAACCGCCAAGACCATGACCGCGCGATGCTTCGCGCAAGCGCTTGGCGTCGCCTATGGCCGCATCCAGTTCACGCCCGACCTGATGCCTGGCGATATCGTCGGCTCCAACATCTACAATTTCCAGAGCGGGCAGTTCACGCTGACGCGCGGGCCGATCTTCTGCGACCTTTTGCTTGCCGACGAGATCAACCGCACGCCGCCGAAGACGCAGGCCGCCCTTCTGGAGGCCATGCAGGAACACGCCGTCACTTTCGACGGCACCACGCATGCGCTCAGCCAGAACTTCATGGTGGTGGCGACGCAGAACCCGATCGAGCATCAGGGCGTCTACCCCCTGCCCGAGGCACAGCTCGACCGCTTCCTGTTCAAGCATCGGGTGAGCTATCCCGATCTCAAGGAGGAACGGGCCATCATCGTCCATCATGGCGGCGGCACCGCCTCGCACGATATTGCGCAATACGGCATCAACGCG
The DNA here is from genome assembly GCF_002294875.1 of Mesorhizobium sp. WSM4312. Classification (NCBI taxonomy): domain Bacteria; kingdom Pseudomonadati; phylum Pseudomonadota; class Alphaproteobacteria; order Hyphomicrobiales; family Phyllobacteriaceae; genus Mesorhizobium; species Mesorhizobium sp. WSM4312. The sequence goes on along the minus strand of NZ_NSFU01000008.1, from coordinate 256,363 downwards.
CAGACGGACCGCAAGACGCTGGAAACAGCACTTGCCACGGTTGGTGACGTGACGCTGGTCGACGATGTCGTCGGCTATATAGCGGCCCTGGTTCGCCGCTCGCGCGAAAGCCCGGACCTTGAGGTCGGCGCCAGCCCGCGGGCGGGCGCCATGTTAGCCCGGGCCGCACGCGCCAGGGCGGCACTCGACGGCCGCGCCTATGTCATCCCCGACGACGTCAAGGCGCTCGCCATACCAGCGCTGCGCCACCGCGTCATCCTGTCGCCGGCGGCGGAGATCGATGGGCGGCTGGTCGAGCAGATCGTTTCCGACCTCGTCGACCAGACGGAGGCGCCGCGTTGATCTACCCGACCGGCAAAGCGGTGTGGGCAGCGGCGGCGGGGGCGATCCCTGCCTTCCTCATCGCGCTTGCGCTGCCGCATGTCTGGTACCTGGGCCTGCTGTGGATCTGTGTGCTGCTTGCATTTCTCGCGGTCGACGCGGCGGCCGGGCGTGGGCGTGCCTCGCTCAGCGCCAGTCTCTCGGCGCCACCGCAGGTCGGCGTCGGCGGGCGCTTTACCGTGCATGTCGCGGCCAGCCTCGGCCAGCAGGCGCGCGTGCTGCAAGCGCGTGTCGGCCACGATCAGCGTGTGGAGCCGGTCGGCCGCACAGGCGGCGCGTTGCCGGCGAATGGCGGCACGCTCGATCTCGAATTCACGGCGCGCAGGCGCGGCATTGCCAGTTTCGACCAGGTCTGGCTGCGCTGGAACGGCCCGTTCGGGCTGACCTGGAGCCAGGTCGTGCTGCCGATGGACCGCAAGGTGGCGGTACTGCCCGACGTCAGCAGCGCGCGCGACGAGGCGATCACTTTGCTGCAGCGCTCCGCGCTGGCCGACGGCCACGCGCAGAGGCGAGCCGGCCAGGGCCGCGAGTTCGAGGCGCTGAAGGACTATCAGCCAGGCATGGGCCGGCGGATGATCGACTGGAAGCGCAGCGCCCGCCACGGCAAGCTTCTGGCGCGTGAGTTCAGGATCGAGGCGAACAACAACATCGTGCTGGCGATCGACAGCGGCCGGCTGATGTGCGAGCCGGTCGACGGCGTGCCGAAAGTCGACCGGGCGGTGACGGCGGCACTTCTGTCGGCCTTCATAGCGCTCAAGGGCGGCGACCTCGTCAGCCTGTTCTCCTTCGATGCCACGCCCCGCGTCTCGAGCGGCGCGGTGCGCGGCTCGCCGAGTTTCACGATGATCCAGAAGCGCGCCGCCGAGATCGACTATTCCGGCGAAGAGACCAATTTCACGCTGGCGCTGACGACATTGGCGGCCAAGCTCGACCGTCGCTCGCTGGTCATCGTCTTCACCGATTTCGTCGACCCGATCAGCGCCGAACTGATGCTACGCACCGTCGGCCGGCTGACCGAGCGGCATCTGGTGCTGTTCATGCTGATGAAGGATGTCGAACTGGAGACATTGGCCGACATGCAGCCCGCGAAACCCGAGGATGTGGCCCGCGCGGTCACCGCGGGTGGCCTGCTTCGGGAACGGCAAGTGGTGATCGGGCGACTGCGGCTGCTGGGCGCGCATGTGATCGAGGCCGACCATCAGCGGCTCGGTCCGGCCTTGGTCGAGCGCTATATCCAGCTCAAGGAGGAGAACCTCCTATGACGCTGCCCGCCGGCACCGATGCCGTACGCCAGTCGCTGGCAAGCTTCCGCCAGGAGCGCGAGGCCGACTGGAAGGCGTTCGAGGCGCTGCTGGCCCGCGTCGAAAGACGCGCGCCGCGCACGCTTTCTGAAGACGAGTTGCTGTCGCTGCCATTGCTCTACCGTTCGGCGCTGTCCTCGCTCTCGGTGGCCCGTGCGACATCGCTCGACAGCGCGCTGATCGCCTATCTGGAGGCGCTCAGCCTGCGCGGCTATTTCTATCTCTATGGCGCGCGACGAAGTTTGAGGGAGCGCATCGGCGATTTCTTCCTGCGTGACTGGCCGGCGGCGATCCGCGATCTGTGGCGCGAGACCTGGGTGTCGGTCGCACTGACGGTGATCGGCGCCATTGCCGGCTACTGGCTGGTGGCCTCCGACAAACGCTGGTACGACGCCATCATCGCACCCAGCCTTGCCGGCGGGCGCAATCCGGATTCGTCGACCGAAGTGCTGCGCAGCGTGCTCTACGATGGCGGCAGCAGCCATTTCCTGTCCGGCTTTGCCGCCTATCTGTTCACCCACAACACGCAGGTGGCGATCCTGGCCTTTGCTCTCGGCTTCGCCTTCGCGGTGCCGAGCGTTCTGATCATCCTGATGAACGGATGCATGCTGGGCGCGCTGTTCCAGGTCTATGCGGCCAAGGGGCTGGGCTTGGAGCTTGGCGGTTGGCTGTCGATCCACGGCACGACGGAGCTGTTCGCCATTGCGCTGGCGGGCGCGGCCGGCATGCGCATCGGCACGCGCATCGCCTTCCCCGGCGAACTGACCCGGATGGCTGCCGCCGCCCAGGCCGGGCGGGTGGCGGCGACCGTGATGGTCGGCGTGATGATGATGCTTCTGTTTGCCGGCCTGCTCGAAGGCATCGGCCGGCAGACGATCACCAGCGATGCGACGCGCTACGCCATTGGCGGCGGCATGCTGACGTTGTGGATCGCCTATTTCTACCTGTTCCGGATGGTGCGACATGGCAACGGCTAGGAACCCTGCCGAGCTGACAAGGCCACTGATCACGCCGGAAGGCGTCGACCTCAGGATCAAGCTGGCGGACGCCGGTACGCGGGCTTCGGCCTTCCTGCTCGATGTGGTGATCATCGTCGCGGCCGCTGTTGCGGTCACCCTCGTCGTCATCTTCGGCCTCGGCGGCCTTGGCGTGAAGGAGGCGGAGCCGCTCTTCATCGTCTGGATCATCTTCATCTTCCTGCTGCGCAACGTCTATTTCATCACCTTCGAGGCGGGCCGGCGGGCCGCGACGCCCGGCAAGCGGATCGTCGGCGTGCGGGTCGCCTCGCGCAGCGGCGCGGGTCTCACCATCGACCAGGTGATCGCGCGCAACCTGATGCGCGAGATCGAGGTTTTCCTGCCGCTGTCGATCATCGCCGCGCGCGGCGGCGCCGGCGTAGCCGACACGCTGTCGACGATTTTCGGCCTGGTGTGGTCGCTGCTGTTCTCGCTGTTTCTACTGTTCAACCACGACCGGCTGCGCATTGGCGACCTGCTTGCCGGAACCTGGGTGGTGGAGACGCCGAAATTCAAGCTGGTCGAGGACCTTTCGCAGCGAAAGGATCCGGTCGCCAAGCGCTTCCCTTTCAGCCCGGCGCAGCTCGACGCCTATGGCATCGCCGAATTGCACAAGCTGGAAGAAGTGCTGCGCCGCGACGATTATTCTGCGATGAAAGCTGTGGCGGAAACGATCGGCCGCAAGATCGGCGCGAGGATCGAGCCGATCGATTCGAAGGCCTTTTTGACCGCCTACTACGGTGATCTGAGGGCGCATCTCGAGCGCAAGCTGCTGCTCGGCAACCGCAAGGCGGACAAGTATGCGCGGTAGCAACCTACAGCCTGCGGGACTGCCATGAACACATCGCCATCCGACCTCGAACTCCAGGAAATGGAGGCCCGGGCGGCCATGGCCCAGCCCGGACCGTGGAAGTCATGGATCGAAGGCCGGGATTTTCTAAGCGGATCGAATTTCATTCAAATCGGGGCAGGAGCTGGCCGAGGCGAAGATATCGAGCTGAGCGGCGCTACTGTCGCCGACCAGGATTTCATAGCAGCCGCACGCCAGGACATCCCTCGCCTTGTGGCCGAAGTCCGCAGACTTCGCGGAATCCTCGATCGTCAGGAATAAGGAGGCAGCGAGGCCTGCCCTACCTCAGCCACTTCTCATAGTCGGCCACCAGCAGGTGCACCGGGGCGACATCTTCGTCGATGTTGGAGAAGCGGCCGATCGGCTCGCGGAAAACATTGTCGGTGAGATCGTCGTTGACGGTCGACACCTCACCGATCAGCACATCCTTGCCCTCGGCCCAGAAGGCATGCCAGACGCCCGGCAGCAGCGTGACGCTCTGGCCCGGGTCGAGCTTCAGCAGGCCGCCAGCCGGCAGCCGGTGGATGGTTCCATCGACGGGCACCGACACCTCGGCCTTGAGATCAATGCCGCCGTCGCGGTCGTGCATGAACAGTTCCAGCACCAGCTTGCCGCCGCCACGGTTGATGATGTCCTCGGCCTTGATGTTGTGGCGGTGCATGGGCGACAGCTGGTCCTTGCGCGAGATCATGATCTTCTCGGCATAGAGCATGCCCATGCCCTTCTTCATGTCCTCGTAGCGGCCGTTGCGCACGGTGAACAGGAACAGGCCGAGCTCGTTGAATTTTTCCTGGCCGTAATCCGTGATGTCCCAGCCGAGTCGCGAGGTATAGATCGCCGAGGAATCGACCTGGCGCGCCTTCATCTCCTCGGGCGACCAATAGGCGAAGGGCGGCATGATATAGCCGAACGAGCGGATGAAGGCGTCGGCTTCGCGGATGATGTCGTTGATGGCGGAGCGTTTCATGATCGTGACCCTTCGTGTGGATTTTTTAGACAAATCGCATAGCCGAACGCCGCTGCGGTGTCGATCCATCTCGCCGTGCCCGCGCCTGCGCTACTCGCGGATGGCCCAGCGGTCCGGTCCGCTGGCCGCATGACATCAAGCACTTTCAGGCTCATAAACCCTGCGAATTCTCACAGGGATAGAAGATGCCGACCGTCCACGATCTCGATACGCCGTCGATCCTGATCGACGCCGCTCGCGCCGAAGCCAACATTGCCCGCGCACAGGCCCACGCCGACAGGAACGGACTGAAGCTGCGGCCGCATATCAAGACGCACAAGCTGCCCTATTGGGCGAAGAAGCAGGTCGCGGCGGGTGCCGTCGGCATAACTTGCCAGAAGATCGGCGAGGCCGAGGTGATGGCCGATGCCGGATTGTCCGATATTTTTCTACCCTACAACATTCTCGGCCGCGCCAAGCTGGAACGGCTGAAGGCGCTGCACGGCCGCGTAACTCTGTCGGTCACTTCCGACAGCATGGACACGCTGGAAGGGCTGGCGGCCACTTTCACCGATACCGGCCATCCTCTCCAGGTTCTGGTCGAATGCGACACGGGCATGGGCCGCTGCGGCGTGCAAACGGCTGATGAGGCGGTTGCGCTGGCAAGGCTGATCGACAAGGCCGGTGGCCTCGCCTTCGGCGGGCTGATGACCTATCCAGCCGCTGGCCGCGCGGCCGAGGCCGAAGCCTGGCTTGCGAAAGCCAAGCAGGTGCTGGCCGCTTCAGGCCTCGCTTGCGAACGCATCTCCAGCGGCGGCACCCCGGACATGTGGCGCTCCAGCGATGCATCGGTCGTCACCGAATATCGTCCTGGCACCTACATCTATCTCGACCGCTACCAGGTCGCCAAAGGCGTGGGCACCTTGAGCGATTGCGCGCTGACGGTGCTGTCGACGGTGGTCAGCCACCCGACGGCAACCCGCGCCATCCTCGATGCCGGCAGCAAGGCGCTGTCCAGTGACACGCTGGGGCTGAAAGATTTTGGCGAGCTCCTCGGCGCTCCCGACGCAAGGGTCACCGGGCTCAGCGAAGAACATGGCACTGTCACGCTTTCCGGCGACGCGAAGCTGCGCATCGGCGAGCGCGTGCGCGTGGTGCCCGACCATTGCTGCGTCGTCACCAATCTGTTCAACGAGGTCAACCTGATCGACGGCGAGCAGGTGCTCGAAACGTTGCCGGTGGCAGCGCGCGGGCTGATGGCCTGACCGCCTACGGTCCAGTGACAGGTGGGTTTCAGGCCGGTTGCCGCTCCGCCTGCCGAGCCGCTACCCGCCGCATGGCGATCACCCGGCGGCGGCGGATTTCGGTGCGCATCGCCATCAGGTGCAGCGTGAAGAACAACGCCGTGAACCCGACGGCCATGACCAGCAGCGGCCAGAGCAGGCTGGGGTCGATGGTCGGGCCGCCGAGGCGGAACACCGAGGCCGGCTGGTGCAGCGTGTTCCACCAGTCGACCGAGAATTTGATGATCGGGATGTTGATGAAGCCGACCAGCGTGATGATGGCGGCGGCCCACGCGGCGCGGCTGGCGTCGTCGAGCGCACGGGTCAGCGCGATGATGCCGAGATACATCAGGAACAGCACGAAGACCGAGGTCAGGCGCGCGTCCCAGACCCACCAGGTGCCCCACATCGGCTTGCCCCAGATCGAACCGGTAATCAGCGCCAGTGCGGTGAAGACGGCGCCGATGGGGGCCGCCGATTTCAGCGCGACATCGGCCAGCGGATGCCGCCAGACCAGCGTGCCAAGGGCTGAGACCGCCATCAGCGAGTAACACATCATGGCGAGCCATGCGAAGGGCACATGGATGTACATGATGCGCACGGTGATGCCTTGCTGGAAGTCCTCGGGCGCGGCGAAACTCATATAAAGCCCGACGGCAAGGACGAGCGCGGCGATCGTCGCCAGCCACGGCACGACCTTGTCGGCCAGCCCAACGAAGCGTGTCGGGTTGGCAAGGTCCATCCAGCCAGTCAGGCGTGAAGTCGTATCGCTCATGCGGCTTTACATAGACCGCCGGCGCGATTGGGGCAATCGAGCGGTGGTGTCGCAGGCCGGTGAAACCGCCTTTGGATGTCCACCAGAAGGATGACTGGACTGCCCCCTGTTGACGGTCATTTTCAATCTTCTCTTTTGGACAACAACTGCGTCGAGAAGACCACCTGTTTGCAAATGAGCGGTTGCACGAGGAACGAAGGTAATCACCCCGAGGGTTGAGCGGGAGGGACTATTCGCATTACTATCCATTCCGTAGAATTTGGCTCCCTGACATACAGGCGGGCCTCTGACCGTGGAGCCGCCGTCGACAATTTATCGACGAGTTGGTTGATCATTTTGAATGAATGGTCGGGCAATATCGAAGAGATCGCATACCCAACGTCGGTCAGCACATAGATTGGTAAGGTGAGTTTGCCCTCATCAAGTTGAAATATGGGGTTTGGCCCAGAAATCTCAGGGAACGCGTCAGTCTTCGAAAGTGCGACTGCCGATGCGTCAAAATTCCAGAACCATAGCGGCACACCACCTCCGTCCACGATTTCATTCGATCGGCGAATTTGCCCCAATCCGACTTCAACTATCAGACCAGCGCTGGTGAGGTTTACGCTCTCTGTGAACAACAATTCACCAAAGAGGATCTTGGGAATGACATTGTACAAACGACATTCGCAGAGACGCTCGAACAACTTCGCCGTTTGCGGGTCCAATTCGTCGATTACTCGCAACACCTTTCCAGAAAAGGTATTTGGTTTACGAATTTCGGCCGCAAGGACCCTTCCCCATTTTTCCCTAAGTTCGTCGCTGGTCGCTTCTTCGGCATAGCGTTCAAATCGATTGATGAATGCATCATCGAGTTTGTCACCGCCGGAAGCTGAGTCTTTTTCTGACGGTGGTTGCCGGCGGAGATCTTCTACAGCTTTATCTACCACAGCATCCTTATTTGTTTGCTTTGCAAACACCGAGCCGAGGTGACCGTGCATTGCCCTTTCCGCGAACTCTGGATCGGTCTTCAATCGCTCCAATCCCATCGCAGTTATGGCTTCGATTGCTTTGACCCGCCCATCGGTTACTGCTCGCTTCTCCGCAGTCCGTGCCTCGATCGTGACATTCAACGTTTCGACTATGTTGCCACCCAGACGGTCAACGGCAGCCACGAACCGGCTCTTGGCACTGGCCTTGACACCTGTCGGTGTTATCTCGGCAGAAACCGACGTTTCCTTATCCAAGTGATCGTCGTTCATAGTCCCCCCATGGGGCTACAATAGAGCAACGAGTCAGGAATGGGGAAGGCGTTCTAAGAAATATTCAACGTCACCGCCCGATTCGGTGAGCCAACCTCACGCATCCGACCGGACAACTACTAGGTATCGCCGTATCTCCGTTGCCTTTTAATTGCGGGAACCAGGCCGCCTAGTTAAGCGGCCTCGCCCTGCACGGAGCGGCTGAGGCGGCGGACTTCCTCGTCGTTGAGCAGGCCGCCGGCGCGCAGCAGGCTGGCAAAGCGGCCGTTGCGCAGCGACAGTTCGGCGAAGCCACCCATTTCGACCACCCTGCCCTTGTCCATGAACACGACCAGATCGGCGTCGCGAACAGTGGTCAGGCGGTGGGCGATGATGAAGGTGGTGCGGTCGCGCCGCAATTCGTCGATCGCTTCCTTGACGCGGTCCTCGGTCTCGACGTCGAGCGCGCTGGTCGCCTCGTCGAGCACCAGGATCGGGGCGTCCTTCAGCACGGCGCGAGCGATGGCGATGCGCTGGCGCTCACCGCCCGACAGCTGGCCGCCACGTTCGCCGACCACCGTGTCGTAGCCATTGCTCTTGGCCAGGATGAAGTCCTGCGCGGCAGCCGCGACGGCCGCGGCATGGATCTCGTCATTGCTGGCTTCGGCACGGCCGACGCGGATGTTGTCCTCGATCGAGCGGTTGAGCAGTCCGGCATCCTGGAACACCGTGGCGATCGAATGGCGCAGCGACTTGCGGGTCACGGTGCGGGTGTCGATGCCGTCGATCAGGATGCGGCCGCTGGACGGCGAGAAGACGCGCTGCAGCAAATTGATCAGCGTGGTCTTGCCGGCACCCGTCGGTCCGACAATGGCGACGGTCTGGCCGGCCTGAACCTCGAAGGATACGTCGCTGACGCCCTGTCCCGAATTGGCGAATTCGAAGCAGACATCCTCGAAGCGGACATGGCCGGTGACATTGGTGAGATCGCGCAGGCCATCCGGCTCGGCGGCATCGGCGGCCGAGTCCTCGAGCTTGTAGAACTCCTCGAGTTTGGCGCGAGCCTCCGAAATCTGGTTGGCGAAAGCCGACATCTGGTCGAGCCGCGAGATCAGCAGCGTGGCGAAGCCGGTGAAGGCGATGACATCACCGACGCGCAGCTGGCCATGGGTCACCAGATAGGCGCCGATCAGAAGCACCACCATCATCGAGATGGTCGACGAGAGGCGATTGAGCGCATTGGCGATGGCCCACCAGTCGAGCACCGGGTTCTGGGCGTCGAGCAGGTTCTTGACATAGCGGCGCAGAGTCTCGGCCTCATGGCCAAGGCGGTTGTAGCTCTGGAGAACGGCGACGTTGCTCACGGAGTCCGTCACATGGGCGAACACCTTGTGATAATGGCGCTCCACGGCGGCCTGGCCCCCCTTGGTGCGCTTCATCACCAGACGGCCGATGCCGACATAGAGCACGCCAAGCGCGAGCAGCACCATCGACATACGCACATCCATGCTGAGCGCCGTCGGCACGAGCAGGACGAGCGCGACAGCCGTGGACAGATGCTGGCGCATGAATTCGAGCCACAGGCTGAACAGCGTCTCAACGGCACGCAGCAGCGTGTGCAGGGCGTTGGACGTACCGCGCTGATGATGCCAGGCGAGCGGCATGGTGATGACGCGCTCGAACGACTGGCACAGCACTTCGCTGCGCCGGGCGTGAGCAAAGCGGTCGGCGCCGCGCGCCACCAGGACGAAAGCGATGACGTTGAAGGCGCCCAAACCGGCCCATACGGCAAGCGTGGAGAATACCGACCCATGCGCGGAGATGGCATCGATCACCCGGCCAAACATGATCGGCTCCAGGATGGCGATGGCGGCAAGTGCGACATTGGCGCCGCAAATCAGCGCGACGCGCCTCTTGTCGGCGGCCAGATAGCCCAGCGCTCTCCAATAGATCTGCAGAAGTGACACTTCAGCTACTCCGCCAATTCTCTACTGTGCTCAATGCGGTATTGTGCACTGCACCATTGCTTGACACGTAACGGTTGACGCGTCGCAAAACAATGCCCGTCTATCGCTTCCGTTCCCATTTAGCGAACAAAAGATGACGACGATGCGAAATCTGACGTGATCACCTAACGGTTTGAGATAAAAGGTGAAATGTCAGCCTTGCGGCAAAATCATGGCAGTGGCCGAGCGCTGCCACATTTTTAATCACGGCAGGCTTGCATGAAGTGTCAGGCGACGCCTGGCGGACCCTGGCGGACGCCGTCAGCGACCGCACGCAAGTAAACATTCGCGGCATCGCGCGTCCCGAAGGACGCGCGATCTATCGACCTAAGACGTTGATTTTACGCCGGTATCTTGACCACGACCTCAGTCTGGGTGCCGGCTTTCGGTTCGAAGGAGGCGGACTTTGTTTTCGAACCATCGACTTCGAGCGAGATCGTCTTGGTTTTTTTGTCGCGAACGACGTGAACCTTGATCTCGGCGCCCAGCATCTTGAGGGAAGCCTGGTAGCCATCCCAATGGCTGGGCAGTTTCGGCCGAAACGTGATCTGCTTGCCGCGCCGTTCGATGCCGAGGATGCCTTCGACCGCTGCCCGATAGAGCCAGCCCGCCGAGCCGGTGTACCAAGTCCAGCCGCCGCGCCCGCCCTTGTCGTCTCCGGCATAGATATCGGCGGCCACCACGTAGGGTTCGACGCGGTATTGCTCGGCCGAGGCCTCGTCGGAGGCGTGGTTGACCGGATTCAGCATCGAGAAGCAGCGATAGGCTTCGTCGGTTTGCCCCATCTCGGCCAGCGCGATGACGAACCACGTCGCCGCATGCGTGTACTGGCCGCCATTCTCGCGCACGCCGGGCGGATAGCTCTTGATGTAGCCGGGGTCCTTCTGCGTCTTCGAGAAGGGTGGCGTGAACAGTTTGACGATCTTGAGCTTGTCGTCGACGAGCAGGCTGGTCGCCTGCTGCATCGCCGTCGTCGACCGCGCCGGGTCGCCCTCGCCTGAAAGCACGCTCCAGGACTGGGCGATGGAATCGATCCTGCACTCTTCGGAGGTGCGCGATCCCAAGGACGTGCCGTCGTCAAAACTGCCGCGCCGGTACCACTCGCCGTCCCATGCCGTGCTCTCGAGCGCCCGCTTCAGCGCCTCGGCATGCTTTGCCCAGGCCTGGGCGCGCTTGTTGTCGCCCTCGCCCTTGGCGACGGCGGTGAAGTCGCCCAGCGTCTTCAGCAGGAACCAGCCCAGCCACACGCTCTCGCCCTTGCCGTGCTCGCCGACACGGTTCATGCCGTCGTTCCAGTCACCGCCAAGGATCAGCGGCAGGCCGGCAGGACTGCTGCGCTTGATGGCCAGGTCGAGCGCGCGCGCGCAATGGTCGTAAAGCGACACCGTCTTCTTCGAGATTTCGGGAGTGAAGAAGGCGTCATGCTCGCCCTCCCCCAGCGCCTGCCCGTCGATGAAGGGCAGTTGCTCCTTGAGGATGGCGGCGTCGCCGGTCACGGTGAGATAGCGCGCCGTGGCGTGGGCCAGCCAGACCACGTCGTCGGAAATCAATGTGCGCACGCCGGCCCCGGTGCGCGGCAGCCACCAATGCTGCACGTCGCCTTCAGGGAACTGCCGCCGCGCGGCGTTGAGGATCTGATCGCGCGCCAGTGTCGGATCATGCGCCAGCAGCGCCAGCGTGTCCTGCAACTGGTCGCGAAAGCCGAAGGCGCCGCTTGCCTGGTAGAAGGCCGAGCGGGCGCGGATGCGGCAGGCAAGGCTCTGATAGGGCAGCCAGTGATTGACCATGGCATCGAGCGCCTTGTCCGGCGTCTCGACCTGAATGGTGTCGAGGAAACCGCGCCACTCGCGCTCATTGTCGGCCAGACGCTGATCGAAATCCTTGCCCCGATGCGTCTGCACCAGCGCGCTTGCCTGCGCCGGGGTGTCGGCATCGCCGAGCAGCCAGAGCAGCGTGACGTCGCCGCCGGCCGGGATCTCGACGTCGCGGGCGATCGCCGCGCAGGGATCGTCGCCGGCCTCGACACGGCCCGACAGGGCCGCGCCGGTCAGCACAGCCTGCGGCAGTTCGCTGGACCCGTGCCGGCCGAGGAACTCCGACCGATCCGATGTCACCGAATGGACAGCGGCGTCGGCGGCCAGGAAGGCGACGCGCTCGCTGAAATCGAGCCCATAGGGGTTTTGCGCCAGCAATGCGCCGGTCGCCCCGTCGCGGGATGGGACGATGGTGGCGGCCGTCCGCGACCGATGTCCGCCAAGCACCCATTCGGCATAGGCATAGACGCGCAGCCGCGCCGGCACCGGGCCAGAATTCTGGATGCGCAGCCGCGTGATCTTCACCGGATCGACGGGGTCGACCACATGGGTCAGGTCCATCGATAGCGGCCCGCGCTTCGAGCGGAAGGTGGAGAAGCCCTGGCCATGCCAGGCCTCGTAGGTCATCGAGGGATCGCGCACCACCGCGGCGATCGGCGAGAACGCCCTGCCGCTGGCCTGATCGTAGATATAGATGCCCTCGCCCGGCCGGTTCGAGACCGGATCGTTGGACCACGGCGTCAACTGGTAGTCGCGGCTGTTGCGGCTCCAGGTGAAGGCTGCCCCCTCGGCCGACGTATGGAAGCCGAACGAGGCGTTGGAGACGACATTGATCCAGGGCTGCGGCGTGGTGCGTCGGCCGGCCAGGCGCACCACATAGTGACGTCCGTCGCCGTCGAAACCGCCAAAGCCATTCCATTGGCTGAGGCCAGAGCCATCGGCACTGACATCCGCCACGTTCTGCGGGGCAAAGGCATGCGCCGCCGGGATTTCGCGTGGAGCCGGCAATCCGATGGACGGCAGGCCGTCGCGCGCCTGCAAGGCAGCCGCCTCGGCCCGTTCGATCTGATCGAAGATGGTGCCGTTGCGCGTATGCAGCACCACCCGGGCGACGGCGAGCAACGTCTTGTAGGTGGTCTCTTCCATCAGGTCGCGGCGCACCGCGAAAATGTGCTGGCGGGGACCGAGTTCCTTGCCGCGCAGACGGCTGTTTTCGCACAGCGTCTCGACCGCGCGCTGCAGATCCTGGACATAGGACGAGGCCTGCTCGTTGACGACGACGAAGTCGATCATCATGCCGCGGGTGCGCATATATTCCTGGAAGCGCAGCGCCTGGGCGACGATCTCCAGATCGGCGACGTCGCCGATCCTGACCAGGAAGATCGGAAAATCGCCCGAAATGCTGGTCGGCCACAGGCTCGACTGCTTGCCGAGGCCCGAAGCGATGGATTCGGCCGGCAAGCGCAGGAACGCGTCGGGATAGATCAGGTAGCGCGCCAGTTTCTGCACATTGGCGGCGTCGGTCAGGCTGAGGCCCATATGGCGCGTCTGCACCTGGCTGCGCGTCCAGGCCAGCATGGCCTGACGGGCAAAGCTCTCCTGATGGTCGAGACGGTTTATCGCCTCTTCCAGTTCGGTGCGGTTGGCCCCGACCACGGTCCAGAAGGTCAGGGATATCTTCTTGTTTGCGGGCACCCGCACCTGACGGCGCAGCGAGGCGATGGGATCGAGCGTAAAGCCGGAATGACCGCCAAGTCTGGCGCCCGGATCGAAAGCGGCGGCATCGACGATCGAGCGGCCACGGCCGATAAAGGCGCGCCTGTCGGTCTCGGCCTCGGCATCGCGCGCCGGACCCGACGGATCGGTGACGAAATGCACCAGGTTGATATCGGGCTCGCTGGTTTCGCGCTTGCGGCGCGTGGCGAAGATCGCTCCGTTGTTGGCGGCGATTTCAGTCTCCACGAACATCTTGGAGAAGGCCGGATGCGCGTAATCGGAGGCCTCCAAACCCAGCACCAGTTCGGCAAAGGACGTCACCTCGATGAAACGATCGGACGTGCTTTCATTGTAGAGCGTGATGCGACGGCCCTCGCCATTGCCTTCGGAAACGACGATGCATTCGACCTCGGAGCGCAACGTGCCGACCAATTTGACGAAGCTCGCCTTGTCGTCGGAGAACAGGGTCTGCACCTTCTCCTCGGCCGCGCGCTTTGGCTCCGCCGTTGCCGACCACCAGTCTCCAGTGCTGACGTCACGCAGGAAGATGTAGGAACCCAGACGATCCTCGACCGGGTCCGGCTGCCAGCGCGTAACGGAAAGGTCGCCCCAGCGGCTGTAGCCGGAGCCGGTTGCCGTCACCATCACCGAATAGCGGCCGTTCGACATCACATTGGTCGAACGCAGCGCCCGCAGCGGATCGAGCACGATGCGTGTGTCGGGGCTCTCGGTTTCGGTCTCGTCCTTGGCGCGCTCGTCCGCTTCGGTCCTGACGGTCGCGGTCGGGATGTCGCGCGGCGCCCTTTCCTGCAGCAGGAGTTCAGCCGATTCGATGACCGGATCGCTGTGGAAACGGTCGCGCAGACGACCCTCGAAGATCGCGTCGGCGACCGCCGCGATCGACATGCCCGAATGGTGCGCATAGTAATTCAGCACGACCGCGTGGTTGGTACCTTCAGGCACGCGCTGCGGCGTGAAGTCGACCGCATCGTAAAAGCCATGCGGGCCAAGCGCACCGATGCCGCGCAGACGCGCGAGATTTTGCACGGCTTCGCGCGGGTTGAACTGCGCCGCCATTATGGTGGCGTAGGGCGCGATCACCGTGTTCTGGCCAAGACCGCGCTTCAGCCCAAGCCCGGGCACGCCGAAATTGGTGTACTGGTAGGTCAGTTCGCGGTCGCGGGCGTTGTAGGCCGCTTCCGAGATGCCCCAGGGCACGTTTTTCTGGCGACCATACTGGATCTGGCGCTTGATGATCAGCTTGCTGGTCTGGTTGAGGATCGAGCCCTGCGCCTCCTTCATCACCAGTGGCGGCATCAGATATTCGAACATCGAGCCCGACCAGGACATCAGCGCGCCCTGGAAGCCGATCTCGACGATCGGACGGCCGAGCCGGAACCAATGTTCGGTCGGCAGGTCGCCCTTGGCGATGGCGAACAGGCTGGTCAACCGCGCCTCGGAGGCGAGAAGGTCGTAGCAGCTTTCGTCGAGCTGGTGTTCCTCGACCCGGTAGCCGATCGACAGCAACTTGCGTTCCGGCCGCATCAGGAAGGCGAATTCCATCTCGAAGGCGAAACGACGGGTGCGCTCTCGCAAGGTTAGCAGTTTGGCACGCAACGCTTCGACAGCGTTGTCGTCGCTGTGGGCATCATGGACATGTGCCTCGCATGTGGCTTCCAGCCTCGCCGCCCAGTCGACGATGACGTCGCTCTGGGCCGAGGCCGCCTCGGTGTGGATGGCGGTGGCCAGCTTGCGGATCTCGCCCGCCAGCACGGCGAGGTTGATGGTGCGGATCGAGGCCATTTCCGGCTGCGCCTTGATCGTCTCGACGGCGCGCCGCATGCCGTCCAGGCGATCGACGAGACGCTGGCGCAGAGGCCTGAGCTGACGGCGGTCGTCGGGCAACTCATCGAGGCTTTCGCTCAGGATGGTGACCGTGTCGAGAATGCCTTCGAAATCGCCCTGGAGGTGAACGGAAGGCGCTTCCGCCCATTCGGCACAGGCAGCCGCCACAGCCACCAGATGGCCGGCGAGATTGCCGCTGTCGACAGCCGAAATGTAGAGCGGGTAGAGCGGCTTCAGCGTCGTGGTGTCGTACCAGTTGAAGAGATGGCCGCGGTGGCGCGGCATGCTCTCTATGGTCGTCATGGTGGCGTCAATGCGGGTGATGGCATCCGACAGGCTGATCCAGCCGAAATCGCGCGCCGAGACCACCGACAGGAGATAGACGCCGACATTGGTCGGCGACGTGCGCGGCGCCACGACCGGCGCCGGGCTTTCCTGGAAATTGTCCGGCGGCAGATTGTGATGCTCCGCCGTGACGAAGCTTTCGAAATAGTGCCAGGTGCGCCGCGCAATAGTGCGCAGCGTGTGGATATCGGCCTGCGATATGCGCAGCCGGTCCTCGGTTTCGGCCGAGCGGCTGATCCAGCTGGCGATCGCCGGCGAGCCTATCCAGAACAGGGCGAAGAAGAAGGCGACGAAGGCGCCGGTGGAATCGGCCAGCACCGGAATGGCCAGGCCGACGAAGCCGATGATCACGGCGCCGTACATCATGCCGTAATAGGAGCCGACATCGTTGTCGCCGGCCTTGTGGGCCTGGGAAGCGGTGCGCCATTCCAGGAGATTCTGGCGGCTGACGAACAGCCGGTAGAGCGTGCGCACGATGGCGTCGCCCATCATCCAGGCGTTGTGCGCCATCAGCACGATCTTCAGGGCCACCATGGCGGTGCCGAAGGCGACATCGCGCGCCAGCGCCGAGAAATGGCCGCGCGGTGTCTGGTCGCCGCTCTTGGGCAGGATGGCGTTGACGACATCGAAGGTCGGCGCCATGAACAGGCTGAGGATCAGCAGTGCCTGCCATTGCGCGGCCTGTGTGAAGGGCAGCAGGGTCCAGCCGGCGATCGCCGCCATCACCCAGAAGGTCGGCGTCAGCGAGCGGCGCAGATTGTCGACCATCTTCCAGCGCGACAGGGCCGGAACACCGGAACGAGGATCGAGGATGAAGCCCAGCAGCTGCCAGTCGCCACGTGCCCAGCGATGGTGGCGCGAGGCGTCGACCGAGTAGCGAGTCGGATAGTCCTCGACCAGTTCGACGTCGGTGACCAGTGCCGCGCGCGCCAGCGCGCCTTCGAGTAGATCGTGGCTGAGGACGGTGTTTTCCTCGATGCGGCCTTGCAGCGCGGCTTCGAAGGCATCGACATGATAGAGGCCCTTGCCGGTGAAGGACCCATCGCTAAAGACATCCTGATAAAGGTCGGAGACGGCGAAGACATAGGGGTCCAGGCCGCGATTGGCCGAGAACACACGCTGGAAGAACGAGGCCTCGTCGCCTGATGTCAGCGAAGCGGTGATGCGCGGCTGCAGGATCGTGTAGCCGGCGGTGACGACGCGCCTGGCGGCGTCGAAATGCGGGCGGTTGAGCGGATGGCAGAGCTTGCCGACGAGGCTCGCCACCGCATCGCGCGTGGTGCGCGTGTCGGCGTCGAGCGTCATCACATGGACGACTTTTTCCGGCAGCGGCACGTCGAGCGGCAGGAAAGTCGTGTCGCTGTCGCCACGCAGCAAAAGGTCAAGCTCATGCAGCTTGCCACGCTTGCGCTCCCAACCCATCCAGGCCCCTTGAGCGGCGTTGAAGAGCCGGCGGCGATGCAGGATGTAGAAGCGCGGCGCGCCTTCCGTGGGATAGCGGGCGTTGAGACGGGCGATCTCGGCACGGGCATATTCGAGGATCTCGGTGTCGGCCGCATCGATCTCGATCTTGGAGTCGGGCCAGTCCGACAGCAGCGCGAAATGGATCTCGTCCACCAGATTGGCAAGGTAATGGACTTCGAGGTTGCGGATGTTTTCCTCGACATCGTCGCGCGAGCCGATGAGCGATGGCACAACCACCAGCGTGCGCGCCTCGGGCGGCACACCGTGCCTGTAGTCGTAGCCGATCAGGCGTGTCGGCTTGAGGAAGAGCGAGACAACCGTGTTGAAGAAGGCCAGCGCGCCCTCGCTCGCCGGCACGGCAAACAGCGCCAGCATCAGGACGATCGAGGCCACCGAAAGGCCGAGATTGGCCAACGCGTTGCCGGTGACGACAAGAAGCAAGGCCGTCAGTGCGAAAACAGGCAGGACGATGCCCAACCATCCGGTCTTGGCGAAGGTCCGCTTGACCGTCTGGCTGATGGTGAGCCGATAGCCGATCGCTTTTTCCAGCTCCAGACGGCGCGGACCGACGAGGAAGAAGCCGACATCGGTATGCGCGGACGGAGCCGGAGCTGAATCGTCGCCATCGCCGGCCGATACGTGTTCGCTGGCGGCGTGTTCGCTAGCGGCCTGGCCGGCCAGTTCGATCGCCTTTTCGGCGACGCGGTATTCCGACAGGTTCGAGCGGCGGGCCAGTTCCTCGATCGCGGTGCGGTATTGGTCGCGCGAGAAGAAGTCGAGCGCGGCAAAATCGGTGCGCTCGCGCAGCACGGTGTCGATGCGGCTGACGCCTTCGAACCACACCGTCCAGTCGACGTCGTTGATGAGGCGCAGGCCGCGGATGATGTTGCCGGTCGTCACATTGCCGCTGGACAGCGTGTGATGCTCGGAGATGATGATCTCCTCGGCATCGGAACCAGTCTTTTCGAGCTCGCCTTCCAGCCATTCCAGGGCTTTGCCGGCATTCTGCGAGCCATCGCGCAAGCGGTAGAGAAGCTGCGTGGCAAAGGTTGTGTCCTGCGCGTGAGTGCTGAAATTGGCCAGGATCGCCTGGCGGTCGGCACTCTCGTCGGTCGCCAGCACCTTGTCGGCCACATCGTTGGCGATCTGGCGCATCTGGCGGGTGCGATTGACCCTGACGGCCAGCCGGCGGAGATTTTCGATCAGCACGAAGCGCAAAAGCGACGGCAGCGCCCAGAGTTCACCGATCTTCAGCGGCTCGACCGACTGAAAACCCTGGACGATGGACTTGAACATGGTCGCCGAGACGGAACTGTCCGAATGCGCCACATAGGTCCAGGCCAGCGCCAGCGCGCGCGGCACGGTGCCGCCGTCAGGCAGTTTCAGCGTCGGCAGCTGACGATAGAAGCGGCGCGGCAGGTCGCGCTTGACCTGGAAAATGGTCTCCTCGACCAGATAGTTGTTATCGAGCAGCCATTGCGCGGCCGGAGTGATCGTTTCACCCTTTGCCTGCGCCGCATTGGTCGAACGGTAGACTTCGAGGATCTTCTTGGCGCTGTCACGGATGCGGGCCTGGAAATCGAATGGAATCAGGCCGAACAGGTCGGCGAGATCGCCCTTTGCCAGGCTTTCGCCGAGCAGCCTCAGGCGCTCCTCCGGCAGGAATGTCGACCTTATCGGCTCTTCCGTGATGGCCGGGAAGCTCGCGCTTGTCTTCTCGATCTGGGCAGGATTCGTCTGAATATTCATTGAAAATTCCGTAAGCGGGCACTCAGCGGCGTCACCGCCACGGCAATGGCCCTAAAACCGGTTCAAATGCAATTGGTTGCATCAACCCCTATGCCGAAAGTTTGTTTCCGCACCACGACAGAGCGTCATCTTTCGACCAAACTCAAAGACGAGCGCCCCTCGCTCTCGTCAGGATCGATCGACGGAGAGGATTCGGGCTTTTTCGTGATCCCGGCAGGAGCTTACGCTATATTTCGCCGGCATTGCGATCATGTTTGGAAACACGCGGTAACCGTTGGCGCGAAAGCGTCAGGCGGCGGTGGTTATCCGGACCACGAACAGCGTCGTATCCCGCGCCGGCTCAACCCTCAGATGAGAAGTCTCCGGCCCGATCAGCAGCGTGTCGAGCGGCCCGAGGCGAATTGACCCGGCCTCGGGGAAAACAGCTTCGCCCTTGTGGCAAAGGATGAGGGTCGAACCGGCCCGGGTCGCGATGTCCACAGGTTGCGAAATCGCCAGGCGCTCGACCGAATGCAGCGTGCGGCCGCGGCGCGTCATGACGTTGAGGTCGGTGATAGGGCCGGCGATCAGCGCGGCACTGGTCGGCAGGTCTGCTGGAAAGGCAAAAGGCGCGGAAGCCGGGATCAGCCGCACCGCGGGCCGGCCGGCGACATCGAGCACGACGCCATCGCCTTCCAGCACCGACAGCGTGCGATCGATGCCGGCAAAGCTGGAGAACGGCCCGCTGCCCTCGACGCGGGCCATCGACACGCGCCAGTCGAACTCGTCAAGGCCGGCGCCGTCGGGCGAGACGGCGATTTCGGTCGTCGTGCCGCCGCCGTTCTTCCACGGCATGACGCGGTAGTCGGCGGCACGAAGAATGCGCATGATTTCAGCCTATCAGCCGAGAATGCCGGGCAAATTGAGCTGGTGCTCCTTGGCGCACTCGATGGCGATGTCGTAGCCGGCATCGGCGTGGCGCATGACGCCGGTCGCCGGATCGTTCCACAGCACGCGCTCCAGGCGCCTGGCGGCGTCCTGCGTACCGTCGGCGACGATGACCATGCCGGCATGCTGGGAAAAACCCATGCCGACGCCGCCGCCATGATGCAGCGACACCCAGGTGGCGCCCGACGCCGTGTTGAGCAGCGCATTGAGCAGCGGCCAGTCGGACACGGCGTCCGAGCCGTCCTTCATCGCTTCCGTCTCGCGGTTCGGCGAGGCGACCGAGCCGGAATCGAGGTGATCGCGGCCGATGACGACCGGCGCCTTGAGTTCGCCCTTGGCCACCATCTCGTTGAAGGCGAGGCCCAGCCGATGGCGGTCGCCGAGACCGACCCAGCAGATGCGCGCCGGCAGGCCCTGGAACGAGATGCGCTTGCGCGCCATGTCGAGCCAATTGTGCAGATGGGTGTTGCCCGGCGTGAGTTCGCGTACCTTGGCGTCGGTCTTGTAGATATCCTCGGGATCGCCGGAGAGCGCGGCCCAGCGGAACGGACCGATGCCGCGGCAGAACAGCGGGCGAATATAGGCCGGCACGAAGCCTGGGAAGGCAAAGGCGTTCTCAAACCCTTCTTCCTTGGCGACCTGCCGGATGTTGTTGCCGTAATCCAGCGTCGGCACGCCCGCGTTCCAGAACGCCACCATCGCCTCGACGTGTTCGCGCATGGACGCGCGAGCCGCCTTCTCGACCGCCTTCGGGTCGCTGACGCGCTTCTCGCGCCATTCGGCCATCGTCCAGCCCTTCGGCAGATAACCGTTGATGGGGTCGTGGGCCGAGGTCTGGTCGGTGACCATATCGGGGCGTATGCCGCGCCTGAACATTTCCGGCACGATCTCTGCCGCATTGCCGAGCAGGCCGACGGACTTCGCCTCGCCGGCCTTGGTCCAGCGCTCGATCATCTCCATTGCCTCGTCGAGCGTCTCGGCCCTCTCGTCGACATAGCGGGTGCGCAGGCGGAAATCGATGGAGTCCGGGTTGCACTCGATGGCCAGACAGCAGGCGCCGGCCATGACGGCGGCCAGCGGCTGGGCGCCGCCCATGCCGCCGAGGCCGCCGGTCAGGATCCATTTGCCCTTGAGATTGCCGCCATAGTGCTGACGGCCGGCCTCGACGAAGGTCTCGTAGGTGCCCTGCACGATGCCCTGCGTGCCGATGTAGATCCACGAGCCGGCCGTCATCTGGCCGTACATCATCAGGCCCTTTTTATCGAGGTCGTTGAATTTATCCCAGGTCGCCCAGTGCGGCACCAGGTTGGAGTTGGCGATCAGCACGCGCGGCGCATCCGCGTGGGTGCGGAACACGCCGACCGGCTTGCCCGACTGCACCAGCAGCGTCTCGTCCTCGCCAAGCGTCTTCAGCGAGGCGACGATGCGGTCGAAATCGTTCCAGGTGCGTGCCGCGCGGCCGATGCCGCCATAGACGACCAGTTCGTTGGGGTTCTCGGCGACATCGGGGTCGAGATTGTTCATCAGCATGCGCAGCGGCGCTTCGGTCGTCCAATAGCGGGCGTTGAGCTTGTCGCCGCGCGGCGCTCGCACTTCGCGGATGTTGTGGCGAGGGTTGTTCATCATTGTCCCTTTCAGCAAGACGGGCGACGCGTCAGCGCCTTGCCCAGTCGATCGCGGTTTCGAGGATGGTCTTCAGCGTCGCTCGGATCGGCGCTGCATAGGTGGGGTCATAAGGGACCGGCCAGTTCTCCGGCGACCCCTTCTGCGACGGCTCGCGCATGTAGCCACGGTTGGAGAGCTCCATCTGCAGCGCATGAACACCGTTCTGCGGCTGGCCGAAGCCGCGGGTGATCGAGCCGCCCTTGAAGCGGCCGTTGACCACCCAGGTCTCGCCGGTCGCGGCGAGGATGGCGGCGACCTTGTCCTGAAGAACGGGATCGGTGCTCTTGCCGTCATTGGTGCCGAGATTGAAGACCGGCAGCGTGCCTTCGAACAGGCGCGGCAGCACCGAGCGGATCGAATGGCAGTCGTAGAGCACGATCTTTTCATGCATGCCGCGCAGCCGGTCGATCTCGGCCTGCAAGGCGGAATGATAGGGCTTGAAATAGCTCTCGCGACGCTGATCGATCTCGGATGGGGTCGGTTCCTCGCCCATGCGATAAAGCGGATCGCCGTCAAATGTGTCGGTCGGGCAAAGCGTGGTCGTGGTCTGCCCGGGATAAAGCGAAACGCCTGACGGGTCGCGATTGACGTCGATCACGGTGCGCGAAATGGCGGTGTGCACGACGGTTGCGCCGAGGTCGTTGGCGAAGTCATAGAGCTTGTCGATCCACCAGTCGCAATCGCGGCGGCCGAGCCAGGGCGACACCAGCCGGGGTTCGAGGCCAGCGAGGTCGATGCCAGTGTGCGGGATCGACACCAGCAGCGGTGCTGTGCCTCGGCTGACGGTGAGCCAGGGTGTGGCGGCCATCACGCCGCTCCCGCAATCGACGGCAGCGCCACCGCGCCGGCAGCCCTGACGGTCGCGCCGCTGCGCACCATGGCGATTGCCTTTTCCATATCGGGGTGGAAGTGGCGGTCATTGTCGAGATGCGGCACTTCGGCCCGGACCAGCTTGCGCACCGCTTCCAGCGCAGCGCTCGACGCCAGCGGCTGTTGGAAATCGCAGCCTTGCGCGGCGGCCAGCAATTCGATGCCGATCACCGCGGTGGCGTTCTCGACCATGCCGATCAGCCGGCGCGCGCCGTGCGCGGCCATCGAGACGTGGTCTTCCTGGTTGGCCGAGGTCGGGATCGAATCGACGCTGGCCGGATAGGCCTTCTGCTTGTTTTCCGAAACGAGTGCGGCCGCCGTCACCTGCGGGATCATGAAGCCAGAGTTGAGGCCGGGCTTGGGCGTCAGGAAGGCCGGCATGCCGGACAGCGCCGGATCGACCAGCATGGCGATGCGGCGTTCCGACAGCGAGCCGATCTCGCAGACGGCCAACGCGATCATGTCAGCGGCGAAAGCCACCGGCTCAGCGTGGAAATTGCCGCCGGAGAGCGCCGTGTCATCCTCGGCGAAGATCAGCGGATTGTCGGTCACGCCATTGGCTTCGGTGCCGAGCGTATCGGCAGCCTTGCGCAACACGTCGAGGGCGGCGCCCATGACCTGCGGCTGGCAGCGCAGGCAATAGGGATCCTGCACACGCTCGTCACCGACACGGTGCGATTCGCGGATGACACTGCCGGCCATCAGATTGCGCAGCGCCTCCGCCGTCTCGATCTGACCTCGATGCTTGCGCAGTAGATGAATGCGCGGATCGAAAGGCGCATCGGAACCCTTGGCGGCATCGGTCGACAGCGCGCCGGCAACCAGCGCCGACTGGTAGAGCACTTCGGCTTCGAACAAAGCGGCGAGCGCGTAGGCGGTCGAAAACTGCGTGCCGTTGAGCAGCGCCAGGCCTTCCTTGGCGCCCAGCGTCACGGGCTCGAGGCCGTGCGAGACGAAGGCGACCTTGGCCGGGAACCGGCCATGCGGGGTAAAGCATTCGCCGACGCCGATCATCACCGCCGTCATGTGCGACAGCGGTGCGAGATCGCCGGACGCGCCGACGGAGCCTTGGGCCGGCACCACCGGGATGACGTCGTTGGCGAGCATCGCTTCCAGCAAATTGATGGTTTCGGGCCGCACGCCGGAGGCGCCCTGCGCCAGGCTGGCAAGTTTCAGCGCCATCATCAGCCGGGCAATTGCAACCGGCATCGGCTCGCCGACGCCGGCGGCGTGCGACAGCACGATGTTGCGCTGCAAGGTCTCGAGGTCGCCGGCGGGAATGCGCACGCTGGCCAATTTGCCGAAGCCGGTGTTGATGCCGTAGACCGGCTCCCCTTTGGCGACGATCCTGGCGACAGCCTCGGCGCTCGCCTTGATTTTTGGACGACAGGCCTCATCCAGCTTCGGCACGGCGCCACGGTAGATGGCGCGCCAGTCGGCCAGCGTCGCATTGCCGGGCTTCAGGGTCAGTTCGGTCATTGTCCTCTCCAGATGCGGGCATGCAGCGGGTTGAAGCCCATGCGGTAAACGAGTTCGGCGGGGCGCTCGATGTCCCAGATCGCCAGGTCGGCGGATTTGCCGGATTCCAGCGTGCCGGCCTTGTCGAGAAGGCCAAGCGCCCGCGCGGCCTCGCGGGTGACGCCGGCAAGGCATTCATCGACGGTCAAGCCAAAGAGCGTTGCCGCCATATTCATGGTGAGCAACAGCGAGGTGAGCGGCGAAGTACCGGGATTGCTGTCCGTCGCCACCGCCATCTTCACACCATGGCGGCGGAACAGCTCGACAGGCGGCTTCTTGGTCTCGCGGATGAAGTAATAGGCGCCAGGCAGGATCGTCGCCACCGTGCCGGCCTTCGCCATCGCGGCAGCGCCTGCCTCGTCGGTGTATTCGAGATGATCCGCCGACAACGCACCATAGCTGGCGGCAAGCGCGGCGCCGTGCTGATTCGAAAGCTGGTCGGCATGGAGTTTCACCGGCAGCCCAAGCGCTTTCGCCTTGTCGAAGACGCGCGCCATCTGCTCCGGCGAAAAGGCGATGCCCTCGCAAAAACCATCGACGGCATCGGCAAGTTTCTCAGCGGCGACGTCCGGCAGGATCGTGCCGGCGACGAGATCGATGAAGGCGTCCTTGTCACCATGGGCTTCGGGCGGCAGCGCGTGCGCGGCAAGGCACGTCGTGCGGACGGTGACGGGGCGCTCATTGGCTAGCCGGCGGGCGGCACGCAATGACTTCTTCTCATTGTCGAGATCGAGGCCGTAGCCCGATTTGACCTCGACCGTCGTGACACCTTCGGCCATCAGCGCATCGAGGCGCGGCAGCGTCTGGGCAACGAGCTCATCCTCGCTAGCCGCGCGCAGCGACTTGACCGAAGACACAATGCCGCCGCCGGCGCGGGCGACTTCCTCATAGGTAGCACCTGCCAGCCGCATCTCGAATTCGTTGGCACGGTTGCCGGCATAGACAAGATGCGTGTGGCAATCGATCAGACCCGGCGTGATCCAGCGGCCCTCGCAATCGATGGTCTCGGCGCCCTGCCCCGCCAAAGCCGGCATGTCCGCTTCGGCGCCCGCATAAACAATGAGACCATCGCGCGCGGCGATCGCGCCTTTCTCGACAATGCCGAGACCAGCCACACCGTCGGCCATGGTCGCCAGGCGCGCATTGCGCCAGACACGATGGCCGCTCTTCCCGTTTGCTCCACCCATCATCTTTTCCATTTGAAAGGATGGCAATTATGTATATACATATTGGAACGCGACGCAAGTGGTCTCGTCGCCCGGGCATGCATATTTGGAGACAGACGTGACGGTGATCTTTGCGGAACAGGCGCTGCTGCCGAAGGGCTGGCAAGGCAATGTCAGGATCACGCTCGATGGCGGCCGCATCGCCTCTGTCGAAGCGACCGCCATTCCGCAGGCCGGCGACGAGCGCTGCGCCATTCTCGTGCCCGGCATGCCGAATCTGCACAGCCACGCCTTCCAGCGCGGCATGGCCGGCCTGGCTGAGCTTCGCGGCCCCTCCGCCGACAGTTTCTGGAGCTGGCGCGAGGTTATGTACCGCTTCGCGCTGTCGATGACGCCCGATCAGGTCGAGGCGGTCGCCGCGCAGCTCTATGTCGAGATGCTGGAGGCCGGTTTTTCCCGCGTCGGCGAATTTCACTATCTGCACCACGACCGCGACGGAAACCCTTACGCCAATCTTGCCGAGATGGCCGAGCGCATCGCCGCCGCCGCCGGCGAAACGGGCATCGGCCTGACGCTGCTGCCGGTGTTTTACGCGCACTCCTCTTTCGGCGGAGCGGCTCCGAACGAAGGCCAAAGGCGATTCATCAACGATGTGAATCGGTTCTCCCGGCTTGTTGAGAAGTCCAGCGAATCGGTTCGCGCGTTGAATCAGGCTGTCGTTGGCGTCGCCCCGCATAGTCTGCGTGCCGCCACACCGGAGGAATTGATCCAAGTTGCTGCTTTGGCGCCGAATGGGCCGATCCACATCCACGTCGCCGAACAGATGAAGGAGGTCGAGGACTGCCTCGCCTGGTCCGGCGCGCGCCCGGTCGAATTCCTGCTGGCCAAAGCCGAGGTCGACCAGCGCTGGTGCCTGATCCACGCCACGCATATGACCGATGCGGAGACGATCGCCTTGGCCAAGAGCGGCGCCATCGCCGGCCTTTGCCCGATCACCGAGGCCAATCTCGGCGACGGCACGTTTGCCGCACCGCTTTTCAGGGAGCACGGCGGCCGCTTCGGTATCGGCTCCGATTCCAACGTGCTGATCGGCCTGCCGGATGAGCTGAGGCAGCTCGAATATTCGCAGCGCCTCGCCCACCGCGCCCGCAATGTGCTGGCCGTGGCCGGTGGTTCGACCGGGCGGGCGCTGTTCGATGCCGCGCTCGATGGCGGCAGCGTTGCGCTCGGTGCCGGCGCCTCGCAGATCGCCATTGGCGGTCCGGCCGATTTCGTCTCACTCGACGCCGGCCATCCTTCGCTGGCCGGCAAGACCGGCGACGCCATCCTCGATGCCTGGATCTTCGCCAATGGCAGCACGATCGATTGCGTCTGGGTGCACGGCAAGAAGCAGGTCAGCGGCGGCAGGCATGCCAAGCGCTCGGCAATCGCCGAGCGATTCCGCAAAGTCATGACCGACCTGTCGCAGAATTGAAGCAGGACGTTTGATGAGCTTGATCGAGACAGACGATGTTGACGGCGCAGAGAGCATCTCGCTGCATCAGCGCATCCTGTCCGACATCAGGGAAAAGATCCTGTCGGGCGCCTGGGCGCCCGGACATCGCATCCCGTTCGAGCACGAACTGACGACCGAGTACAATTGCTCGCGCATGACCGTGAACAAGGCGCTGTCGCAGCTGGCCAAGGCCGGGCTGATCGAACGCCGCCGCCGCTCGGGCAGCTTCGTCCGCCGGCCGCAGTCGCAGGCAGCGGTGCTGGAACTGCACGACATCAGGATCGAGGTCGAAGCGCTTGGCCTGCCCTATCGCTACGAGCGGCTGGAACAGCTGAAGCGCCGCAGCAACGCGGAGGACAGAGCGCTTCTCGGGCTATCCGCCGCAGGGTCGGTGCTATGGGTCGAAGGCCTGCATTTTGCCGGCGAACGGCCATTCGCGCTCGAGCAGCGCCTGATCAATCTTTCCGCGGTGCCGGAAGCCGGGGACGAAGAGTTTCTGGAGATCGCCGCCGGCCCCTGGCTGATCGGCCGCGTACCATGGAGCGAGGCCGAGCACCGCATCCGTTCCATGGCCGCCGATGAGGCTATCGCCGACGCGCTCGACATCGATCCGCGCGCGCCTTGCCTGGTGGTCGAGCGCCGCACCTGGAGTGCTGAACGCCCGGTTACGCATGTGCGGTTTATCTATCCGGCGGAAAGTCACACGCTGGTGGCAAGATTCACGCCATCGCAGGGGTAAGCACCTCTTACCCTCCCTTGTGGCGAGGGTCGCTGCGAAGCAGCGGGGTGGGGGCGGCGCCAGCCCCCCACCCGGACCTGCGGTCCGACCTCCCCATAAGGGGGAGGTCGGAGGCCGGCCGTGCCTTAAATCGCCGCCGTAACGATAATCTCGACCAGATATTCCGGGCCGGCGAGCTTGGCTTCGCCGGTGGCGCGGGCGGGGGTGTGGCCCTGCGGCACCCACTTGTCCCATTCAGAATTCATTTCTGCGAAGGTACCCATGTCGGCCAGCCAGATGATCGCCTGGACGATCTTGGTCTTGTCGGTTCCGGCCTTGGCCAGCAATTCGTCGATGGTCATCAGGATGTCGCGGGTCTGCGAGGCGACGTTGCCTCCGGGCTCGCCGACCTGGCCGGCCAGATAGACGGTGTTGCCGTGGATGACAATCTGGCTCATGCGCGGGCCAACATCGATGCGACGAATGCTCATGGGAGGTTCCTTCCTGTTACGGGTTGCGACTGTTTAGAGTTGCGGTTCGCTTCGGGCAAGGCCGCCGGCGCCAAATCCCCTTGGACCAGTGCGCAAAGGACTCACGGCAAGTTGAGCCGCCGGTCGCAATTCCGCCCGATTGGCTTGTTGACTAATGTAATAACATCACATATCCAGTCGGCCCTTGCCCGCGGCCGGACTTCGCTGCTCCACGGAACGACATGACCCAGACCTGCCTGACATTCCGTGACCTGACGCTGGGCTATAACAGCCACCCGGCGATCCACCATCTCGACGGCACGATCCGCAAGGGCTCACTGACCGCCGTTGTCGGCGCCAACGGCTCCGGCAAGTCGACGCTGATGAAGGGCATTGTCGGCGTGCTGAAGCCGATGGCCGGCGAGGTTGTTCGCGCGCCAGGCGTGCGCGCCGCCTACCTGCCGCAGCAATCGGAACTGGACCGCTCCTTCCCGGCGCGCGTCGTCGACCTGGTCTCGCTCGGCCTCTGGCCGAAGCGCGGCATGCTCGGCCGCTACACATCGGAGGATCGCGCGGCGGTCAGCCAGGCGCTGATGGCCGTCGGTCTCGGCGGCTTCGAAAAGCGGCCGATCGACACGCTGTCAGGCGGCCAGCTGCAGCGCACGCTGTTTGCCCGCGTGCTGTTGCAGGATGCCGACCTGATCCTGCTCGACGAACCATTCAATGCCGTCGATGCCAAGACGGTCGGCGACCTGATCGCCCTGATCAAGCGCTGGCACGGCGAGGAACGCACCATCATGGTCGTCGTCCATGATCTCGATCTGGTGCGGCAGAATTTTCCCGAAACCTTGCTGCTTGCCCGCCAGCCGATCGCCTGGGGCGAAACGCGCGAGACGCTGAAGCCGGAAAACCTGCTGCGAGCCCGTCGCTTCCATGAAGCCTGGGAGGAGAACGCGCCCTGGTGCGAACCGGACGAGCATGGTCATGACCATGACCATGGCCATGATGATCATGGCCACGATCACGACCATCACCATGGCGCCGGTCCGAGGGCTGCCTGATGGACGCGCTCTACGGTCTGTTCATCGCACCGTTCGCCGATTTCGGTTTCATGCAGCGGGCGCTGTTCGGCTCGCTGATGCTGTCGCTCGGCGCCTGCCCGATCGGCGTCTTCCTGATGCTGCGGCGCATGAGCCTGTCGGGCGACGCCATGGCACACGCCATCCTGCCGGGTGCGGCGGCCGGCTTCCTGTTCTACGGGCTGGAAATCCTGCCGATGACCATTGGCGGCCTGATCGCCGGCATCATCGTCGCGCTCGGCGCCGGTGCCGTCTCGCGCTTCACCATCCAGCGCGAGGACGCTTCGATGGCGGCCTTCTACCTGATTTCTCTGGCCATCGGCGTGCTGATGGTGTCGATCCGCGGCTCCAGCGTCGATCTCATGCATGTGCTGTTCGGCACGGTGCTGGCGCTCAACAACGAGGCGCTGACGCTGATCGGCGGCATCGTCGCGGTGACGCTGGTCAGCCTCGCCATCTTCTGGCGGGCGCTGGTCGCCGAATGCCTCGATCCGCTGTTCCTGCGGTCGGTCAGCCGGATGGGCAGCCCGGTGCACTTCATCTTCCTTGGTCTGGTCGTGCTCAACCTCGTCGGCGGCTTCCAGGCGCTCGGCACGCTTCTGTCGGTCGGGCTGATGATGCTGCCGGCAGCCGCCGCCCGCTTCTGGACCGTGCGCGTCGAGCCGATGTGCGTGCTGGCCGTGCTGATCGGCTTTGCCTCATGCGTCGCCGGACTGCTTCTGTCCTATCACGCCTCGCTGCCGTCCGGCCCGGCCATCATCCTGTCGGCCGGCGTCGTCTACTTCGCCTCGATCCTGTTCGGCACGCGCGGCATTCTGCGCGCCCGCATCATCCATCACCGTCACAGAACGGCCTGATCCCCGCCCCTCGAAAGGAGTCCCCCGCCTATGCTGAGATCCATCCGCGCCGCCCTGATGATGAGCGTTATAACATTAACTGCCTTTGGCACATCGTCGGCTTTCGCGGCGCCGCTGAAAGTAGTCGCCAGCTTCACCGTCATTGCCGATTTCGCCAGGAATGTCGGCGGCGATCGTGTCGACATCACCACCATCGTCGGCCCGGATGGCGACGCCCATGTCTATGAGCCGAGCCCGGCCGACGCGGTGGCCATGGCCAAGGCCGATATCGTGCTGGTCAACGGGCTGCATTTCGAGGGCTTTCTGCAGCGGCTTGTCGATGCCAGCGCCACCAAGGCCTCGATCGTCACCTTGACCAAGGGCGTGACGCCGATCGACTTCAAGCCTGAATTCGCCGACGCCGATGCGGCCGAGGGCGCCGGTACCGGCGGCGGCAAGACGGTGACCGACCCGCACGCCTTCCAGTCGATCGCCAATGCCAAGATCTATGTGAAGAACATCGCCGAGGCCTTCTGCGCGGCCGACAGCGAGGGCTGCGTCAGCTACCAGACCAATGCCGCCGCCTACACCAAGAAGCTCGACGCGCTGGAAGGCGAAGTGAAGGCGGCGATCCAGTCGATCCCGGAGGCCAAGCGCGTCGTCATCACCTCGCATGACGCCTTCGGCTATTTCGAACACGAATACGGCCTGACCTTCCTCGCCCCGCAAGGCATTTCGACCGATTCCGAACCGTCGGCCGCCGATGTCGCCAAGCTGGTCGAGCAGGTCAAGCAGCACAAGGCGGCGGCGATCTTCGTCGAAAACATCACCAACCCGCGCCTGATCGAACAGATCGCCAGCGAAACCGGCATCAAGGTGGGCGGCACGCTTTATTCGGATGCGCTGTCACAGCCTGATGGCCCAGGTTCGACCTATATCGACATGATGCACAACAACATCCGTCAGATCAAAGGTGCCATCCTCGGCAGCTGAGGAGCGCCGTTCTCGGAAAGGCAAAGGCGGTCTCTGCCCTTTTCGGCCCAGGACTTCCGGCCCGACCTGTGGCGCGGTCTGCCCGATCCGTTCCAGGACTGGGCGGCTTGAGTTGGAATCTTCGCCGGAAACGTCTATCTCTGCAGAACGATTTCCGCTGGCGGATTGCCGGCTACGTCGGGGAGTGGCAAGACTCCCCGCAAATCAGATTGCGAGGATGCTGCGATGGAATACCGTGAAATCAGCGACGACTATTCGGTCTCTGGCCAGATCCAGCCCGAAGATGTCGCCGCCATCAAGGAAGCCGGTTTCAAGGCCGTCATCTGCAACCGGCCGGATGACGAGCAGCCCGGCCAGCCTTCGGCCAAAAGCATCGGATCGGCGGTCGAAGCCGCCGGTCTCGCTTTCCGCTACATCCCGGTGATCAGCGGCCAGATCACGAAAGAGAATGTCGAGGACCAGGCCGAGGCGCTGGACGAATTGGAAGGTCCGGTGTTCGCCTATTGCCGCTCCGGCGCGCGTTGCACGAATCTGTACGGGCTGATCCAGCAGTCGAAGGGCTAAATAGGCAGCGCGCCGGTCTCCTTCAGCGTCTCCAGCACGATCGCCGTCTTCACATGCTGCACGGATTCGTGCGGCAAGAGCACGCCGTTGACGAACTCCGACAGCGATTTCAGGTCGGGTGTCACCACCTTCAGGATGTAGTCCATCTCGCCGGTCAGCGCGTGCGCCTCCTGCACTTCCGGCAGCCGTGCCACCAGTTCGCCGAAGCGTCGCGCATTGTCGCGGTTGTGGGTGGCCAGGGTCACCGAGATGACGTTTACCAGCGAGAAGCCGAGCTTGTCGCGGTCGAGCACTGCCCGATAACCCTTGATGAAGCCGTCCTCTTCGAGCCGCTGGCGGCGGCGCGAGCATTGCGAGGCCGACAGATTTACCCGCTCCGAGAGATCGTTGTTGGTCAATCGCGCATCGCCCTGCAGTAGCGCCATTATCTTGCGGTCAAATTGGTCAATGCGCGTCTCATCCATGGTTTTGTCTCTCAACATGCATGCTTCACGCATGAGATCATCATTTCAAGCGTTTGAATGCAAGCACCATGCGCCGGCTCCGCGCTATGATGGCTTCAGATGGCCTTTTCAGGCCAAGCCAGCTTTGGAGGAATGCCATGGGTCCCTTCCCGCACGACGCCCCGCCCGCCAAAATCAGCAAGGACAATCCTGCCGGCACCGATGGTTTCGAGTTCGTCGAGTTCGCGCATCCGGAGCCGGAAAAGCTCGCAGAACTGTTCACCCGCATGGGCTATGTGGCGGTGGCCAGGCATCGTACCAAGAACATCACCGTCTGGCGCCAGGGCGACATCAACTATGTCGTCAACGCCGAGCCGGGCTCGCATGCGATGAAGTTCGCCGACAAGCACGGCCCGTGTGCCGCCTCGATGGCCTGGCGCGTGGTCGATGCCAAGCATGCGTTCGATCATGCCGTCTCGAAGGGCGCCACGCCTTACGAAGGCGCCGATAAGGCGCTCGAGGTGCCGGCAATCGTCGGCATTGGCGGCTCGCTGCTCTATTTCATCGACGCCTATGGCAAGAAGGGCTCGGCTTACGACGCCGAATTCGAATGGCTCGGCGCGCGCGATCCGCGGCCGCAAGGCGTCGGCTTCTATTATCTCGACCACCTGACCCACAATGTCTATCGCGGCCAGATGGACAAGTGGTGGGATTTCTACCGCGAACTGTTCGGCTTCAAGCAGATCCATTTCTTCGACATTGACGGCAAGATCACCGGCCTGGTCAGCCGCGCCATCACCTCGCCCTGCGGCAAGATCCGCATTCCGCTCAATGAATCCAAGGACGAGACCAGCCAGATCGCTGAGTATCTGAAGAAGTACAATGGCGAGGGCATCCAGCACATCGCGGTCGGCACCGACGAGATCTATGCCGCCACCGACAAGCTGGCCGCCAACGGGCTGAAATTCATGCCGGGCCCGCCGGAGACCTATTACGACATGTCCTATGCCAGGGTGAACGGCCATGACGAGCCGATCGAGCGGATGAAGAAACACGGCATCCTGATCGACGGCGAAGGTGTGGTCGATGGCGGCATGACCAAGATCCTGCTGCAGATCTTTTCCAAAACCGTGATCGGCCCGATCTTCTTCGAGTTCATCCAACGCAAGGGCGACGAAGGCTTTGGCGAGGGCAATTTCCGCGCTTTGTTCGAATCGATCGAGCAGGACCAGATCAAGCGCGGCGTGATCAAGGTGGATGGCAAGGCGGCCTGAAATCTCAAGCTCGTTTGCGGCTCGATCGGCTTTGATTTAAGTTCCGATCATAAGAGGTCGAGCCGAGAACGTCTCCATAACCGAAGCCAGGGCTAGACTGCCGGAACTCGTGAGGCGCGCGAAGGCCGGCGAGGAGATCGTGATCACCCGACGCGGCAAGCCGGTAGCGCGTCTCCTCCCGCCTCCGGTGAGGGCGTGCCTTCTGCCACGCATCGGCACCAGTTCAGCTGTTGATGGGCCGACTATTTAAGATGAAAATTGGCGACTAAAGTCCCAGCCGCTCGACCTCCGCCTTCCTCAGCTTCAAATCATAATCGAGCAAAAACTCGTCCAGTTGCGGTGGCACAACCGATGTGCCGGACAGCATGGCGTGCACCTGGCCGCGGTGGTGGATGTCGTGCAGGAAGACATGGGCGAGGATGTCGCCGATCCTTTCAGGGATCATACCGTCCTCGCGCCGGTCGGTGACGACACGGCGATCGAGATCGGCTTCCGACAGGCCATCGCAGAAGGCGATCAGCCGCCGGTCCGCGGCCACCTGAGCGGCAAACAGCGGCTGCGGTTCGTCGAAGGGCGCAAAATCATCATGGGCCGCGGCGCCGACGCCGCCCTCTTCGAGAAAATCGAGATAGAGATAATCGACCGCGAGGATGTGGTTGAGCGTTGCCTTGATCGACGGGAAAAAGCTGGTGCGTTCGGCCTCGAACTCACCCGGCTTGAGCGCGAGCACGGCGCGATAGAGCCGGTCGTTCGACCACAGATTGTTGCCGGCCATGCGGCGCAGATGATCCAGAAGATTCACCGCTGAAACCTCCGTATCCCCTATCCCTGGTATTTCTCGACCTTCTGCTCGATGGCGCCGAAGATCGAATGGCCCGTACTGTCCTTCATCTCGATGCGCACGGTGTCACCAAAGCGCAGGAATGGCGTCCTGGGTTCGCCATTCTCAATGGTCTCGATCATGCGCAGTTCGGCGACGCAGGAATAGCCGGCGCCACCGGCCGAGACAGGCTTGCCCGGCCCGCCGTCGAGCTTGTTGGAAACCGTGCCCGAGCCGATGATGGTGCCTGATACCAGCGGCCTTGTGCGGGCGGCATGGACGATCAGCGCCGGAAAATCGAAGGTCATGTCGACGCCGGCATTGGCGCGGCCGAACGGCTTGCCGTTGAGGTCGGCAAGCAGCGGCAGGCTGACCTTGCCGCCGTCCCAGGCGTCGCCCAGCTCATCCGGCGTCACCGCGACCGGCGAAAAAGCCGAGGAGGGTTTTGATTGGAAAAAGCCGAACCCCTTGGCCAGTTCCGGGCCGGTGAGCGCGCGCAACGTGACATCATTGACCAACATGACCAGCCGGATCGCGGCACGCGCTTCATCAAGGCTTGCGCCCATCGGCACATCGTCGACGATGACGGCGACCTCCGCCTCCATGTCGATGCCGAAGGCTTCGTCGGCCATGCGGATCGGATCGCGCGGCGCAATGAAGGAGTCCGAGCCGCCCTGGTAGATCAGCGGGTCGGTCCAGAAGCTCGCCGGCATCTCGACGCCACGCGCTTTGCGCACCAGTTCGACATGGTTCACATAGGCGGACCCGTCGGCCCATTGATAGGCGCGCGGCAACGGCGAATGCGCGTCGTGCTCGTGAAAGCGGGCTGACGGCACCGCATTGTTCTCCAGCGATTCCGCGATTGTCGATAGGTGCGGCGCGATCCGGCGCCAATCGTCGAGTGCCGCCTGCAGCGTGCGCGCCAGGAAGGAGGCGTCGGTGTACTGCGTCAGGTCGCGCGAGACGACGACGAGTTTCCCGTCGCGCGTCCCGTCCTTCAGTGTGGCAAGCTTCATGCGGTTTCCTCTCCTTGTGCAGCTTTCACACTGCTTAGTTTCTTGTCTTGCGCATGATCTCCAGCGAAAACCGGTTTCCTCTTTTCGGGATCATGCTAGCGCCACAACAAGGCCGTCGCGGGCGATCGTCAAGTCGCCGGCCCATGTTTTCGCGACAGCAGCAAGCCAGTCGGCCTCGCCGATCTCGGGATCGTCGGCGGGAATGAGGTGGTTGAGCACCAGCCTCTTAACGCCGGCATCGCTGGCGATACGCCCGGCGTCTTCGGCAAGACTGTGGCTGGCGAGCAGATGTTCCTTGAGCCGAGCGCCATTGCCGGTTCTGGCAACCAGCCGCTCAATGCCCTCCTCCAGCATGGCTTCGTGGACGAGAATGTCGGCACTCTTGGCGAAATCGGCGAGCGGCGGAAAGAAAGCCGTATCGGCGGAAAAAACCACGCTTTTGCCGCGTTGGTCGAAGCGCAGGGCAAAACAGTCAGTCACCGGCGGATGATCGACGCGAAGCGCCGAAACCTTCAGGCCGCGTTGGTCGAGCACATGGCCCTCGGCGAAATCGCTGACCGAAACCAGTTCGCGAATGTCAGGCCGGCCCTCATCGAGGATGCGTATTTCGATGTCGAACTCCATCGCCTGACAGAAGCGCCGCCAGTAATGGCCGGTGCCGGGCGGGCCGAACACGCTGACCGGTGTCGCCAGCCCCGCCGTCCAGGCGGTGTGAACCAGCGGTCCGAGTTCCAGCACGTGGTCGGAATGCAGATGGGTGATGAAGATCAGGTCGAGCGCCTTCAGGCTGATCCCGGCATCGACCAGAGCGCGCGTCACGCCAAGCCCGCAGTCGACGACAATAGTCCGCCCACCGATCTCAAGCAGCGACGAACTCGGCCACGGTCCGCCTGGCCGCAGCGCTGGGCCGCCCTTCGAGCCCAGCAGCACCAGCCGGTCCGGCATTGGCTTGCCGCTCAAGACCAGTCGCCCTCGGGCGTGCCATTGAAGCGCTTCTTCAGGTCGGCCCAGCAGTCGATGTAATTGTCCTGCCGCGTTTCCAGTTCGGCGCCGTAGCGGGTCAGCATCTGCGGGAAACGGGTCTCGAACATGAAGGCCATTGTGTTGTCGAGCTTGACCGGTTTCAGCTCCGCGCGCGAGGCCTTTTCGAAGCCAGGCGCATCCGGGCCATGGGCCAGCATCAGATTGTGCAGGCTGATGCCGCCGGGAACGAAGCCTTCCTCCTTGGCATCGTACTGGCCGTGGATCAGCCCCATGAACTCGCTCATGATGTTGCGGTGATACCAGGGCGGACGGAACGTATCTTCCGCCACCAGCCAACGCGGCGGGAAGATGACGAAGTCGATATTGGCGGTGCCTTCCTCGCCGCTCGGCGCCGTCAGCACGGTGAAGATCGATGGATCGGGGTGATCGAACAGGATGGCACCGACCGGCGAAAACGTCGCCAGATCATATTTGTAGGGCGCATAGTTGCCATGCCAGGCGACCACATCGAGCGGTGAGTGGCCGATCTCGGTGACGTGGAAATTGCCGCACCATTTCACGATCAGCCGGCATGGCGTTTCCTTCTCCTCGAACCAGGCGCAGGGCGTCTTGAAGTCGCGCGGGTTGGCCAGGCAATTGGCGCCGATCGGGCCGCGGTCGGGCAAGGTCAGCTTGGCGCCGTAGTTTTCGCAGACATAGCCGCGCACTTCAGCATCGACCAGTTCGACCTTGAAGACGAGGCCGCGCGGCAGCACGGCGATCTCGCCGGGCCGAAGCTCGATGACACCCATTTCGGTGATCAGACGCAAGGCACCGACCTGCGGGACAACCAGCAACTCGCCATCGGCGTTGAAGAAATGATCGTCGACCATCGATGTGTTGGCGACATAGACATGGGCCGCCATGCCGGTCTGCCCGAGCACGTCGCCGGCCGTGGTGATGCTACGCATGCCCTTGATGAAATCGGTCGGCTCCTTCGGCATCGGCACCGGGTTCCAGCGATACTGGCCAAGCGCCAGTTCGTGATCGCCGACATTCGGCGCTGTCTTCCACAGGGGATAGGTCGCCGCCTTGAAACGGCCGGTGTGCTTGACGCTCGGCCGGATGCGATAGAGCCATGAGCGCTCATTGGTGCCGCGCGGGGCGGTAAAGGGCGAGCCGGAAAGCTGCTCGGCATAGAGGCCGTAGGCCGGCCGCTGCGGAGAGTTCCGGCCTTGCGGCAGTGAGCCGGGCAAAGTCTCGGTCTCAAAATCGTTGCCGAAACCCGGCATGTAGGAAAAGGCCATCCGATCCTCCCTGATCTCGGCTCCAAGCTTCACAAAGCCAAGTCTGCCGGTGATATTGACCAAACTGGTTTCATTTGTAACCATCGAAAATGTAACTATCAACGGCCACGGCACGTCATGGAACCCGACATTCTCGAGCTGGAAAGCTTCCTGCCCTACCGTCTCTACCGGCTTGCCGATGCCGTCAGCCGCGAATTCTCCAGGATTTACCGGGATCGCCACGGCCTGACGCGACCGGAGTGGCGCACGCTTTCAGGCCTCGGCCAGCGCGGCACGATGACCGCGACCGAGCTCGGCGAGCAGTCGGCCATGCATAAGACCAAGGTCTCGCGCGCGGTGGCCGAGCTCGAGCGGCGGCGCTGGCTGACGCGCACGCCTGACGAAAATGATCGCCGGGTCGAGCACCTTGCACTGACCAAAGCGGGGCTTGCCGCCTACCGCGAGATGGTGCCGCTGGCGATAGCGTTCGAGCGGGAGTTGCTGGGTCGACTGGGTGCAGAGGAACGTGCGGCCATTGTGAGCGGCGTGACGGCGCTGGAGGCAAAGTTGACCCCCGAGCAAGGCATAGGCCCACGCCGGGCATCGCCTGTCGATCAATCTTAGAACTAGATTCCAACGTTGGTCGGCAATGCCCCTAGCTTGAAATAGGCGCGCTCCGCTTCGATCATGCCCAGTACATGGCTTCGGAACCGCACCGGGTCGTCAACGACAGCTAGGAGCGACCGCACCTTCGAAGCCGCGTGTCTTCGAACGCTTTTAAACAGCCGACTTGCCGATTCAAAGTCACCAGCCAAGCCTGCCGCTACCCCGGCGTGGAAAGCTGCCCATTCGCCGTACGCGCCCGGTCGCAATTCATTCAAGAGGATCGTCGCAGTCGCCTGCACAGAAGGAAACGTCAGTCGGTGAAACTGATCGATTTCGACTGCCTTCTTGGCCATGTGATCGACCGCGAGCAGAAACTGTGCCGGGCTCTGGAACTGAGCGAAGTCTCCAATGCGCTCAGCGCGATCGAAGGTAAGTGTTTCTGGGAGCGAACCCCAGAGCCAGTGAACGGCTACGTTCAGGTAAGAGCCTTTCGACCAAGAGCTGGGTTGGAACTCGACTACGCTTAGCCAGAAGCCACGGTCAGCCATCCAGATCCGTGACTGACCCTTTCGCCGAAATCCGGCGGGCTGCAATACGGTCTTTGCCTGCGAGGCGATGATACGTCCGTGCTCGTTTTCCGCCATATTGGCCCCCCACAAGCAACCGGCTTAGCGCCTACCAATCCATCACCACCTTGCCCGAACTGCCGCTCCTCATCGCATCGAAGCCCGTCTGGAAATCGTCAATGCCGATGCGGTGGGTGATCAGGCCAGTCACGTCGAGCGGCCCCTGGACCAGTGCGATCATCTTGTACCAGGTCTCGAACATTTCGCGGCCATAGATGCCTTTGAGATGCAGCATCTTGAAGATGACCTTGTTCCAGTCGATCTCGAAGCCGGTCGGCGCGATTCCGAGAATGGCTATCTTGCCGCCATTGTTCATGGTGTCGATCATGTCGCGGAAGGCGGGGGCAGCGCCCGACATTTCCAGGCCGATGTCAAAGCCCTCGGTCATGCCGAGGGCCGGCATGACGTCGCGCAGCTTTTCCTTCGAGGCGTCGACGACATGCTGGACGCCGAGCTTTTTCGCCAGCGCCAGGCGCACCGGGTTGATGTCGGTGATGACTACTTTTCGCGCGCCCACGCATTGGGCGACGAGCGCGCCCATGATGCCGATCGGCCCCGCGCCGGTGACCAGCACATCCTCGCCGACAAGATCGAAGGACAGTGCCGTATGCACCGCATTGCCCAGGGGGTCGAAGATCGCCGCGATCTCGTCCGGCACGTCGTCGGGGATCGGCACGACATTGTGCTGCGGGATCGCCAGATATTCGCCGAAGGCGCCGGGACGATTGACGCCGACGCCGAGCGTGTTGCGGCACAGATGCCCTCGCCCCGCGCGGCAGTTGCGGCAGTGGCCGCAGACGATGTGGCCCTCGCCCGAGACGCGCTGGCCGACCTTGTATTCGGTGACCGCGGCGCCGAAATCCGCCACCGTGCCGACAAACTCATGGCCGGTCACCATCGGCACCGGCACTGTCTTCTGTGCCCACTGGTCCCAATTGTAGATATGCACGTCGGTGCCGCAGATCGCCGTCTTCTTCACTTTGATCAGCACGTCGTTGGGGCCGATCTCCGGCACCGGCACCTCTTCCATCCAGATGCCTGGTTCGGCCTTGGCCTTTACCAGCGCCTTCATCATGTTCGACATTCTTTTGTCCCTTGAATCTCTTGATCCGGAATCGCTTTTCGGCGCTGGCCGCTCACGAAATCACGCCCAGCTCCCTGCCGACCGCGCCGAAGGCCTCGACCGCCCTGTCGATATCGGCACTGGAATGCGCCGCCGACATCTGCGTGCGGATACGCGCCTGGCCTTTCGGCACCACCGGGAAGGAAAAGCCGATGACATAGATGCCGCGCTTCAGCATGCGCGCCGCCATCTCCTGCGCCAGCGTCGCATCGCCCAGCATCACCGGAATGATAGGATGGTCGGCCCCGGCGAGCGTGAAGCCGAGTTTGCCCATCTGCGACCTGAACCGCGCCGCATTGGCATAGAGGCGCTCGCGCAAGGCGTCGCCATTGCGGATCAGCTCGAACACCTTGATCGAGGCGCCGGCGATCGCCGGCATCAGCGTGTTGGAGAACAGATAGGGTCGCGAGCGCTGGCGCAGCCAGTCGACCACTTGCCTCTTGCCCGAGGTGTAGCCGCCCGAAGCGCCGCCGAGCGCCTTGCCCAGCGTACCGGTGATGATGTCCACCCTGCCCTCGACGCCGCAATGCTCAGCCGAGCCGCGGCCTTGTCTGCCGACGAAGCCGACAGCGTGGCTGTCGTCGACCATGACCATCGCATCGTATTTGTCGGCGAGGTCGCAGACGCCCTTCAGGTTGGCGATGATGCCGTCCATCGAAAACACGCCATCGGTGGCGATCAGCCTAAAGCGGCAATCCCTGGCTTCCTTCAGCCGCGCCTCGAGATCGGCCATGTCGTTGTTGGCATAACGGAAACGCTTGGCCTTCGACAGCCGGACGCCATCGATGATCGAGGCATGGTTCAGCGCATCCGAGATGATCGCGTCTTCCTCGCCAAGCAGCGTCTCGAACAAGCCACCATTGGCGTCGAAGCAGGAGCCATAGAGGATGGTGTCTTCCAGGCCAAGGAAGGATGAGATCGTCGCTTCGAGCTCCTTGTGTTCCACCTGCGTGCCGCAGATGAAGCGCACCGACGCCATACCGTAGCCATAGCGATCCAGAGCCTGCGCGGCCGCCTTTCGCAGGTCGGCGCTATCGGCGAGGCCGAGATAGTTGTTGGCGCAGAAGTTCAGCACCTTCTCGCCGCCGACCTCGATCTGGGCCGACTGCATCGAGGAAATCACCCGCTCGGACTTGTAGAGGCCGGCCGATTTGAGCCCGGCAAGCTCGCTGTCGATATGGGAGAGAAATGCTGCGGTCATGATCGGGCCTCGTTTGACGTGGCCAGACTGTCGTCCGGCCCGCGCAAAAAATCCATCGCAAAAGCGACCGGATGGGGTGGCCGGGCAGCATCGGATGAGACGCACGGGTACAGCCCAGGCCACCAGTTGGGAACACTCGCGCCAACCAATGTTCAAATGCGGGCCGGCGGCGAAAGGAGCCGATAACCATTTCGCGATCTTTCCGCATCTTCCCCTTGCCGTCAGGCTGTCGGTTTCCAGTCCTGTTAACGTTTGCGGCTCAATGGTGGTCATACAGGAATCCGTTGGCAAAAGGGCCGCCCCCGAACATGTCGCAGCAGCCGGTGCAAACCGTTTCAGGCAAGCTCATATTGCTGATCAAGGCGGGCTATTGGCTGGCGCTGCTGATCATTGCGGCCATGGTGGCGGCGTCCTTCGTCTTGCTGCAGCAGACGATGGCCACGCAGCAGCACAACAACACCTTGCTCGACATTGTCGGCACGCAGAAGACCTTGTCGCAGCGCATCGTCTTCCTGGCCGGTGCAACCGGTGCCGCCTCGCGCGACAAGCGGCCGGCATTGGTCAGCGCACTGAAGCAGGCCACCGCCGAGTTCGAGACCAATTACGATCTGCTGCTCGAGCAGACCGGTGCGGATCCGCAATCGCCGGCCAAGTTCGATGCGAAGTCGATCGAGAGCGTGCTTTTCGCCAAACCCTTCCATCTCGATTATTTCTCGGTCGGGCTGATCGCCAATGGCGACCGCCTGATCTCAGCCCTTGAATCGCAACTCAATCTCGACAATGACGGCTACAAAGGCAGCGCAGAACGCGTCAACCTCGATGCCTCGGTCGCCAACGCCACCTTGTCGGGCTATGCCGCGCTCGGACAGCGCATCAGCGCCGATGCCGACGAGCGCTCCGAAAAGCTGCTCGCGCTCCACCGCACATTGTTCTACGCCACCCTCGGCGTCATCCTGCTGGTGGCGCTGTTCATCTTCAGGCCGATGTCCAACGCGATCCTGCGCAAGACACGTGAACTGGTCGATGCGCGCAATTCGATGGCCTTCATCGCGGTCCATGACGGCCTGACCGGCCTGCACAACCGCACCTTCCTGACCGATCATTTCGACACGCTGATCAAGGGCGCGCACCGCCGGCGCGAACGGCTGGCGGTGGTCCAGCTCGACCTCGACCGCTTCAAGCAGATCAACGATACGCTCGGCCACGCCGCCGGCGACTATGTCCTGGTCGTCACAGCCCAGCGCATGCGCGATTCCTGCCGGGCGTCGGATCTGTGCGCGCGGCTCGGTGGTGACGAATTCGTGATGATCCTCAACGGAGCGGGCAGCACCGAGGACATCAACATGCTAGCGCGGCGCATCCTGGCGCATATCAACGAACCGATCGTCTTCCAGGGCACCACCATCCTTCCGGGCGCCAGCGGCGGCATCGCCGTCTATCCGATCGACGCCGACAACGCGCAGGACCTGCTCGTCCATGCCGATCTGGCGCTATACTCCGCCAAGAAAATGGGCGGCGGCAACTTCTCGTTCTTCTCGGAGGAGTTGCGCCGCGAGCTCGACTACCGCAAGCAGCTCGAACACGACATCAAGGTCGCCATCTCCGAGCGGGCATTCCAGGTTTATTTCCAGCCGCAGGTTTCCTTGACCGACGGCACGATCAGCGGCATCGAGGCCCTGGTGCGATGGAACCATCACGAGCGCGGCATGATCTCGCCGGGCGAATTCATTCCGGTCGCCGAGAAATGCGGCTTCATGCCGGAGATCGGCCGCATCGTCATCAGCAAGGCGATCAACGAAGCCGCCGAATGGAACCGCGCCGGGATTGCCTTCGGACGGCTTGCCGTCAATGTCTCGGGCACCGAGCTGCGCGAGCACGATTTCGATGCGTTTCTGTTCGAGACGCTGGAAAAGGCCGGACTGCCGCCGCAGAAACTGTCGCTGGAAATCGTCGAATCCGTCATTCTCGACGATGAGAAGACAGGCATCGCGGCGAAACTGCGTCACATCAGGGCAGCCGGCGTCCACCTGGAACTCGATGATTTCGGCACCGGCTATGCGTCGCTCAGCCACGTCAATCCCAATGAGATCGACCGGCTCAAGATCGATCGCCGCTTCGT
Organism: Mesorhizobium sp. WSM4312; assembly: GCF_002294875.1. NCBI lineage: Bacteria > Pseudomonadati > Pseudomonadota > Alphaproteobacteria > Hyphomicrobiales > Phyllobacteriaceae > Mesorhizobium > Mesorhizobium sp. WSM4312. The sequence goes on along the minus strand of NZ_NSFU01000008.1, from coordinate 213,874 downwards.
CCAGAATATCCATGAGAATGGCGACAACTCGAAGATCGTGCGCGCCATCACCGAGCTTGCCCGGGGGCTGGGCATCTCCATCGTCGCCGAGGGTGCTGAAACCGAGGCCGAACTCGACTCGCTGATGGCGATCGGCTGCGACCAGGTACAGGGCTATTCCATCGCCTTTCCGATGCCGCAGGACAAGGCGCTGGAATGGCTGACCGCCCGCATGCCGAAGAAGGCCAAACTGCGGGTCTTGCAGGGCAGCCTGGCGTAACTGCCCGCCTTGACAATCAGCCGCCGAAATGGCGGCCTGCGGCAAGTGCAACCGGATCGCTGGAGCTTATGACATTCTTTCGGTTTGTCCTGGCGGCCATTCTGATGTCCGCGCTGCCGGCCCATGGGGCGGACCGCATCATCTATCTCACCTTCGACGACGGCCCGCTGAACGGCACCAGCAACATCCTCGACGTGCTGCAGGCACAGCAGGTTCCGGCAACACTGTTCATGGTCGGCATGCATGCCGAGGCCAGTGCGTCCACCAAGGCGCTGGTGCGGCGCGCCAAGGCGATGCCGCTGGTGACGATCGGCAACCACAGCTACAGCCACGCCTATAATCACTACCGGCACTTCTATGGCGATACGGAAGGGGTGGTTGCAGACATGCTCATGGCGAATGCCGTGCTGGGCCTGAAGCCTGCGGTGCATGCACGACTGCCGGGGCGCGATGTGTTCCGGCTGCCCTCTATGTCAAAGGACGACAACTCGCTCGGACCCGCGCAAGCCGGCCGCGAGGACCCCGACTACGAGTTCGTCGCCGCTTCCGGCTTCTATCTGTATGGCTGGGATCATGAATGGGTGCACAAGGACAACGGCGAGCCGGTGCAGAGCGTCGATCATCTGGTCAGCGAGATCGATCATCTGTTCGGCTATGGCCACTTCGACAAGCCCGGCAGGCTGATCCTCTTGATGCATGACGAGATGTTCCAGGACGGCTTTGACGGCAAGACGAAGCTTACCGACCTGGTCACCGCGCTGAAGCTGCGCCATTACGCCTTCGGAGCGATCCCGAATTATGACAACTGAGCCGATGGTCCGGTATTCCTAGCTTTCGACATTGTCGCGTAGCGCCGCCAGTACCTGCGCAAACTCCGCCAGGCGCTCGTCGGGCAGCCCTGTGCGAAGCCGCCTGTCGAAGGCAAGCGCGGCCTGCCGCAACGTCTCGAACAGCGCTTCTCCCGCTTGCGTCAGTTCGACCTGATGGACCCGGCGGTTGACGGGATCGCGTCGGCGAGTCAGCAGGCCCTGCGCTTCCATCGCATTGAGGTGGTGGGTCAGCGTCGCCCCCTGGATGCCGATCATGCCGGCAAGTTCGCGCTGATTGGCGAGCTCGCTCGACTTGACCGACAGCAGCGTGAGCCAGACCGGCAAGGTGCCGCCCGCTTCGACCAAAGCGGCGTCGAAGGCCTGGGCGACAAGTTTGGCGGTGCGGCCGAGGTTCATGCCGATTGGCGGGCGTTCAAAGGGCGTCATTGCCGGACACTAGACGGTGTTTTTCCCAGATGGAACTGACTCCCGCTTTATACATTGACATCTAACTGTTAGATATCTAATTGTTAGATACCCCCCACAGATGAGAGGAGAGCCGTCATGGAATATGTCTACATCGTCGTCATCGGTCTTCACGTCATGACAGGGGTGTTCTGGGCCGGCACCACCATCACGCTTGCCCGCGATCCCGAGATCAAGGCGGAACGCTTCATCCAGCCGCAGATGGGCGCGGCCGGCATGGTTTTCCTGACCGGGGCGCTGCTGTGGTATTTCTTCCATGGCGCTTATTTCGGCTCGATGGAAATGGTGCTGGCGCTGGGTATCCTGGCCGCTTTCGCCGCCGCCGGCGTGCTCGGCGCCATGGTCAGGGCGCCCAGCCGGCGGCTTGCCGGCGCCAATGCGGAAATCGAAACGCAACTGCGGGCCAGAATGGCCCTGGGCGAACGCATCGCTGCGTGGCTGCTGGTGGTCACGGTGCTGTGCATGGCGATCGCCAGGATGGTCTGAGCACCGTCCACGCCAAAAAGCTCCGAGATCGCACGTTGCCCGGCGATGAGCCAGTGACGTGCGGGCGCGCGGCCAGGCCGGCATACATGGGCTCTCGTATGCAGGTCCGACCGCGCGCCACCAACACCACAAATTGCGCCAGCCCGAGCTGGCCTTGCATCAGAACCGCAAGCCGAACCTGATGCCGTCATAGATGGCGGCGTGAATGTTACGCGAAGCGACCGCATCGCCGATGCGCAACAGCACGAAGCCTGCTTCGGGGTTGCGTGCTGGGAAAATGTCGCCGCCGGCGACCAGACGTTCATAGTCGATCGCGCCGCCATTCTTCGAAAGCGGCTTCAGGCTGAGGTAAAGATCGTCGAGCGGCGCCGTGCCATGCTCGACCACCACCTGGTCGACCCTGCGTTCCCCGCGCCAACCATCGGCAAAGTCCGAAGCGAGTTCGGCGACCAGTTGGTTGCCCTCGCGCCGCACCGAGCGCAGGCGCGTGTTGATGGTGATGGTGACGCCTTTCTCCTGGAAAGCGCGCATATACGGCACGTGGTTCATGCCGCCCATTTCGGGGGCGAAGAAACGCTCCGGCGAGACCAGCTCCAGCCTCGCACCGCTGTTGGCGATCAGCTCGGCCGCCCCCATGCCCTGATGGCCGCCATTGTCGTCAAAGAGCAGAACGTTTTCGGCCGGCTTGACGCTGCCGGCCATGATGTCCCAGCTCGACGTGACGAGATTGTCGCCGCTCGTCAACGGCGGGTTCTGCGGCAGGCCGCCGGTGGCGACGACCACAACATCGGGCGCCAGTGCCAGAACATCGTCCTTTTCCGCCCAGGTGTCGTAGCGGATCTCGACGCCGAGCCGATCGAGTTCGGCCAGCCGCCAGTCGATGATGCCGATCAGCTCCTTGCGGCGCGGATTCTGCGTTGCCAGACGGACCTGGCCACCCGCTTGCGAGGATGCCTCCAGGATCGTGACCTGGTGGCCGCGCTCGGCTGCGACACGCGCCGCCTCCAGTCCGCCGGCCCCAGCACCGACGACGACCACTTTCCGCTTCGGCCCTTCGGTCTTGACGATGATGTGCGGAATCTCGGCCTCGCGGCCGGTCGCCGCGTTGTGAACGCAGAGCGCCTCGCCGCCTTCGTAGATGCGATCCAGACAATAGGTGGCGCCGACACAGGGGCGGATCTCGTGCTCGCGGCCTTCCATCACCTTCCTGATGATGTGCGGATCGGCGATATGCGCACGGGTCATGCCGACCATGTCGAGCTTGCCGGTAGCGATCGCATGGCGCGCGGTGGCGACATCGGAGATGCGCGCCGCATGAAAGGTCGGGAACTTTGTCGCGGCCCTCACCTCGCCGGCAAAATCGAGATGCGGCGAAGACCGCATGCCGGTCACCGGAATAACCTTGGTCAATGCCGCGTCGCTCTCGATCGAACCGCGGATGATGTTGAGGAAATCGACCTTGCCGGAGCCGGCCAGCCGCCTGGCGATCTCGACGCCTTCCTCCTTCGACAGGCCTTGCGGAAAATCCTCGTCGGCGACCATGCGGATGCCGACGACGAACTTTTCGCCGACTGCCGCGCGCACCGCATCCAGCACCATGTTGGTGAAGCGCAGGCGATTGTCGAGCGAGCCGCCATACTCGTCATCGCGATGATTGGTGGCCGGCGACCAGAAGCCATCCATCAAGTGGCCGTAGGCCTCGAACTCTATGCCGTCGAGGCCGGCGGCCTGACAGCGCTGCGCAGCCGACGCATAGTCGGCAACGATGCGTTCGATGTCCCAGTCCTCGATGGTTTTTGGGAAAGCGCGGTGCGCCGGCTCGCGCACCGGCGAGGCCGAGAGCACCGGCAGCCAGTCGGCCTTGTTCCAGCCGGTTCGGCGGCCAAGATGGGTGATCTGGATCATCACCTTGCAGTCATGCTCGTGGCAGGCATCGGCGAGTTCGGCCAGCCACGGCACGATGCGGTCATCATAGACATGCAGATTGCCGAAGGCCGCTGGACTGTCGCGCGAAACGATGGCCGAGCCGGCGGTCATGGTCAGCGCCATGCCACCCCTGGCCTTCTCGGCATGGTAGAGCCGATAGCGTTGTTTCGGCATACCGTCCTCGGAATAGGCCGGCTCGTGGCTGGTCGACATCACCCGGTTCTTCAGCGTCAAATGCTTGAGCTGGTAGGGCTGAAGAAGCGGGTCGTTGCTGGTCATCGTCTTCCTGCGGTTTCAAATTGCGCTGGAGCAGGTGCTGCAGCATTCCCTAATTTAAGCATCGGATTCGTCTGAAAACCGCTGCGCACGTTTCGGTCCGATGCTAATGAGCGGAAAATTCGAAGGAACCCTGCCCATGATCGATACCAAAACCCTTACCCAGCTCGGCGCGCACGTCGAGACGCCACAGAGCCCCGAAGCAGCGGTCCTGGAAACCGTGCCGTTTTCGCGCGGCGACGGCCCGCCGGCGATCGTGCGCTTCACCTGCCCGGAGTTCACCTCGCTGTGCCCGGTGACCGGCCAGCCGGATTTCGCCCATATCGTCATCGACTACGCACCCGATGCGGCTTTGGTGGAATCGAAGTCGCTGAAGCTGTTCATGACCTCGTTTCGCAACCACGGTGCCTTCCATGAGGATTGTACCGTCATGATCGGCCGCCGCATCGTGGCAGCAACCAAGCCGCTGTGGTTGCGCATAGGCGGCTATTGGTATCCGCGCGGCGGCATTCCGATCGACGTTTTCTGGCAGACCGGCGCTCCACCTGAAGGCGCCTGGCTGCCGGACACGGGCGTCGCCCCCTATCGCGGGCGCGGCTGAGCCCCTCATTCGCACTGATATTGGCTGAGCGCCCATTCTCCGGTCACCGACAGAAGATCGGAAATCTTCCAGTCACCGGCTACCTTCTTGAGCTTCCATTCGAGACGGTGCTGGTGACCTTCGACAACGAACGCGACGACCACCTTGGCCTCGTCGTCGTTGACGGCCTCGACCGAACGCAGACTCCGGTCGACGGCGAGCTTGTCATAGTCGGCGTTGTCGAGTGCCATGTTGGGGTCGAGGCATTCGCCCTCACCCGAAGCGCGCAGCGCGTCACTCTTGTCGAGCACGGTTTTCGCTGGATCGATGAAGTTCTTGCGTTGGGCTGGATCGAGTTCCAGCCCGGGATGTTCGTAAAAGGGCTTCACCACTGCCGTCGGCGATCCCGGCAGAACGGGCGCCGCCGGCGGCAACTCGACCGGCTTTTCCTGCGGCGCCGGCGTTGCGGCAGGAGGCGTAGCGGTGCTGTCTGGAGGCTGGCCGCCGGCGGACGGCGCGTTCGGCGGCGGTGAGCCGAACAGACCTTGAGCGGCGGCGGCGCAGGTCAAAACGCACACGATCACCAGGGCCATAAGACGGGCCATCGCATCACTCCAGGCTTCGAAAGGTCATGCGTTCAGGCCGGCGGAATGTCCAGCCTTTGGTCGTCGAAACCTAGTCACAAAGATGCAGAATTTGAGGAAGCCAACAAGCACTTCGAGGCGAACGGTTCGCGCGGCTGCCCGCGCCAACCGTTCAAGAACAATCGTTTCAGCGGAACTATCGGCAGATCATCGGCGAATCATCGGCAACGCAAACGACGCCAATGCCTGCCGGCACCAAGAAACCTACAGCCATGTCTGGCTGGCGGGTTTGCGTATATTGTGCCAGTACCCTGGCAGGTTCCGTCAACAAGGAAGACCGTCTCTTGAACTATCTAGACGCCTTGGGGCTAACCCATGAAACGCTTCGGCCGGCCAACTATTGCGAGATCGGCTGCAGACTGGGCTATAGCCTGGCTCTGTCAAGAGTTCCGGCCATAGGCATAGATCCCGACTACGAGATCAAGGTCGCGTTGACCGCCCCCACGCGGTTGTTCAACACCACCAGCGACAGTTTCTTCGCACGCGACGACGTGGCGCAAATTCTCGGGGCACCCATCGATTTGGCGTTCATCGACGGGTTGCATCTTGTCGAATTCGCACTGCGCGATTTCATGAATCTGGAGAAGCATGCCAGCCCAGACAGCGTCATTGTCATTAATGACCTGCTGCCGCAGCACATGGATTACGCGTCACGGCAACGCAATACAACGATCTGGACTGGCGATGTCTATCGCCTGATACCTATTCTTCGCCACTACCGGCCCGATCTGGACATTCGGGTTTATGATGTCGACATGAAGGGTTTCGGCCTGGTGACCCGGCTCGATCCGTCGTCGGACGTGCTCACCGCCAACTATGGCGCCATCGAAGCCGAGATACTGGCTGGGAAGTGGTCATTTCCAACCGTCGCAGCCATCCGCGACCACATGCAACCACGCGCCACGGATCTGTTGGCTAACGATCTTGGGATCATCGCGGCACAGCGCGCGACCAAGGCTTCGATGCAATCGGACCGGCGCGTGGTGCCAGCATTGTCGCAGCGCAGGCCGCGCCTCTCGGTCATCATCTGTGCCTACGAGATGGCGCGCGAGGCACCCCGCACGATCCTGTCCGCGACCGCTCCCTATCAGAAGGGACTGAGGTCGGATGAATACGAAGTCATCGTCGTCGACAACGGCTCAAGCACGCCGCTCACATACGAAAATCTGCCGCCAAATGCGCAAATCGTAAGAGCACCAGACCCCAGGCAATCCCCGGTGTTTGCTCTGAATTGGGCTGCGCGCGAAATCGCCAAGGGGGATATTTTGTTGTTTGCCATCGATGGTGCCCGCATATTCTCCGAACGACTGATCGATGAGAGTGTAAAAGCTCATGGCAGGATGGAGGATGCCTTTGTGTTCTCGCTGTCCTGGCACATTGGTCCCAAGGTGCAGATGCAGTCGGTGCCGGAAGGATATGGGGCGGAGATCGAAGATGGATTGATCCGTGCCGTGCGCTGGCCCGACGAGTCGGACGGGCTGTTCGGGATTTCGGTATTTGCCGGCTCCTCAAGCAGTGGTTTCTTCGGCGGCATCACGGAAAGCAATTCTTTCTCGATAAGCCGCACATTGTTCGACCGACATGGCGGCTTCGACGAACGTTTCACGTCCCCAGGCGGCGGCTTGGCAAATCTCGAGATATTTCGTCGCTACGTGACGCGCCCTGACGCGCGCAATGTCTGCCTGCTCAGCGAGGGGACGTTTCACCAGGTCCATGATTCCGTGGCGACCTCGGGCAAAAACAGGTGGGAGGCTTTTGCCAGCGAATACGAGGCAATCTTTGGCGGTCCCTATCTCAGGCCTTCATATCATTGCTTTTATCAGGGAAAGCCGCGCGCCGGTATGGTTCCATTTATCCTGCAATCGCTTCAGGGTTGATTGCCGGTCGCCGGCGAAACGCGATCGATCGGGTTTCAAGATGTTGCTTGCGGCCAGGCAGCCTGAAGGCTGCCAGCGCGGCGCCATGCAACACCGACACCGCGTGGCTAGCTGAAGCACGCCCAAAGTCCGTGGAAAGCTTGGTCTTCAGGTCTTACTGCATTCCACCGGACAGCGAGCACGGCCCGGTGGAATGGTGTGTCATGCAACAGAGCGCTTATTGCAGCGGTGCGCCTCCAGGTCCAGGGAATGCCGTCAGCGGCGTGCCATCCGAGACATTTCCGGAAATCATGTTGTTCTTGAAAGACTGCACCACACCCGATCCGCTAGAGCCGACACCGGTCACGTTGGCGAACACGGTCGATCCGCCAAGAGTGACGATCGAACTGCCGGCGCCGCTGGCAGCCCCACCATTGGCATTCACGCCCACGCCGGCATTGGACGACACCGTCGTATTTGTTACCGTGGCGCGGACCTGGGAGGCTGCGGCAACCGTCTTCACGGTCACGCCGTTGCCGCCGTTCCCGCTGACCAGGCTCGCTGTCAACGCCATATTTATGGCCAGGGTGTCACCCGTGCCATCGACGGTGATACCGGCGCCGTTGTTTGTGACCTCCGTTCGCGTGAACGCAGCATTTATCCCAACGGCGCCAGTCGTCTTGATCAGGATGCCATTCGTGGCTGCCTCGGATATCCGGGTATTGCTGATATAGATTTCGGTGGGTCCGTTCGGCGCGACTTCCACGCCCTGGCCAGTGACCCGCTGGATGATCGAATCCTCGATATGCAGTTGGCCCTGACCAAGGAAGCGTACGCCATTTAGGCCTGTGCCTACGCCATCGATATCCAGCCCCCTGAGATGCACAACGCTTCCAGCCGGAGCGTTGACAATGACACCATTGGTTCCGGCGGAGAGAACCCCGCCTTCCGTATAGACACAGTCGATCGTAATCGACTTGGTGATTGTCACCGTACCGAAGCCACCGGGATCGAGGCAGTTGATCTCCCCGCTGACGGCCGTCTTCGAGATCGCGCCGGCAAAGGTCTTGCAAGGCGCCGTGCGGCTGCACGGATTGGCGTCGTCGCCGACGCCGGAAACCCAGGTCCGGGTCGCTTGAGCGGAAGCCGGCGTGGCGATCACCGCCGTCGCCAAGGCGAGAAACAGCGAAGATAATAGGTAGCCCAGAATTTTCATGATCATTCCCCCTAAATGGAACAAGAGATTCGTTCACAACCAAGCGGAGGAAGTCTAGCGCTTCGCCTTGTCAAAAGCAACGTGATGTCAAAACCGGATCGCTGATTTGAATTTCTCGTGCGCGTGGCGATCCGCCAAGCTACGCAACCGCCATCATGCCATTGTTACATCGCCTTCACACTACATTCGAAGTGCTTGGCGTTCCACGAAATTTAGAAAGCTTCGCGCGTCGGGGATGCCGAGTGGCGACACGAAACCGTCGATTCGACACCCCGGCCGGAACGGCCAAGGCCCATGGCATCACTCCGGATCTTGGCCCGCCATGCATTCGAGCTGGCTCAGCGTCCAGTCGCTGGTCTTCGAAGCAATGTCCGATACCTTCCACTTGCCGTCGACCTTCTTCAATGACCAGTGCATTTCGCGTTGCGAATCGTCACCGTCCGAAAACAGCTTGAAGCTTGCCACCACTTGTGCCGTGTCGCCATCCACCGTCTCGGACAATTTCAGGGTCTTGGAGACCGTCTTCTGATCGAAATCCTGCGCATCAAGACCGGGGTCGAAGTCGATGCAGGCGACCTGGTCGGGATTCTTCTTGGTCGCCTGGTCATTGAGATCGAACAGTTTCGTCACCGGCACGGTGAAGCGATCCCGGTATTGTGCATCGGCCTCGAATTTGACCGCCGGAACATAGAAGAACTTCACGGCGTCCGACGCCGGTCCGGCGAAGGCGGCCGCGGGTAAGGCTATCGCGAGGGCGGCAAGGAGCACTGTCCGTCTCATGCAGAATCTCCGGCTTTTGATGGCTTGTCGCAATCAATACCACGCATCCTGCATACCGGCTTTTTTGCCGCTCATGAAGCCCCTGCCCGGCCTCCTTTCAGCCGTCGAGCCAAACGTTCTGGAGGTCCATCTCGAAGGTCTGGTGGACGCCGTAGTTCTTCACCTTCTTGCTGGTGTGGCTGTAGAGCTTCTGCCAGAACGGCTGGATGATGACTCCGGAGTCCTGCAGGATCTGCTCGACATCCTTCATCACCTCCTTGCGCTTGGCGACGTCGATCAGCGAGAGCGCCTGTTTGAGCTTGGCGTCGAAATCGGGATTGGAATAGGCCGACTCATTCCACGCCTCGCCGCTGCGATAACCCAGCGCCAGCACCTGGACGCCGAGCGGACGCATGTACCAGATGGTCATCGAATAAGGATATTTCGTCCAGTCGTTCCAGAAGGTCGACCCCGGCAGCACCGTGCGCTTCACCTTGATGCCGGCGTCGCGCAATTGACCGGCGATCGCGTCGCCGGTGTTCTTCTGCCAATCGTCCTCGATGGTGATCAGTTCGTGCTCGAAGTCGGCCTGACCGGCTTCCGCCATCAGTTTCTTGGCGCCGGCAGCGTCACGCTCCTTTTTTGGCAGGGGATAATATTCCGGATGGATCGGACTGACATGATGGTTCTCGCCGACCGTGCCGCGCCCGGCATAGCCGAGCTGCAAGACGGCATTGTTGTCAACGGCCATCTGCAGAGCGTTGCGCACCCGCTTGTCGTCATAGGGCTTGTGCGTGATGTTGGTGCGGGCAACTAGTGTCGTTGCCGTCGCAACCTCGGATTTCTGCAGGCCCATCTTGTCGAGAATGTCGATGAAATCGGCCGGGCTCTCGAAATTGAGGTCGATCTCGCCGGAATCGAAAGCGTTCACCGTGGCATTGAAGTCGGTGCCGTAGTCGACGAATTCGACGCCATCGAGAGGCGCCTCGCCACCCCACCATTTGCCGTTCTCGCGGCGCTTCACCACCGCCTTCTGGCCGACATCGTAAGAGACGAGTTCGAACGGACCCGTGCCGATCGGCTTCTTGACCGGATCGGCGCCGTCGGCATCGAAGTTGCGGTGGACGACGAGCGCGGGATAATCGGTGAAGTTCGGGATCAGCGAAATGTCGGGTTCGCTAAGCTTCAGCTTGACGGTGTGGTCGTCGACCTTGGTGATCGCGCCGTCCCTCGCCTTGCCGGTTTTTGCGTCGATCAGCGCGCCGACGCGTGCGGCCATCGAATTGCCGGCGACGCCTTTCTCGCACCAGCGCGCCAGATTGTGGGCGACGTCATCGGCATTGAAGGCATCGCCATTGTTCCAGGTGATGTCCTTGCGCACATGCAGGACATATTCGGTGGCGTCGTCGTTGATATCCCAGCTTTCGAGCAGCACCGGCTCGAAGGTGAATTGCCTGGTGTAGCGCACCAGCGGCTCCAGCCAGCTGCGCGAAATGTTGGCCAGTTCCACCCAGTCGTAGGTGCGCGGGTCCTTCTGCGCCTTGACCGACATCGAGACGCGCAGCGTGCCGCCCTTCTTCGGCTCCTCAGCCTGGGCCTGTCGTGGCGCGGCAAGACCGATCATGCCATAGGCGAGAGCCGTCGACGCACCGAAGGCGCTTGCCAGCGCCAGGAACTCACGCCGGTCCATGCGGCCGGCACGCGCCTCCTGCGCCATGGCCTCGATAGCGCTGGGGACGCGATCGCCATTGCTTGTGAAAAGTGTCATTTTCTTCCTCCCTTATGGTTCCCGTCGGGTCTTCGCCCTTTGCGTCAACTCACCGTATCCGGCAGCTTCTCCTCGCGCCGCGCGATCAAATCCCTGAGACCCTCGGCAATGCCCTCGTCGAGCTTCGGCTCCTCGTAATCGGCGAGCATGTTGCGCGCCTTCTCGCGGCCGCGCGTGTCGTGGTCCTTCGCCCCTTCGGCATTCCATTGTTCGTAGGAGTTGAAGTCCATGATCGAGGGCATGAAGAAGGCGGACTCGAAATGTTCGAGCGTGTGCTGGGTGCCGAGGAAATGGCCTTGCGGTCCGACCTCGCGGATCGCCGCCATGGCCTCCTTGAAATCGTCGAAGGACACCCCCCCGGCGTATTTGTACCAGCCGACGAGCTGCTCGCAGTCCGTCGCGAATTTCGAATAGCCGCAAGTCAGGCCGGCTTCCAGCCAGCCGGCGGAATGCCAGATGTAGTTGGCGCCGGACAGGATGGCGGCATGCATGAGCATGTTCGATTCGTAACCCGCCTGAGCGTCGTTCAGCTTCGAGCCGACATGGAATCCCGAGGTGCGCCACGGCAGCCGGTATTTCCGCGCCAGCGCGCCCATAAGATACATCATCTGGGCGGCCTCCGGGGTGCCGCCCATCGGCGCGCCGGTCTTCATGTCGACCGTGACCATGAACTGGCCGTAGATTTGGGGCGAGCCTGGGCGGATGAGCTGGGTCAGCGCCACGCCGGCAAGCGCCTCGGCGTTGACCTGCGCCACCGCGCCGACGGCAGAAGCCGAGGTCGAAGCGCCGCACAGCGCGAAAGGCGCCAGGATCAGCGGCTGGTTGTGGCTCGCGTAGACCCGCATGGCGTCGATCATGGTGGCGTCCCATACCAGCGGCGAATTGCAGTTGGTGATCGCCACCAGCACAGGGTTGTCACGTACGAACGCCTCGCCGAAGACGATGCCGGCCATCGCCATCGTGTCCTCGGCGCGCTCCTTCGACGTCACGATGCCCATGAACGGCTTGTCGGAATGCTTCAGCGCCGAGTGGATGATGTGCAGATGCCGTTTCGGCACCGCGATTTCCATCGGCTCGCAGATAACCGAGCTCGAGGAATGCAGCGCCGGCGCCATGTAGGCCATTTTGTGGAAATTGTTGAGGTCGGCGAGCGTGCCATAGCGCCTGACATTATCGAGGTCGCGGACGTAGGGCGCGCCATACATCGGCACGAAAATCGAGTTCTTGCCGCCGACGCGCACGGTGCGCTCGGGGTTGCGTGCATTGAGCGTGAACTCCGACGGAACCTTCGAGACGAGCTCCATCAGCAGCGCGCGGTCGATGCGGACACGCGTCTCCCTGACATCTGCGCCGGCCGCCTTCCAGAGCTCGATCGCGCCGTCGTCGCGGAATTCGCAGCCCACCTCCTCGAGGATCTTGAGCGATTCCTCGTGGATCAGTTCCACCGCCTCGTTAGGCACGATCTCATAGACGGGGATGTTGCGCACCAAGGTCGGAAAGGAAGCGATCGGCGCGCTTCTGAGCGCCTTGCGGCCAACACGGCCACCGCCGCGGCGGTGGGTCTGTTCGGTCAATTCGACGGCCGGTACGTTCATGGAGCCTCCTTCTTCCGGCCACCACGTTAGCGACCCGAAATATGGCTGTGACGCTGGAAAATCCTGATCTTCTGTATAAGCTGTGCTTATGCGAAGCCTGCGCCACCTCCTGCCCTCCGCCGGCAGCCTGATCGTCTTCGAGGCGGCCGGCCGGCTGTCGAGCTTCACCGCCGCCGGGCGCGAGCTCGGCATGACGCAGGCCGCCGTCTCCTACGCGGTGCGCGGGCTGGAAGAGCAGCTCGGCGCCAAGCTGTTCCAGCGCCGCCACCGGCAAGTCAGCCTGACCGAAGCCGGCGAACGCTTCCACGCCGATGTCTCGCTGGGGCTATCGCATATCCGCAAGTCGGCCGAGGATCTGCGCCTGCAGGCGACGGGCGGCCATGTGACGCTTGCCGCATCGACCGCCTTCGGCTCGTTCTGGATGATGCCGCGCCTGCAGCAGTTCCGTGACGAATTGCCGGGCATCGATCTGCGCATCCAGACCGCCGACCGCGACCTCGACATCATCGCCGAAGGCATCCCGCTCGCCGTGCGCGGCGGCGAGCCCCGGGACTGGCCGGACTACCACTCGTTGCCGCTTGCCGATGAGGAGATCTTCCCCGTCGCCGGAACCAGCTACCTGGCCAAGTTCGGCATGCCGAAGACCGTCGGGGAATTGGCCAAGCACCGTCTCATCCATCTGGAGGAGCCGTATCGCGAGGCGGCCAGTTGGGACGAATGGTTCCAGTCGGCCGGCGGCAGCCTCGGCGACGCCGCGCGCGGCCTGCGCATCAATGATTATGGCCTGGTCATCCAGGGCGTGATGGAGGGGCAAGGCATCGCGCTCGGCTGGCGGCACCTTGCCGAGCGGCTGCTGGCGACGGGACTGCTGGTGCAGGTGACGGACCACGTGCTCAAGACCGGCAAGGCGTTCTACGTCGTGTGGCCGAAGAACCGGGAGCTCAGCGACAATGTCCGCAAGGTAAGGGACTGGCTGGCGGCGCAGGCATAAAGCCGTTTCACCGTTCCACCGCAGTTCGCCCTCGCCCGCACGACACGAATCCTCCTATACTGTCGCCATGCCCATTCGCCAGCTTTCCGAAACGATGATCAACCAGATCGCCGCCGGCGAAGTCATCGAGCGTCCGGCGAGCGTGGTCAAGGAACTGGTCGAGAATGCGCTCGATGCTGGCGCATCACGCATCGAAATCGTCACCTCAGGTGGCGGGCTGAACCTGATCCGCGTCACTGATGACGGTTCCGGCATCCCCGAGCCGGAGCTTTCGCTGGCGATCGCGCGCCACTGCACCTCCAAACTCGCCGAGGATATCAACGACATCCGCTCGCTCGGCTTTCGCGGCGAGGCGCTGCCGTCGATCGGCTCGGTATCGCGGCTGTCGATCCGCTCGCGCACGGCTTTGGGCGACAGCGCCGCCGAGATCGGCATAGAGGGCGGCCGCGTGCTGCCCGTCAGACCGGCGGCAGCCAACCGCGGCACAACCGTCGAGGTGCGCGATCTGTTCTTCGCCACGCCGGCGCGGCTCAAATTCATGAAGGGCGAGCGGGCTGAAAGCTCGGCGACCAGCGATGTCGTCAAACGCATCGCCATCGCCTTTCCGGCCGTGCGGTTCACGCTAACCGGTTCCGACCGCTCGACCCTGGAATTGCCGGCGACCGATGACAGTCCGGAAGGCAGCCTGCGCCGCGTCGCCCAGGTGATGGGGGGCGAGTTTCCCGACAATTCCATCGCCATCGACGCGATGCGCGAAGGCGTACACCTGACCGGCCATGTGTCGATCCCGTCCTTCACCCGCGCCAACGCGCTGCAGCAATATGCCTATGTCAATGGCAGGCCGGTGCGTGACAAGCTGATCGCGGGCGCCATCCGCGGCGCCTTCGCCGATGTGCTGCCGCGCGACCGCCACGCGGTGACGGTGCTGTTTTTTTCGCTCGATCCGGCCATCGTCGACGTCAATGTCCACCCGGCCAAGGCCGATGTGCGCTTCCGCGATCCGGGCCTGGTGCGCGGGCTGATCGTCGGCGCCATCCGCCAGGCCCTGGCCGATGCCGGCATCCGCTCAGCCACGACGGGAGCCGCGGGCATGATGGCGGCGTTCCGGCCGGGTGCCGCACCCTACAATCATGGCGGCCCGGCCAATGGCCATCGCAGCTACGAAGCATCATTCCATGCATCCGGCTCCGGTTTCGATCCCTCGCGCTCGCCGCAGCGGCCGCTGGACATGCAATTCGAAGGTGCGGGCTTCGAGCGCGCCGGCAAAAGGCATGGCGGGTTTGGCGAACCCGATCAGGCGGCGTTCGATACCGGCGCGCTTGCCAGCGCCGACGCGCGCGCCGGGCAGAGCGAGGCGGCCGAGACGCTGCTCGGCACGGTGCTCGGAGCGGCACGCGCGCAGGTGCATGAGAATTACATCGTTGCCCAGACCAGGGATTCGCTCGTCATCGTCGATCAGCACGCGGCGCATGAGCGGCTGGTTTACGAAGCGCTGAAGAACGCCCTGCATTCGCGCCCCGTGCCCTCGCAGATGCTGCTCCTGCCGGAGATCATCGATCTGCCGGAAGAGGACGCCGAGCGGCTCGCCATGCATTCCGAAACGCTCGCCCGCTTCGGTCTCGGCATCGAGCGTTTCGGCCCGGGCGCCGTCGCGGTGCGCGAGACGCCGTCAATGCTGGGCGAGACCAATGTCCAGCAATTGGTGCGCGACCTCGCCGACGAGATCGCCGACAACGACACGGTCGATACACTCAGGGAAAGGCTGGACAAGATCGCCGCCACCATGGCCTGCCATGGCTCGGTGCGTTCAGGACGCCTGCTCAAGGCCGAGGAGATGAACGCGCTGCTGCGCCAGATGGAGGCGACGCCGGGATCCGGCACCTGCAACCATGGCCGCCCGACCTATATCGAGCTCAAGCTGGCGGATATCGAGCGGCTGTTCGGGCGACGGTAGGTGGATGCTCGCCGCAGTGCTTCTCTTCGGTCGTTTACGAATTCAAACTTCGTCCAGAGGTTCGAACTTCTCACGGACGAATTTTCCTTCGACTCTAAAAAAGGCAGTTCCGAAAGGAGCTTCTAAGCAGGACGCTATAAGCGGGTCGTAATTCGCAATTGTATTGACATCGTACAAGCCAAAATTATTTGGGTTATCGGTGTACTCGTCAGATTCATCACCGGCGAAAAAGCGCCAACCGCTGTCGGCCGGATGATCTGGCGTTTCGCGGTAGAGATAGCCGACTTGCGCGCCGTCCACGGTGATCCGGTCAGCAGCAATACAGCTGCCGTAGCCAATCGCGATCGGGCGAAACGTCGATGCGTCCCGAAAAAACGTCTTCGGCATTCTCAACTCGCTGCTGCGCCCGTATCTCTAGTCAGCTGAGTACCCCGCCAACAGTCAAGTACCGCTCGCATCACCTCTTCAAATTCACCACGATGACGCCGCCGAGTGCCAGCGCGCCGCCGAGGATGCCGAGCAGTGTCGGCACTTCGCCCAGCCAAAAGAAGCCGATCAGGGCAGACATCGGCGAAACCAGATAGAGGAAGTTCGAGGCTCGTGCGGCCGGCAGACGCGATAGCGCTGTTGCCCAGGCGGCATAGGCGATCAGGCTGGGCACGATGCCAAGAAAGATGACGGCGCCGAGACCGGCGGTGTTGGCTACCGCAGCCTGCGCAAAGCCGCTCGGCAGAAAGGGGGACAGACAAAGTGCTCCGAGCACCATGTTGGAGGCCGAGATGGTCAGCGGGTGATGGCGGGCAAATAGCGGCTTCTGGACGATGGTGTTGACGGCCGAACAGAGCGCGGAGCCAAGCACGAGCAGTGCGCCAGCATTGAAATGCAAGCCTTGTCCGTCTGCCATTGCTATGACGCCGATGCCGGCGAAGGATATCGCCGTGCCAGCCCAGGCCCACCTTGAAAAGCGTTCGCCCAGAAGCGCCATCGCCATGATGGCGGTGAAGATCGGGCTGACATTGATGATGAAGCCGGCGGCTCCAGCCGAGACGGTCAGCTCGCCGAAATTGAGCATGGCGGTGTAGAGCGCGACGAAAATTGCCCCGCCAAAGACGAGGCGCCACACCTCGTCGAGCCTGGGCAGCGCCGGACGCTTGACTGCAAGGAAGATCGCCGCCGGCACCGCGGCGATGGCAAAGCGCAGGGAGCCCAGTTCCAGCGGCCCGAAGGCGGCAAGGCCGGCGCGGATGGCCGGAAAAGCAGAGGCCCAGCCGACCACCGTCAGCGCCACGGCGATGGCGGCCGTGGTGTCCATCCGCTGTGTCTGATTCAACGTGCCCGTCATCGCGCTCATCTCACCGTCCTCATGCTGTTCCCGTCCTGGAGGCCACAAAACGACTTTTCCCGCCTGTTGACAAACGACCAAATCGAGGATCACCTGTGACTATGGATCACAGCTCAGACACAATGGTGCCGCTCGAAACCCTGCGTGCCTTCGACGCGGCGGCGCGAACCGGCAGTTTTTCCGCGGCCGCCGAAAAGCTCAACATCACCCACGGGGCCATCAGCCGTCAGATCGCCAAGCTCGAGGACTGGCTGGGCCTGAAAGTGTTCGATCGCGGCGCGCGCGGCGTGACGCTGACGATCGAAGGCAACCGGCTGCATCTGCGCACGTCGGAGGCTTTCGCGCTGATTTCGAGCCATTCCGACCGCTGGGTCGAGCCGCGCGGCACGGCGGTGGTGCGGCTGACCTCGATCCCCTCGGTCAGCGGGCTGTGGCTGATGCCGCGCATGGCGGCACTGGAGAACAATCCGACCAAGCTGCGCATCGTGCTCGATGTCGACATCCGCCAGGCCGACCTTGCCGATGAAGGCATCGATCTGTCGATCCGCTGTGGCCGTGGAGTCATTCCGGGCCGTGTTTCGGTGCAGCTGTTCGAGGAACATGTCTTCCCTGTCGCATCGACCGAGCTGGCACGGGACATCGGGCGCGGCGACCCGGCCCGGCTGCTTAAATTTCCGCTGATCAACGATTCCGACGCCTCCGGCTGGCGTGCCTGGTTCGCCGCGCAAGGCATGGACTATCGCCCGCGCCCGCAGGATCGCCGCTTCGAGGACTACAACCTGGTGCTCGATGCCGCAGCCTATGGGCTCGGCATCGCGCTGGCGCGTCCGCCGCTGACCGGACATCAGCTGCAGTCTGGCCGCATCACCGCGGTCGACGAGCGTACCGCGCGCAACCCGGTTTCCTATTGGCTCGACCGGCCGCTGGGGCGGCCGCGCACGGCGGCGGCCGACCTTGCCCGCCGCATCGCGCGGCAGGCCGGATTGGCGCCGGACAAGATCGAGGCGTTCATCGAAGCGGAGCGATAGGTCTCCCGGCCTATCTTCGATTCGTTCAGCGAAGCAGCAGCAGAACGAATCCGAACATCATTGTTGCCAGCAAACCGGTCATGATCGAAACAAAGCCGATTCTCACCAGCAGGCCCTCGGGATTGGGTACGGTGGCGGCGTGAGATTGATTGGCTGGCCTTCGCCGTCCCGACGACATCCCCATGGCGGCGTTTTGCGGCACCGGAACCTGCGACGGGATAAACGACAACAAGGACACCCCGGCAGCCCTGGCGGGCGCGTTGTCATTGGCCGTTGCCGAAGGCGGCACGGCGCCGCGCTGCGTTTCGGCTTCGGGCGCTGTTCTCCTCGCCAGTACCGTTGCCAACACCGCCTCGTCCCGTGTGTCGAGCTGGGCCTGATAGGCCTCGACGATGCCGGAAGAAGCAATCTGCTGCGATTTGACGGCCATCGGCGCCGCCGGCATCGCCAGCAAAGCGGGCGCCGTGCGTTGCGCGAACAAAGAGGGCGCGGCGGGCTGGACCAGTTCCCTGACCAGCGCCGTCCTGACCGGATCGGCCTTCGCCGACGGCACGGGTTGCGGCGTCATCGCCTCCTTGAGCAAGGAAGCCAGGCGGGCGGAAGAAATATCCATCATGCCCCCGATAAAAGCGCTTTTCGCACCTGTCCTAGTGCCTCAGCATTTGTCCGAGGCTTGTCGCAAGCTTGACCCGGCCGCGGATTTGTGGCGATGAAATCTGTATGACACTTGGCACCACCGCATGATGAACCGTTTCGAAGGCCCGGGCGGCAAGGAAGCCCGCATCCGCTATCTCGATGGCGATTTCCAGGTCACCAGTCCCGGCTCGTTCGTGCGCTGTGCGGTGACCGGGGAAAACATTCCCCTGGACGAGCTGAAATACTGGAGCGTCGCCAGGCAGGAGCCCTACGTCAACGCCACCGCTTCGCTGCGCCGCGAAATCGAGATGCATCCGGAGCTGCGCAAGCGTAGCTAGCTTCTCAGCCTGCGCTGCCGCCAGGCATCGAGCGTTTCCTCGATGATGCGCTCGGGCACATGGTCGAGCTCGAAAACCGTGTCGATTTCCAGCACCTCGAGCCTGTCGAGAAAGTCCTGCGAGGCGCCGTGGCGCAACCGGGCGGCGTCCTTGGCCGTGGTGATGAGCCCCAGCCCTTCGGCGCGCGCCGTCACCGCCAGTTCGCCGAGTTCGTCCTCGGCGTAGAAATGATGGTCCG
Organism: Mesorhizobium sp. WSM4312; assembly: GCF_002294875.1. Lineage (NCBI taxonomy): Bacteria > Pseudomonadati > Pseudomonadota > Alphaproteobacteria > Hyphomicrobiales > Phyllobacteriaceae > Mesorhizobium > Mesorhizobium sp. WSM4312. The sequence goes on along the minus strand of NZ_NSFU01000008.1, from coordinate 194,687 downwards.
GAAAGGGTTTTGAGAGGACCACCTCACCGCCGGCCTCGCGCACCGTGTCGAAGAATTTGTCGGGATGGCCGATGCCGGCGAAGGCCAGGAACCGCTTGCCGGCAAGCCCGGTCTTGCTGCGGGGCTCCGTGTGCGCCTCGAAGATTGGCCGACCGGCACGCGCCGCCTGGCGCACCACGGCATCGGCGGCGGTGCCCTCGCCCATCTTCAACAGCCCGCTGGTGAAGACCAGTTGGTCAACGATCTTTGCCCTGAGCGGGCCGCCCGGAATGACGCGGCCATTGCCGATGCCGTAGCGGGCGTCGACGACGATCAGCGCATAGTCGATATGGATGCGCGCGCTCTGAAAGCCATCATCCATGATCAGGAAATCGCAGCCATGCTTTGCCAAGAGCAGCCGGGCGCCGGCGGCGCGGTTCGGCGTCACCGCGACCGGGGCGTGTTCGGCCAGCAGCAGCGGCTCGTCGCCGACATGCTTGGCGGCATCGTGATTGATATCGACGACATGCGGTTCGGCGAACGAACCGCCATGGCCGCGCGACAGGAAGCCGGGCTTCAGCCGCATGCGCTTGGCCTGTTGGGCGAGCGCGATGGCGACCGGTGTCTTGCCGGTGCCGCCAACGGTGAAATTGCCGACGCACAGGACCGGTGCCTCGATCTTCTCACGCCTGGCCCGCCGCATGCCGCGGCCGGCAACGAGCGCATAGACGGCCGACAGCGGCGACAGCGCCAGGACTTTCCAGTCCGGCTCTTCCCACCAGAATGGTGGTGCTTCGGAGGCCACGCTAGCGCCCGTTGGCGCCCTTCAGGCGCGACTTGACGACCAGCGGCTGGATATAGGGTTCGAGCGATTTCAGCGTGCGCGCCAGCGCGCCGCGCATCTCGTCGACGGTCGCCACACCGGCCGCCATCATCTCATGGCGCGCCACTTCGTTGGTCAAAAGGAAGTTGACGGCCCCGGCCAGCATGTCGCGATCGCGCACCAGCTTGGCGCCGCCGCTGTCGATCAGGCGCTGATAGGCCTCGCGGAAATTCTGCACATTGCGGCCGGCTAGAACCGCTGTGTCGAGCATGGCCGGCTCGAGCGGATTCTGCCCGCCCTCGGAGGTCAGCGAGCGGCCGACGAAAGCGATTTCGGTCAACCGGAGATAGAGCCCCATCTCGCCGATCGTGTCGCCGAGCAGGATATCGGTGTCGGGCCCGATACGGTCGCCCTTGCTGCGGCGCGCGACCTTCAGCCCCATGCCGGAAATCTGCGCGGCAAGGCTTTCGGCGCGATCAGGATGGCGCGGAACGACGATCGTCAACAGACCATGGTGACGCTTGTGCAGCATCGCATGGACTTCCGCTGCCACCACTTCCTCGCCGTCATGGGTCGAGATCGCCGCCCAGGTCGGGCGGCCGCCGACCTGCCGCTGCAAGCCGGCCAGCACCCGTTCGTCGACGGGCGGCGGGTTGGTGTCGACCTTGAGGTTGCCCGACACCGTGACCGGCCGGGCGCCAAGCACGCGAAAACGCTCGCCGTCGACATCGGACTGGGCAACGACATGGGCGAGATTCTCGAACAGCGCCTCGGCGATGTTGGCGCGCTTCTTCCACGAGGTGAAAGAGCGGTCGGACAGCCTGCCATTGACCAGCACCTGCGGCACGTGGCGCGCGCCAAGCTCGAGGATGGTCATCGGCCAGATCTCGGATTCAGCGATGATCGCAAGGTCCGGCTGCCAGTGATCGAGGAACCGGCTGACCGCCGGCTTGAGGTCGAGCGGCACATATTGGTGGATGATCCGGTCGCCGAGCCGCTCGTCCGCGACCTGGGCCGATGTCACCGTGCCGGTCGTCAGCACGATGTTGACGCCATAATCGAGAATGCTCTCGACCAGCGGCACCACGGCCAGGGTCTCGCCGACGCTCGCGGCGTGGATCCAGATCACGGGTCCTTCGGGCCGCGGGCGACCGGCGACGCCGTAGCGCTCGCGGCGACGGTGGCGGTCTTCCTTGCCGCGCGAGGTGCGCCAGGCGACATAGGGTCCGACCAGCGGATAGGCCGCGGCACCGGCGAAACGGTATGCGGTCAGCATGGCGCGCGCCCAGCGACCGCTCATCGCCGGCCATCCACGAGACGATAAGCCTCTGCCGTCGCGGCATTGAGCGCGGTGGTGATTTCCTGGCGCTTGCGCTCCATTTCGGCGTCATCGGCGTCGGCCGCGACAAAGATCGGCGCGCCGATGGTCACGGCGGACCGGCCGAAAGGCAGGTTGATGGTGGTCTTGTCCCAGCTCTTTTCCAGCACCTTGCGGCGGCTGGTGGCGATGGCGACAGGCAGCAGCGGCCGGCCCGAGAGGCGCGCCAGGAGAACGATACCGAGCCCTGCGTCGCGCGGCGTGCCATGCGGAATGTCTGCGATCATGGCGACGTTCTTGCCGGCGGTGAGCGACTTTTTGAGGGCAATCAGGGCCTTGGCGCCACCCTTGTCGAGATGGCGGGCATTGTCGCGCCCGCCGGACCCGCGCACCGCCTCGATGCCGAATTTCTCCAGCATCAGCGCGTTGAGCTCGGCATCGGCGCTGCGCGACACCATGGCGACCAGCGGCTTGCGCTTGGGGTAGTAGGCCGGCGTCAAAAGATGCTGGCCGTGCCACAGGGCGATGATGCCGGGCTCGAATTCGGCATAGGCGCCGCCCGCAAAGCGCGCCGATCCGGCGACCAGCGGGCTGGTCAGGCGAACCAGCCGTACGAACTGCGCGAGCAGGCTGGCAATGGCGTTCTTGACGAATCGTGACTGCGCGAGCGGTTCGCGCACCTTGCGCCAGAACGTTTTGGTCGCGCGGCTGCCGCCCCTGCGAGTCGGCGCGGTGTCGCTGGCTGGCCCTTTCGCCAGGTCATGCTCCATCGAAGTCAACCGGCAGCCTTGTTGTCGGGGTCAAGCAGACGGTGCAGATGAACGACGAAATAACGCATATGGGCATTGTCCACGCTGGCTTGCGCCTTGGCCTTCCACGCCGTGTGCGCGGATTGATAATCGGGATAGATACCGACAATGTCGAGCCCGTCGAGATCGCGGAACTCGGTGCTCCCAAGCTTCTTCAGTTCGCCGCCGAACACCAGATGCAAAAGCTGTTTCTTCCCGTCTTCCGCGGTCATGTCGGTCCTTCACATATTGTGAGTTTGTGACAGGTCTAGACCAAAGCCGCCGACTTTGGAACCTGCGAATGTGCTTTCACGCATCCAGCCCGGCGATGACATCGACGAGCACCGCCAGCAATTCACCGCTGCCGGCGGCGAGCGCGCCGTGGCGGGTCACCTCGCCGGCATAGAGCGGCGCGCGGCCATGCGGGTCGAGCAGCCGACCGCCGGCCTCGCGCAGGATGAGATCGGCGGCGGCGATGTCCCAGTCATGCGCGTTCGGCTTGACGAAGGTGGCGTCGAGCGCGCCGTTGGCGATCATCGCCAGGCGGTAGGCGAGCGAAGGGCTGTAGGGCGCACGCACCAGCCGCTTCTGCCAGCCAGCCGGCACCAGCTCGATCAGCTGCTTCAACCCTGAAATCTCGGCCTTGTCGCCAAGCGTGCGCACGCCAATGCGCTTGCCGTTGCGGAACGCGCCCTGGCCGGGCAGCGCCCAGTAGGTCTCGTCCATCGCCGGGCATTCGAGCACGCCGGCAAGCGTGCGGCCCGCTTCGACCACAGCGACGCTGACGCACCAAGTGCGCTGTCCCTCGAGGAAGCCGCGCGTGCCGTCGATCGGATCGACGACGAAGGTGCGGCGCGCCGAAAGCCGCGCTGGATCGTCGACCGTCTCTTCCGACAGCCAGCCATAGTCCGGCCGCGCCGCCAGCAGCGTGCGGCGCAGATAGGCGTCCGCGGCATGATCCGCTTCGCTGACCGGCGAGGTGCCGCCCTTCATCCAGACTTGTGGGCTGTTGCCGAAGTACTGCATGGCGATCAGACCCGCCTCGCGGGCGGCGTCGCGCAGCAACGGCAGATCGCCAATGGCGCCGGAAGAGGCAGCGGTCAGTTCAGGCTCCGGCAAGGGTCATGCCTTCGATCAGGAGCGTCGGCGCGGCGGTGCCGAAATTGCGGTCGAGGTCATCAGCCGGCACCATGTTGAGGAACATGGTCTTCAGGTTCGAGGCAATGGTGACTTCGGCGACCGGATAGGCAAGTTCGCCGTTCTCGATCCAGAAACCCGAGGCGCCGCGGCTGTATTCGCCGGTCACCATGTCGACGCCCTGGCCGAACACTTCGGTGACATAGAAGCCGCTCTTGAGCGACTTGATCAAATCCTCCGGCGAGCGTTCGCCCGGTTCGATGGCGAGATTGGTGGAGGATGGTGACACGGAGGAGCCGCTGCGCGATCCGCGGCCGTTGGTGATCAATCCCAGTTCCCGCGCGGCCGAGGTCGACAGGAACCAGTGGTTGAGCACGCCCTTTTCGACCATGAGAAGCTTTTCGCCCTCGACGCCCTCGCCATCGAAGGGGCGCGAGGCCTGGCCACGCGGCCTGAGCGGGTCGTCGGTGATGGTGACTGCGGACGCGGCCACCTGCTTGCCCATCATGTCGCGCAGGAACGAGGTCTTGCGGGCGACGGACGCGCCGTTGATGGCGCCGGCAAGATGGCCGGCGATGCCGCGCGCGACGCGCGGGTCGAACACCACGTCGACCGGCCCCGTCGCCGCCTTGCGCGCGCCGATGCGGCGCACGGCGCGTTCGCCGGCCTTGCGGCCGATATCCTCCGGCGCGTCGAGATCGGCAAAGTGCTGACGCGAGGAGAATTCATAGTCGCGCTCCATGCCGATGCCCTCGCCGGCGATGACGCTGGCGGAGCGCGAGAAGCGCGAGCCGACATAGTGGCCGATGAAGCCGTGCGAGGTGGCCAGCACGATACCGCCCAGCCCGGCACTGGCGCCGCTGCCGGCCGAATTGGTCACGCCCTTGACGGCAAGTGCCGCCGCTTCGGCCGCAAGGGCTGCTTCCTTCAACTGGTCGGCCGACACGTCGGTGGCGTCGAACAGGTCGAGATCGCGTGTCTGTTTGGCCAGCAGCGCGGGATCGGCGAGACCCTGATAGGGATCCTCGGGCGAGACTTTCGCCATGGCAACTGCGCGCTCGGCGAGCATCGCCGGATCGGATGCGGCAGTGGCCGAGACGCTCGCCACTTTCCGGCCGACGAAGACGCGCAGCGAGACATCCTCGGCCTCCGACGATTCGGTGGCCTCGACCTTGCCGAGCCGAACCGACACACCGGTGGAGCGGCCGCGCACAGCGACCGCGTCGGCGGCATCGGCGCCGGCCTTCTTGGCGGCCTCGACCAGCGCCGCGACGCGGTCGGTCAGTTTTTTAGCGTCTGATGTGTCGGCCATGCCTGTGATCCTGCTTGTCGCGGCCAGCTTGCGGCCGCGCCCACCCATCTATTGTTCCGGTCCGGCTTGTGCAATGGCATAGGCTTCAATCAAAATGCACCACTACATGGTTCCCATCGCGAACCCTGTGACGCAAAAACAGGCCGCAGCCCGCACGGAGCATCCTTCATGACGCCTTTCCATCTCGCCTTCCCGGTCCGTGATCTCGATGAAACCCGCACTTTCTATGGCGAAGTGCTGGGCTGCGCGATCGGCCGCTCGTCGGCGACCTGGGTGGACTTCGATCTTTACGGCCACCAGATGTCGGCGCATTTGCGGCCGCAGGCCACGCAAGCCGCCAGCGACGGCAAGGTCGACGGCATTCTGGTGCCGATCCCGCATTTCGGCGCCGTGCTGCTGATGGATGACTGGCAGCGCCTGGCGACCCGGCTGGAAGCGCGCGACGATATAGACTGGCTGGAACGGCCGATGGTCCGCTTCAAGGGTGAGCCCGGCGAACAGGCGACGCTGTTCATCCGCGATCCCTCCGGAAACGCCCTGGAATTCAAGGGTTTCCGCTCGCTGGAGCAGGTTTTCGCGCACTAAGACGGGGCACCACGAGGCCCGTGGCTCAAGAGCCGGCGACCGGCGTCCAGATCACGTCCTCTATTTTCTGCGCGCCAGTGGCCAGCATAGCCAGCCGGTCGAAGCCGAGCGCGATGCCGCTGGCTTGCGGCATGATGGCAAGCGCGGCGAGAAAATCCTCGTCCAGAGGATAACGCTCGCCATAGATGCGCTCTTTCTCGTCCATTTCGAGCATGAAGCGCCGGCGCTGCTCCTCGACATCGGTCAGTTCGCCAAAGCCGTTGGCGAGTTCGACGCCGCAGCAATAGAGCTCGAAGCGCTCGGCGACGCGCGGGTCGCACGGGCTTGGCCGGGCAAGCGCCGCCTCGGCGACCGGATATTCGCAAAGAATGGTGGCGCGGCCAAGGCCGAGATTGGGCTCGATCTTTTCCACCATCACCCGGCTGAACAGGTCGGCCCAGCTATCGTCGGGCGCCGTGCGCAGGCCTGCCCGAACCAGCGCGGCGTAGAGCGCGTCCCGGTCGGTGCCGCCATCGGCGGCGACCGTGGCCAGCAGATCGATGCCGGCATGGCGCAAGAAGGCATCCGCCACCGTCAGCCGTTCCGGCTCACCGAACGGATCGCACTCGCGGCCCCGGAAGGAAAAGCGCGTGGCCCCTGCCCTCGTCGCGGCCAGCGCCAGCAGGTCGGCGCAATCGTGCATCAGGCTCTCATAGGTCTCGCCCACCCGGTACCATTCGAGCATGGTGAATTCGGGATGGTGCAAGGGGCCGCGCTCGCGGTTGCGCCAGACGGCGCCGAGGCTGAAAATCCTGTTCTCGCCGGCGGCGAGCAGCTTCTTGCAGGCGAATTCCGGCGAGGTGTGGAGATAGAGCGGCGCGCACGCGCCATCAGGCCCGACCGCTTCCGTTGCGAATGCCGCCAGATGCGCCTCGTTGCCGGGCGAGACCTGCAGCGCCGCGGTTTCCACCTCGACAAAATCGTGACGAGCGAACCACTCGCGCAAGGCTGACGTGAGCCCATTGCGCAGCATCAGGCGCGGGCGGCGGTCGGCGTGGACATGCGGCGTCCACCAGGGCGAAGCGGCGGTCATGGGCGATTTGAAGGCGTGCCGAGGCCCCTGGGGGGCTGGCGGTTCGCGCCAAGATGCGCTAGGCCCCCATCCAGCGCCGCACAAGCCGGCAAACGCCCACTAACTCTCGCAGGATTTAAAACCGTGGTGAAAGTCATCGCCAGTTCGCTCCGCAAAGGCAATGTCGTCGACAAGGACGGCAAGCTTTATGTGATCCTCTTTGCCGAAAACATCCACCCAGGCAAGGGCACGCCCGTGACGCAGCTCGACATGCGCCGCATCGGCGACGGGGTGAAGGTTTCGGAGCGCTACCGCACCACCGAGCAGGTGGAGCGCGCCTATGTCGAGGAGCGCGAGCACACCTTCCTCTACGCCGACGGCGAAGGTTTTCACTTCATGAACCCGGAAACCTACGACCAAGTGGCGGTGAGCGAAGCCGTGGTCGGCGACGCGGCACCCTATCTGCAGGAAGGCATGCCGGTGCAGGTTTCCCAGTTCAACGGCATCGCGATTTCCCTGGTCCTGCCGCAGCGCGCCACTTTCGAAGTGGTCGAGACCGAGCCGACGACCAAGGGCCAGACGGCATCGTCCTCCTACAAGCCCGCCGTGCTTTCCAACGGCGTGCGCACCGCAGTGCCGCCGCACATCGCGCCCGGCACCCGCGTGGTGGTGATGACGGCCGATGGGTCCTATGTGGAGCGGGCGAAGGACTGAGGGGGACTCTCCACTCTGCCAGCCCCAGGCCGGAAACTACTCGTCACCTCACTGCTTGAAGCAGTGCTCGCGGTGCCATTGCAGGAAATGAGGATGCGGGCGTTCGAGCTGTCGGCGAGGCGGAAGCGCGCGGCGGGTCTTGTTTATGAACCCTTGCACGCTCTCGAGGTCATTGACCTGCCGCGAGATCAGGATTTCCAGATCGTCGGAGAGGCTGATCAATCCACGATCGAACATCCAATGCGCCGTACCTGATAGTGCGAGCCCATTGTTGACGACATCGGGCCCGTTCGCTTCGACGGGTCTAATATGTGCCGCGGCAACTTCCGCCCGACCACCGCCATTTATCAATTTGAGTCCCGTGATCGCGCAACGCTCGTCATAAGCGCGCAAGACGATGCGACGGAAAATGCGGTCCCGCACGATTCGCGATCCGATGTAACTTATGCGGTCGCGGCTGTGCTCAAACTGGAACGGGGCTTCTTCATCCCGAAACCCGGATGAAATGCCGATCTCATCGACGCGCGGCAGCAGTGGCTCACGGGCGTCAAGGCCCAGATCGAGGATGCGGTTGAAGTCGCTCGGGCTGACCGGTCGGACGGCCGATTGAGCGCGACCAGAAATCCGTCCTTGGTCGTTAAGCAAACCTCGCTCAGCGAGCCCGTCCATCCCATTGAATGGAACGGGATTGGCGAAATCGAGGTATGATCCCGGCTCGATCAAAGCGAGATACATACCAGGCGCCACGGGATCAGGGATAACCTGCTGGACTTTCGCCAGGGCGAAATAGCCACGAGTATCTTCTACCTTGCTAGGTTCATAGTAGATGATCCAATCGCCGACACATGCTTCCACACGGCGCAGATACTGGCTGGGGAACTGATATCGCTCAGCGGGGCTGTCATCGTAGATCGAATCAGAGCGGTGGACGAATACCCCGAACCCCATGATCTTCCTGCAGCTTTGGGAATATCGGCTGAGATGTAGCACCAAAATTCGACTTTGGAGCCTGGTTTAGGCTAGGGAAACTCCTTCTGTGACAAACCACCCGCGATTTTTCCAGAGCATGTAGCAAAAGGCCCATGCGGTTCGTCCTTTGAGCGAAGCAGGAGAATGCCATGCGAAAACTCATCGTCACCGAATTCATCAGCGTCGATGGCATTGCCGAGGTCGAAAAACTGCCTGGCGTGACCTGGAACGACGAGATGAACAGGTTCAAGGAGGATGAACTCGCCGACAGCGGCGCCATGCTTCTGGGGCGCACGACCTATGAGATCTTTGCCGGCTCATGGCCCAAGGAAACCGGGGATTTTGCCGACCGGTTCAACGCGCTGCCGAAATACGTCGCCTCGACCAGCCTGAAGGCGCTCGACTGGAAACCGGCCGAATTGCTCACAGGCTCGCTGCCGGACGCGGTGAGGACGCTGAAGCAAGGCAGCGGCGGCAACATCTATGTGCATGGCAGCCTCAGCGTGGCGCAGGACCTGCTGCGCCACGGGCTGGTCGACCGCGTCAGGCTGCTCAGCTATCCCGGCGCTGTCGGCCAGGGCAAGCCGCTGTTCCCGCCGGGCGAACAAGTGCCGCTCGAGCTGATTTCGGCCACGCCCTTCAGCAACGGCGTTGTTGCGCTGGAGTATGCGCCGGTGACGGCGAAGTCATAGCGGGCTTTCCAGGCTGGATGACACAGAGTTCGACACAGGACTGCCAATTGCGGCGTCCCGTCACTCAACCGGCCTTTTTCCCTCGCCTCCCCTTGATGGCAGCGCCATTGCGCGCCTCAACCACCCTCGCCACTTCGCGCTTCAGCTGATCCTTGATGTCCGCCGTCTCGTTCATCAGGGCGTCGATCTTCAGGAAATCGAGCACGCGGTATTTTGATACGGCCGGGCGGACCAGAATGTCGGGGCGGCATTGTTTCAGCTTGTTGGCGATGATCGACTGCATCATCAACTGGGTGGCGCCGAACATCAGGTCGACGGAGGTGGGGTGCTTGCGGTCAGCCTCTTCCGGCGCGCCGACGACGTCAACGCCGATGATGATGTCGGCGTCGTTCTCGATGAGATCGAACGGCACGGGGTTGTAGATGCCGCCGTCGATCAGCAGCCTGCCGTCGCGCGTCACCGGGCGGAACACGGCGGGGATGGCGGCCGAGGCGGCCAGGGCCGAGTGCAGATCGCCTTCATCGAACACGGCGAGCTTGTGGCCGAAATAATCGGTCGCGGTCACCTTCAGCGGGATTTTCAGCTCGGCGAAGGTTTCGGGAATGGCCTCGGGCAGGAACGCCTTCAGGATGCGCTCGACATTGAACTGGCTGACCCGGATGCCATTCTGCATGGCCTCCGCGATCGTGCCAGGCCGCGCGCGCCACATGCGGCTCGCCACTTCGGCGCGGCGGCCGAGGATCGAGCGGGCATAGTCGTGGATCTCCTTGCCGGTCATGCCCGCGGCCATGCCGGCGCCCATGATGGCGCCGATCGACGAGCCGGCGATCGCCACCGGCTTGATGCCGAGTTCGTCCAGCGCCTCGATGACATGGATATGCGCCAGGCCGCGCGCGCCGCCGCCGCCAAAAGCTATGCCGAAAGTTGGGCTCATCCCTTGCCGGCTCCGGCCAGCGGCGGCCCGACCACCATGATGGTCGGCTCGGCCGTCAGCAGCTTTTTGGCCGCCGCCTTGACCTGGTCGAGCGTCACCGCGTTGATGTAACCGGCACGGCGCTGCATGTAGTCGATGCCGAGATCGTCGAGCTGCAATTCGACCAGCGTCGCGGCGATGGAACTCGAAGAGTCCAGATTGGTGATGGCATAAGCGCCGATCAAATATTTCTTGGTCGCCGCCAGTTCAGCCTCGGTCGGACCATCCTCAGCCAACCGCCTGGCGACATCGCGCACGATGCCGAGCGTCTCGGCCGCGCGGTCGGAGCGCGTGCCGGTGGTGACGATCAGCGCATTGGCATGGTCCTGGTTTACCAGCGAGGAATTGACGCTGTAGGCCAGCCCGCGCTTTTCGCGCACCTCCTCGAACAGGCGCGAGGTGAAGGTGCCGCCGCCAAGAATCTCGTTCATCAGCACGGCGGGGAAGAAATCCGCCGACTTGCGCTTCACGCCCGGCCAGGCGAGCTGCAGCGAGGTCTGCGGCAGGTCGTAATTGACCTCGACGCGCTGCGCCAGCTTCGGCTCGACATCGGCGACCGGGGCGAGCGCCTGGGTCTGCGGCAGGTCGCCGAACACCATGTCCAGCTTCTTCTTCAGCGTCTGCGCGTCGATGGCACCGACCACGGCGACATGCAGGCCGCCGCGCGCGAACACCGCCTTGTGCAGGGCCTTCAGATCGGCCTGCGTGATGGCGGCGATGCTCTGCCTGGTGCCCTGGTCGGAGCGCGAATAGGGATGGTCGCCATAGATGGCGCGCGCCCATTTGTTCTGCGCCACGGTGTCGGGATCGTTCTCGTTGGCGATGATGCCGGACAGGATCTGGGCGCGGATGCGGTCGATTGGGGCCTGGTCGAAGCGCGGCTCGTTGACCGCCAGCCGCAACAGATCGAAGGCCTCGTCGCGCTGTTCGGCCAGCATGCGCATGGAGCCATAGACGCCGTCGCGGGTCTCTTCGAAGCTCATCTCGGCGCCGGCATCGTCGAGCCTGACCTGGAAGGCTTCCGAATCGAGGGGGCCGGCGCCCTCGTCGAACAGGCCGGTCATCAGATTGGCGACGCCCTCCTTGCCCACCGGATCCTGCGTCGAACCGCCGCCGAAGACGAAACGGACGGCGACGATCGGTACGGAATAATCCTCGACCAGCCAGGCGGTGATGCCTTTGGAGGAGGTCACCTGCTGGATGTCCATGGCGCGGGCGGCCAGTGCGGGCAGGATCAGGAAGAGGATGGAGAGGAAGAGGGTTGCGAGGGCGTGCAGGGCCTTCCCCTCTCCCCTTGTGAGAGAAGGTGGATCGGCGCGCAGCGCCGAGACGGTTGAGGGGTCGGTGAAGGATCGCCGTTCTTGCCAAGCTGGAACACCCCTCATCCGACCTCGCTTCGCGAGGCCACCGCCCTGGGGCGAGCCACGGGTCTCACCCCGGCCTTCGGACCGCACGAGGGGAGAAGGGACAGAGACGCGGTGCTGGTTCGTCATCATCAATTCCCCGCCTGTTGCTGCGGCAAGAGATAGCCGGTCGTCGAACGGGACAACACCAGATAGCGCGCGGCGACGGCCTTGACCTCGTCCGCCGTGACCTTGCGGATGCGGTCCGGCCATTGCTGGACATCCTGCACATTGCCGCCGGTGGCCAGCGTCGAGCCATAGATTTCGGCCATGGAGTCCTGCTTGTCGCGGGCAAAGACCATCGACCTGATGTAGCGGTCCTTGGCCTTTTCCAGCTCATCCGGCGTGACGCCGCCGCTGGCGACGCGCGCCACCTCCGCATCGACCGCGGCCTCGACGTCGGCCAGCCTGGCGTCGCCGCGCGGCGCGCCATAGACGGTCAAATTGGTGTCGTCGAGCATGGTGCCCTGGAAATACGCGCCGGCGTTGGAAGCGATGCCTTGCTTGACCACCAGCGCCTGGTAGAGCCGGCTGCGGTTGCCGCCGCCGAGGATCTCGGCCAGGAGGTCGAGCGCCTCGGCCTCGCCCGGCCTGGCGGTGTGATAGGACGGCACCACCCATTGCGTCGAGAAACTCGGCACGCTGACGCGGGCGTCGGTGAGCGTGACCGTGCGCTTTGTGTTCTGCTCCGGCTCGACGGGGCGGATGCGCGGCGGCAGGTCCGGGCCGCGCGCCACCTTGCCGTAGGTCTTTTCGGCCAGCGCCTTGACCGTCTCCGGCTCGACGTCGCCGGCCACGATCAGCACGGCATTGTTGGGCCGGTAGTATTTGTCATAGAAAGCGACGGCGTCGGTGCGGTTGAGCTGCTCCATCTCCTGCATCCAGCCGATGACCGGAATGCGATAGGGCTGATTCTGCCACAGCGTGGCATCGACTTCCTCATCGAGCACAGCCTGCGGATTGTTGTCGATGCGCGAGCGGCGCTCCTCGAGGATCACATCGCGCTCGGTCTTGATGACGTCATCGGTGAGGATGAGGTTGCGCATGCGGTCGGCCTCGAAGCCCATCATCTGCTCGAGCGCCGAGGGCGCCACCGTCTCGTGGAAAGCGGTGTAGTCGTAGGAGGTGAAGGCGTTGTTGGAGCCGCCAATGTCGGAGACGGCGCGGTCGAACTCGCCGGCGGCGTGATTTGTCGTCGCCTTGAACATCAGATGTTCGAAGAAATGGGCGATGCCGGATTTGCCGGGCGGCTCGTCGGCGCTGCCGATCTTGTACCAGACCATATGGGTAACGATCGGCGCGCGATGGTCGGGAATGACGACCACCTCCATGCCGTTGTCGAGCAGGAAATCCGTCACCTTGAACTCGGCCGGCTTCGTGTTGGGCGACGCGGCGCTGTCGGCCAGCGTCGGGCCGGTGAGCGTGAAGGCCAGCGAGGTTGCCAGCAGTGTCGTCCGCAGCCATTCAGCCCTGGATGTCATCAATGGCTCCGGTTTTCTCTTCAAGACGATAGGCAAGGTGCTTGCGACAAGCAAAGTGAATTGTTGTTGCCGGCAAAGGCGGCGGCAAAGAGGCCACCGATGAACGCAGGCGATCAGGCGGCTTCGATGAAGCGGATGATGGTTTCGCCGTAGTTGCGCTCGTCCAGCACCGAAAAGCCGGGGCCTGGCTCGAAGGGAACCGCCGCCGCCTCCTCGACCACGCAGAGCGCGCCGGGGCGCAGCCAGCCGCCGGCTTTCGCCGATTGCAGGGCGCGCTCGCCCAGCCCCTTGCCGTAGGGCGGATCGGCGAAGACCAGGCCGAACGGCGCCAGCGTGCCCGCCTCGCCAAGGCCGGTGGCGTCGCGGCGAAAGATCTTGGTGCGCCCGGTCAGGCCGAAGGCCTCGACATTGTCGCGGATCAGGCCGCGGCCTTCGGCCGATTCCTCGATGAAGACGCCGTAGGACGCGCCGCGCGACAACGCCTCCAGACCAAGCGCGCCGGTGCCGGCGAACAGATCCAGCACGCGCGCGCCGTCCAGCTGTTCGGCAAAGCGATGCGCCAGCACATTGAAGACGGCCTCGCGGGTGCGGTCGGTCGTCGGACGGATGGCGCTACCGCGGGGCGTCGCCAGCGGGCGCCCACGAAACTCACCGCCGACGATCCTCATCTTGTGCGGGGACCCTTGGGGCCGCCACGCGGCCGTTCACCGCCAGCCGGACGCTCGCCACGCGGCTTGCCGAAAGGCTTTGCGCCGCCCGGTTTGCCAGCGGGTTTGCCATAGGACGGCTTGAACGAGGCCTTGCGCGCCTTGGCCTCCGCCGCCTTGGCGGCGTCGGCTTCCGCCCTGCCCTTGCCGATCGGCCGGGCTCCTGGCGCCATCCAGACATTGGCCTTGCGCTGGCCGGGCGGCTCGATCGGCCGCTGCTCGCGCTCGGATTTCTTACCGCCAAAACCACCACGCGGCTTGTCGCCAAAACTGCCACGTGGCTTGTCGCCGAAGCCGCCGCGTTCGGGCCGGGGTCCGCGTTCGCCGAAGCTCTTTTCCGGCCGCTCGCCTCTGTCGGGACTGGTCGACAGTTTGCCCAATGCCTCGTCGCGGCTGCCTTCCCGGCGCTTGCGATTCTTGATCAGCCCGCCCTCGCCGATCGGCCGCCGCTCGCCGTCGCGCGTGAATTTCGGCCGCTCGGGTTCCGCTTCGCGAACTTCGGTGCGCCGCACCGGCTTGTTGGAGAAGGGTTTTGCTATCTCGGCGTCGAAGTTGGCGCCGGATTCCTCCACCAGGCGCTCGCCCAGCTGATCGCGCAGCACCCGGCCCTTGATCTCCAGCACGTGGCCCTCGGGGAGATCCTCGAGCTGGAACGGGCCATAGGAAATGCGGATCAGCCGGGTCACGTCGAGGCCGAGCGCGCCGAGGATGTTCTTCACTTCGCGGTTCTTGCCTTCGCGCAGGCCGATCGTCAGCCAGGCATTGGAGCCCTGCTCGCGGTCGAGGCTGGCTTCGATGGCACCGTAGAAGACGCCGTCGACGGCAATGCCTTCGCGCAGGCCCGCAAGCGCGCTTTCCTCGACCTTGCCGTGGACGCGCACGCGGTAGCGGCGCAGCCAGCCTGTGGCGGGCAGTTCGAGCACGCGCGACAGGCCGCCATCATTGGTGAGCAGCAGCAGGCCTTCGGTGTTGATATCGAGGCGGCCAATGGTCATCAGCCGCGGCAATTCGGCCGGCAGCACGTCGAAGACAGTCTTGCGGCCTTCGGGGTCACGGTTGGTGGTGACGACGCCGGCGGGCTTGTGGAACAGGAACAGGCGCGTGCGCTCGATCGGCGGGATCTCCATGCCGTCGAGATGGATGATGTCGCCCGGCATGACGTTGAAGGCCGGCGAAGTCAGGGCGCGGCCGTTGACCTTGACGCGGCCGGCGGCGATCAACTCCTCGGCGTCGCGGCGCGAGGCAAGCCCGGCGCGCGCCAGCCGCTTGGCGATGCGTTCGCCGGCCTCTTCCGTGGCCTCCGTCGGACGCGGGCGCGGCTTGAAGCCGGCCGATGCCCCTTGGGGCCGATCGCTGAAATCACGCTTGGGGCGGTCACCGCCAAAGTCGCGCTTGGGACGGTCGGCAAAGTCGCGCTTCGGGCGATCGCCGAAATCACGCTTGGGACGGTCGAAACGCTTACCGCCGCCCTCCGCCGACGCGGCAACCGGACGGTCGCCGCGCGGCGCATAGGGTTTGCGCGGCCCTTCGCGCTTTTCATACGGCTTGCGTTCGCCTTCGGCTGCCATTGGCCTGTCGCCACGCGGCGCATAGGGTTTGCGTGGCCCTTCGCGCTTCTCATACGGCTTGCGTTCGCCTTCGGCCGCCGTCGGACGGTCTCCCCTTGGCGCGTAGGGTTTGCGTGGCCCTTCGCGCTTCTCGTAGGCCTTGCCCGCGGCGCGTGGCCCCTTGCTGAATGGCTTGTCGCCGCCCTTGAAGTCGCGCTTCGGCCGTTCGCCCTCGGCGGCCATCGGCCGATCGCCGCGCGGCGCATAGGGTTTCTTGGCGCCGAAGGATGGCTTCCTATCGCCTCGCGGAGCCGCAGGTTTCTTGCCCGGTCCTTTTTGGCGCGGAGATTTCTTGTCGTTGTCGTCCATGTGGCCTTTGTCCGTTTGCGCTGCTACAGCGTGGCGCATCCTTTCGGGCGCGCAACGAACGCTGTAGCACTTTGATTTGGCGCATGATCTTTTCCGAAAATCGAGTCCGATTTTCGGGTTGATGCGCTCCATAACAGGATCACGCCTGAGTGGCGAGGAGATAATCGGAATGGAAACCGCGTGAAGCGGCCGGATTTCATGGCGGTGGCGCTCAAGGAGGCCGAGGCGGCAGCCTTGCGTGGCGAAGTGCCGGTCGGCGCCGTCATCGCCAACGGCGGCACGGTCGTTGCGAAAGCCGGCAACCGCACCCGCGAGCTTGCCGACCCGACGGCGCATGCCGAAATGCTTGTCATTCGCGAAGCCTGCGGGAAACTCTCAAGCGAGCGGCTGACCGGCCACGATCTCTATGTGACGCTGGAACCTTGCGCCATGTGCGCCGGCGCCATCTCCTTCGCCAGGCTACGCCGTGTCTACTTCGGCGCCGCCGACGAAAAGGGCGGCGCGGTGGTCAATGGAGTACGCTTCTTCGCCTCGCCGACCTGCCACCACACGCCCGACATCTATCCGGGCATGGGCGAGACGGAGGCTGCGCTGCTGCTGAAGGATTTTTTCAAGGAACGTCGCGACTGAACCGCGATGTGCCGCCCGAAAGGGCAGCGCGGGCGTTCTTACAGGGACGGCAACCAGTCGAACCAGCCGGACTTCTTGCCTTCCGCCTCCTTCTTCAGGCGGCGTTCCTTCTTGTATTCGTCCTCGCCGAGTTCGTTCTGCGGCGCCGTGCCGGCCGCGACGCGATAGGCCAATGGCGGCTCGCTCAGATATCTGCGGGTGTTGGGGTCGCCCTGCTTGCTCGCGGCAAGACGACGCTGGATCTCGGCGGCGCGGCCCTTGTCGGAATCAGCGGGTGTCCAGGCCGGCGGGTGGCTGGAGCCTGAATCCGCCATCGCCTTCTTGACCGAGGCCGGATCGGTCTGCACGTCGTCGACGACTTCAGCCTGATAGCCCGGATCATTTTGATGGGCGGTGGCGTCGGCGCGCAGGCGCGCGCGGCGCTGTTCAGGCGATTCGGGCCATTCGGCGCTTGCCGTCTGGATGCTTTCCTGCGGTGCGGGCAGCGCTTCCTTCTGTCCGGGAGCGGGCTTCACCAAGGTGGGGCGCGGCTTGTAGTCGATCGGATCCTTGCGCTTCGGCGCGAAGGAAACGGCGCCCGAGAGATCGCCGGCCAGCTGTTCGGCAGCGGTCTTGTCGGTGCCATAGGTCGGAGAGCCCATGCAGCCGGATAGAGCGAGGCCCGATGCGACAAGCGGCGCCAGCAGCGCAAGGCGCGCCTTATATCTCTCGGTCATGCCAAAAAGTCCCACTCTAGACAGCCTCTCGATCGCCACCGGTCCTGTGACCGGTCCCCATCGTCCAAGCACTTGCGACGGAAATCCGGCGACAATTTGTCTTCCGGAGTTTCGCGTGTTTACCTCAACCGCTCTTTAAGGGCAACGCACGGGCGGATTTGCACCGCCCGGCGTGGCATTTGTGCACTGTTGATCGGGTGCACGTCGTTTCCCAGAACCGCGGCACGCTCTTCGGCGACGTCGACCTAAACCCGACCGAGCGCCTTCAGCTCATGCAGAACGGCGGCATCTCGTGCGGAGACATCGGGAAATGCGGGATCCTGCCCGACATCGGCCGTGTAACGCCAGGAACGCGCGCATTTGGTGAGGCCGCGGTCCTCGGCTTTCTCGACCACTACGGCGACGCCCTTGACATCGTCGAGGGTGAAGGCGCCTTCAGGCGCCTGGCCATGGGCAATGACGAGGTCGCTGGTGATCGCCATCTCGGCCATGTCGACGTCCGATATCGCCGCTTCGAGCGCTGCGTCGTTGATGGTGACGACCGGCACCGCTTCCAGCGAGGAGCCGATCACCTTCTGGGCACGCGCGATCTCGAGCGCGCCGGTGACGACGCGGCGCACCTGCCGCACCTTGCGCCACTTTTCCGCCAGCGCTTCGTTCTTCCAATCCGCCGGGATTTCCGGGAACTGGTCGAGATGCAGCGAAACGGCATCGGGATGACGGTCGAGCCAGGCCTCTTCCATGGTGAAGGGCAGCATCGGCGCCAGCCATTTCACCAGGCAGTCGAAAAGATGGCGCACCACCTGCACCGAGGCCTTGCGCTTCACGCTCGACGGTGCGTCGCAGTAGAGCGCGTCCTTGCGGATGTCGAAATAGAAGGCCGACAGCTCGACCACCATGAAATCGACGAGCGCGCGGGTGATGCGCTTGAACTCGAAGGCGTCGTAGCCCTGGCGCACCACCTCGTCGAGCTCGGCCAGCCGATGCAGCATCAGCCGTTCCAGCTCCGGCATCGCCTCCAGCGGTACGGTCTCGCCATCGTCATGGGCGAGCGTGCCCAGCATCCAGCGGATGGTGTTGCGCAGCTTGCGGTAGGCGTCGATATTGGTCTGCAGCACGTTCTTGCCGAGCCGCTGGTCTTCCCAATAATCCGTCGTCACCACCCACAGGCGCAGGATATCGGCACCGGATTGCTTGATGACGTCCTGCGGCACCACCGTGTTGCCGAGCGATTTCGACATCTTGCGTCCGTCCTCATCCATGGTGAAGCCATGGGTGACGACGGTGTCGTAAGGCGCCCTGCCCCTGGTGCCGCAGCTTTCGAGCAGCGAGGAGTGGAACCAGCCGCGATGCTGGTCGGACCCTTCGAGATAGACGTCGGCCGGCCATTTCAGGTCTGGGCGATCCTCCAGCGTAAAGACATGCGTCGAGCCCGAATCGAACCAGACGTCGAGGATGTCCATCACCTGCTTCCATTTGGACGCATCGTGGTTGCCGAGGAAGCGTTCCTTGGCGCCGGCGGCGAACCAGGCGTCGGCGCCCTCTTCCTCGAAGGCGTCCATGATGCGCAGGTTGACCGCCGCGTCCTTCAGCACGTTGCCGTCCTCATCGGCGAAAACGGCGATCGGCACGCCCCAGGCGCGCTGACGCGACAACACCCAGTCGGGGCGCTCCTCGATCATGGCGCGGATGCGGTTCTGGCCGGCAGCCGGCACAAAGCGCGTGTCGTCGATGGCCTTCAGGGCGCGGCTGCGCAGTGTCGTGCCGTCGCCGAGGTCCTTGTCCATGTAGACGAACCATTGCGGCGTGTTGCGGAAGATCACCGGCTTCTTCGACCGCCAGGAATGCGGGTAGCTGTGCTTCAGGCGGCCGCGCGCGAAGAGCGCGTTGCGCTTGATCAGCTCGTCGATGACAGCCTGGTTGGCGTTGCCCTTCTTGCCATTGTCGTCAATGACACGCGCGGCTCCACCCTCGCGATCCGGGCCGAAGCCTGGCGCGTCCCTGGTGAAGAAGCCGGCATCGTCGACCGTGAAGGGGATCACCGTGTCGATGCCACGTGCGCGCAGCTGTGGCGCGGCGTCCATCCAGGCGTCAAAATCCTCGCGGCCATGGCCAGGCGCGGTGTGAACGAAGCCGGTGCCGGCATCGTCGGTCACATGATCGCCCGCAACCATTGGCACGGGGAACTCGTAACCGCCGCCGAGACCCTTGAACGGGTGCGAAAGCACAAGGTTTCCAAGCTGTTCGGTGCTGACGCCGTGAAGGCGCTTCACGGTGACCTTGGCCTTGGCCTGGCTTTCCTCGGCCAGCGCGTCGGCGAAGATCAGCTTCTCACCTGGTTGCGGGCCAAAGGCATTCTCGGCCGCCGTCACCTCATAGAGCCCGTAGGCGACGCGCGGCGAATAGCTGACGGCGCGGTTGCCCGGGATGGTCCACGGCGTCGTCGTCCAGATGACGACATGGGCGTCCAGCAAATCCAGCGACCGCCCGCTCAGGTCTGGATTGAGTTCCGCCGGCTGCCCGTCCACGATATTGGCGACGACAAGATTGGCCACCGGAAACTTCGCCCAGATCGTGTCCGACTCATAATCCTGGTACTCGATTTCGGCCTCGGCCAATGCGGTGCGCTCGACGACGCTCCACATCACCGGCTTCGAGCCGCGATAGAGCTGACCCGACATGGCGAATTTCAGCAATTCGCCGGCGATGCGCGACTCGGCATGGAAAGCCATCGTCGTATAGGGATTCTTGAAGTCGCCGATGACGCCAAGCCGCTGGAACTCACCGCCCTGCACCGTGATCCAGTGCGCCGCGAACTCACGGCATTCCTTGCGGAACTCGTTGACCGGCACCTCGTCCTTGTTCTTGCCCTTGGCGCGATACTGCTCCTCGATCTTCCACTCGATCGGCAGGCCGTGGCAGTCCCAGCCAGGCACATAGTTCGAATCGTAGCCGCGCATCTGGAACGAGCGGGTGATGACGTCCTTGAGGATCTTGTTCAGCGCATGGCCGATATGGATATTGCCGTTGGCGTAGGGCGGGCCGTCATGCAGCACATATTTCGTGCGGCCGGCGGCACTCTCGCGCAGCTTGGCGTAGAGGTCCATGTCCTGCCAGCGCTTGACCAGCACCGGCTCCTTCTCGGGCAAGCCGGCGCGCATCGGGAAATCCGTCTGCGGCAAATAAAGCGTCTTGGAATAGTCGATCGTTTCAACAGTGTCGGTCATTGATCTGCCATCTGCGTAGCCCGTCGGCACAAAGCCCGGGCGTTGAGGTCTTTGATTGGCGCATATCGTTTTCCCAAAACCGGATCCCACCTTTGGGCGATATGCGTCGATGTTCTGAAAAAAGCGCGAGGGCGCGCGCGAAACTCCCGGCGGTTCCGGCGGCGCTCAGGCCACCCGGAACACCGGGCCAGTAATTCGTATCGCGATCGCGAAAAGGCGCGAAAAGCTCATCATGGCGTGGCTTTTAGCGGAGATGGACGCAGGAATAAAGCGTCTCGTTCAATTCGCCTACATCTTGAAGTCGAAGCGATAGGTGGTCGACACACCGACCATGAACTGGTTGCGGTCGCCGCGCTCCCTGACCAGGCTGGAATCGGCTGCCGGCCCCTCCAGGCGCGAATATTCGCCGAACAGGCTGGCGGTCATCGGATCGGTCACCTTCCAGGTCACCGCGCCGCCGAGGCCGACGGATTTCAGTCCGCCACCGGGATTGTACTGGCTCAGGCCGGAGGCCACCGCCTCCTGCGCATTGACGCCATAGTAGGCGTCGAAATAGTTCGCCGAAGCAAAGGACACGCGCGGGCCGCCCGAAATCCTGACGGTTGGCGTCACATCGTAGAAAGCGTCGGCGGCGATATCGGCGACAAAGCCGTTATGGGCACGGATGCCGTGGCGCAATTCGGCGCGCGCGCGCATCCAGTCCGTCGGATAGAATTCGAAGAAGCCGCCGACTTCGCCGCCCCAGCGCACCGGATCGAGACCCTTGAGCTCGTCGGCATCGCTGTCATCGCGCGAGAACAGGAACTTGCCGGTCAGGCCGGCGCGAACGCCGCCATCATCGACCAGCGCCAGCGAAATATTGTCGTTGCGCGAGGTGAAGCGAGCCTGGGGACCGGCCTTGCCCAGGGAGATGATGGGCTTGGCGCTGAGCATGTATTTCTTGCCGCCCTCGAAATTCGGCGCGACCATGCCCGTGGCGCCAACCGTCAGGTACCAGTCGCCGGACAGCCAGCCGAAAGGGCCGTCGCCGGCCTCGGCCGCGGAAGCGCCCAGCAAGGAGGCGGTCAGAAGCAGCGGAATCGCCCGGACAATACGCATCGATACCCCATACGCGAAACACGCCGGAACAAACACCCGGCATCGCTCAAGCCATGGCGCCAGTTCGGTAAAATTTGACTTAACATCGGTAACAGTTGAGTCGGCCAACTTAGTGTCCGGCCGCGCCGGATCAGGCGCGGCGCGGCGCGGTCGGCAGGTCCAGCAGCCCTCTCACGGCCTTGCTGCCCTTGCCGGCAATGCGCGCCGATCCGTCGTCACCCACCTCCACCGTTGCACCGTTGGCAAAGCTTAGCGACCAGCCGTCGCCCTTGGCGTTACGGCGGCGGTCGGTAAGCTCGATGCCGGCAGCGGTGACAAGGGCGACGATCCCGTCAGCGTTCATCGTTTTCCTACGGACACGGGCCTTCAATTGAGGTCGAGCCCGGCGGTAAGATCGCCGAGCTGCGGTTCGCCATGCGCGGCGACGGCCCGGTCGCGAACCACGATGCCGTGCAGCACCGGCAGTTCGAAGCGCTCGGTGATGAAGCGCAGGATCGAAGTCGTATCATAGGGCGTCTGATCGACATAGCCGTGCTTGGCGAAGGGCGAAACGATGATGGCGGGGACGCGTGTGCCCGGCCCCCAGCGGTCGCCCTTGGGCGGAGGGACGTGATCCCAGATGCCGCCATTCTCGTCATAGGTGACGACGACCAGCATATGCGGCCATTGCGGGCTTTTCTCCAGATGGGCGACGACGTCGGCGACATGGCGATCTCCAGCCTCGATGTCGGCATAGCCGGAATGCTCGTTGAGATTGCCCTGCGGCTTGTAGAAGGAGACCTGTGGCAGGGCGCCGTCGTCGATCGCCTGGATGAAGCTAACGCCGCCCAGCCCACCGTCGCGCAAATGTTCGCGCCTGGCTTCGGTGCCCGGCGCGTAATTGGCATAATAGTTGAACGGTTGGTGGTGATACTGGAAATTCGGAACCGGCGAGTTGTTGCCGTGGTCGAGCGTGTACTGCCAGGCGCCCGAATACCATGCCCAGGTGATGTGCTTGAGGCTAAGCATGTCGCCGATGGTCGGCTCCGTCTGGGGCGGCAGCGTGGTGGGCTTGGCCGGATCCGCGAGGAGCGGATCGCCGCCAGGCGCCGGATCGTTGCCGCTTGGTTGGTAAGGCGGCTGCATCGTGTTCACCACGTGGAAGTCCGGCGTCAGATTGCCATCGGAGACAAATTTCGGAATGCCGTCGCGCGCCGATTTCGGCGAATTGTCGGCGATCTTCAGCGCTGTGCCGCTCTCATCCGTCACCGAAATCGACGGTTTGGCCGGGCTCTTGTCGGCATCGGCGTAGTAGGGCGCGCAAGCGCAGATCAGCCATTGGTGGTTGAAAAACGAGCCGCCGAACCCACCCATGAAGAAATGATCGGCCAGCACGTATTTCTGCGCGATCGCCCACATGTCGGTCTTGGAAGCGTCCCAGTTGCTCATCGGCATGGCGCCTGAATCGGCCCAGGCAACGAACATGTCGTTCTTGCCGCCGTTGATCTGCATCTGGTTCTGGTAGTAGCGATGCCAGAGATCGTGCGTTGTGACGCTGAGCGGCACGTTGAAACCCTTCGCGTCGTTCACGGTGAACGGCGCGTTTGGAAGGTGCTCGGTCATCGCCTGCGTCACCGGCGGCGTGACGCCCTTGGCGGTCAGCCCGTCCCACACCGGCGGCAGTTCGGACAGCACCGAGCCGTCACGGTCGCGCTGCTGCAGGCTTTCCTGGCTGGCTTTGTCGATGCCTTCGGCACCGGGAAAATGGCCATAGAGATTGTCGAAGGCGCGGTTCTCGGCGAAGATGACGACCACCGTTTCTATCTTGGTGATGCCATCCGGCGGCTCGCCGGGCTGCGCTGCGAATGCGGAAGCCGCAGTGGCAGCGAACAGGGCGAGAGTTGAGGAAAACAGGGCGAGCCCATGGGATCGCTTCATTGTCATACCTCCCTGATGCAAAGCGGGATGACACCAGCTTCGCCGCGCCTTTGCAATAGCCACCGCGCTGGACGGGTAGTGCCATTGGGATTACCTTCCTTCAACCGCAGGATGCGCGGCCAGATGTGGAGGGAGATGGATCATGACCTTGCACGGCGATACACTGAAGAACGCGATCGGCCTGACGCGGGAAAAATGGGGATGGTTTGTCGGCCTGGGCGTGGTGCTGCTGATCCTCGGCGGCATTGCTTTCGGCAATCTGTTCATCGCCACAGTGGCTTCCGTCTATGTCGTCGGCTGGCTGATGCTGGTGGCCGGCATCATCGAGATCATGCATGCTTTCGGGGTCAAGACCTGGAGCCGCTTCCTCTACTGGCTGCTCAGCGGGCTGCTTTACGCGGTCGCCGGATTTTTCGCCTTCGACAATCCGCTGCTGGCCTCGGCGGTGCTGACCTTCCTGCTGGCCGTCGCGCTCGTCGCCTCCGGCGCGCTGCGGGCCTGGGTCGGCTACAGCCACCGTCCGGAACAGGGCTGGGGCTGGATCGTCGCGGCAGGCCTCATCAGCGTGCTTGCCGGCCTGATCATCGCCATGGGGTGGCCGGTCAACAGCCTGTGGGTGCTCGGACTGTTCCTGGCGATCGACCTGATCTTCCAGGGCTGGACCTTCATCGCGGTCGGCCTGGCGCTGAAAAAGTAGAGTCTTGCCGAGCATGATCTGTGGGCAAGCGGAAACCGTTTGTCCGAGAAAACCGGTATCCGCTTTTCGGGATCATGCCTTAGAACGCAATGGCCGCGTCGAGCTGTGACAGCGGCTTGACGCCGGCGAGCAGCGCCCGGGCCTCGGCTTCATCGCGCTTCATCTGCACCACCAATGCATCGAGGCCGTCGAATTTGATCTCGCTGCGCAGGAAGCCGAAGAATGAGACCTCGCAGGTCTCGCCGTAGAGATCGCCGGAAAAATCGAAGACGAAGGTTTCCAGAAGCGGTGCGCCATTGTCGTCGACGGTCGGGCGGCGGCCGAAGCTGGCGACGCCGTCATGCAGCGTGCCGTCGGCGCGGCGGAAGCGGACGGCATAAATCCCTTCCTTCAGGGTCGCTTCCGGTGAAAGCCTCATATTGGCGGTGGGAAAGCCCAGTGTGCGGCCGAGTTGCTGCCCGCCGATCACTTCGGCCTCGACCGTGAAGCGATAGCCGAGCAGACCGGCGGCCTCGACTACCTCGCCCTCGCAGAGCAGGGCCCGGATCCGGCTCGACGAAACCACCTCGGCGCCCTCGTCGCGAAAAGCGTCGACCAGCGTGACGCCAAAGCCATGGCGTTCGCCGGCTGCCATCAGATAGGCCGGTCCGCCCTGGCGGTCCTTGCCGAAATGGAAATCGAAACCAGTCACGGCGTGGGTGATGCCGAGCGTCCTCTCCAGCACGTCGGTGACGAAAGCTTCCGCCGACAGCGAAGCGAAGTCGCGCGTGAACGGCTGCTCGACGAGCGCGGCAAAACCCAGCAAGGACAAGAGCCGCGCCTTCATCGGCGGCGGCGTCAGCACGAACAGCGGCATGTCGGGCCTGAACACCTTTCGCGGGTGCGGTTCGAAGCTCAGCACCAAGGCCGGCACATCACGCCGCAGAGCCTCGGCCAACGCCCGTTCGAGCACCGCTTGATGGCCACGGTGGACGCCATCGAAATTGCCGATCGCGACAACGCCGCCACGCAGATCGGCGGGCAGCGGCGCGGTCGCGGTGAGATGCTGGAAGCCTACCATCGCCACCTACTGCAGTCTGACCATGACGGCCACCGGACGATAGCCGTGCCGCTCCAGAAAGAGCCCGAGCTTGGCCGGATCCGGCCGGGATGCATTGCCATAGTCGCGGGCATGGATGCCGCCGGAGACATAGAGAACGTCGAAACCATTGTCGGCCGCGCCCTTCACATCGGTCATCATCCCGTCGCCGATGGCCAATACCCGAGAACGCTCGACCGGCCGGCCAAGCACCTCGGCCACCTCCTTCATCGCAAGGTCGTAGATCGGCGCATAGGGCTTTCCCGCAATCAGCGTACGGCCGCCGAGCTGGGCATAGTCGCGCGCCAGCGCGCCGGCGCACCAGATGATGCGTTCGCCGCGCTCCACCATGATATCGGGATTGGCGCAGATGAATGGCAGGTTCCTGGCACGCAATCGCCGCAGAAGGTCGGTATAATCCTGAGGCTTCTCGACCTCGTCATCGAACAGCCCGGTGCATACGACGCCGGTGGCCTCGAATTCCTCGACGAGGTCGACATCGAGGCCGTCATAGAGGGTCAGATCGCGGTCGGCGCCGATATGGAAGATCTTGCGCGGGCCTTCCGCGATCAGGTCGCGGGTCACGTCGCCCGAGGTCACCACACGGTCGTAAGCTGACGGCGGAACGCCGATCACACTCATCTGGGCCACGACATCGGCGCTGCGGCGGGGCGAATTGGTGATGAGAACAACGGGAATGCCGGCTGCCCTTGACCTGGCCAGCGCCACCGCGGCCGCCGGGAAATGCCATTCGCCATTGTGCACCACGCCCCAGACATCGCAAAGAATTGCCGAATAGGCTTCTGAGACGTCTTCGAGCGAGCCGACGATGTCAGGCGAATCCGCCATGCCGTTTCCTTCAATATGAGCGTTGCGAGTGCCGCGGCCGACGGTTCGCCGCAGCGGATTCGAATTATCCGAACCGATCCACGCTGTCACCAGCTTTCACCTGGAGATCGACGCGAAGGCGCCCCTATGCGCGCAAACGGCGCTATCTGTTGGCGCCCGAGCCACCACTGGACAGCGTTTGGTTAACGCGCGTTGAAAGGGCGGCTCGACCTTGCAGGTATTACGGCAATGTGAAATTTAACGATTTATGACACGATCCCCACCGATTATCGATTTGGCGGGGGAATTTTGAAGCAATGATCCGGAGATTCGGAAGCGATCGGCGTGGCAATTACGCGCTCATGACCGTCGTCGCCATGGTACCGCTCATGGGTGGCCTGGCAATCGGCGTTGACTATACGGAAATGACGCGGCAGCGACAAACCACCTTGAACGCGCTGGACGCTGCCGGCGTCGCCACTGCCCAGCAGATCGTTGCCGGCGCCAGCGATGCCGATGCCAAGGCCTACGCCAAGAATTTCTTCGAAGCCAATCTCGCACATGTCGATCCGGCCAACACCATGCTGGCCGTGACGCTGCCCAACAATAATACCGGCGGCGGCACCTTGAAGCTCTGTAGCACCTTGACCTACAAGCCCTACTTCCTGCCAACGGCAAAAATGCTGATAGGCGGAAGCGCCGCCAACAGCGACATCAGCTTCGATGCCTGCTCGGAAGTCCGCCTGAAGAATACGCTGGAAGTATCGCTGGTGCTCGACAATTCCGGCTCGATGACGGAACTCGGCCACGGGTCCAACAAGGTGCGGTTCGATCTCCTCAAGAGTGCCGCGAAGCAGCTGGTCGACCAGTTGGCCGGCCAGGCGCAGATGATGAAGCAGGTTACCAAACCGGTCCAGTTCAGTCTGGTTCCCTTCGCCGCCTCGGTCAATGTCGGCTCGGGCAATGCCTCGGCGGCATGGATGGACACGACCGGCATCTCGCCGATCCATCATGAGAATTTCGACTGGACGACCATGAGCTCTTCCTATTCGTCCACCAAATATGCCCAGAACATCGCCGGCGTCTGGTATGCGAAAGGCAATGGTTGGGACGCAACCCAGAAAGACCTGCCGTTGACACGGTTTTCGCTCTACAAGCAGATGAAACGGGTTTCGGCGTGCAGTTCGAAGAACTGGGACGGCAGTTGCGCTTCGAACGCGACATATACCTATGACACCGTCGCCAACTGGGGCGGTTGCGTCGAGTCCCGTCCCTACCCCTACAATATCCAGGATACGCCAGCTTCGACCGGAACGCCCGCAACCCTGTTCGTGCCGATGTTCGCACCTGATGAAACCGACCTCACCGACACCAGCAGCCGTCCCGCCAACAACAATTGGCGTACCGACACCACGCCCGGCAACAGCACCAGCGCGGAACGTCAGCGCTACATGCCGAAATATTTCGCCTCTCCGGGCAACACGGTTACGCCGGCCTATGGCATGGATGCCGGCCCCAATACGAGCTGCAGCACCACGGCGATCACGCCGCTGACCGATGTTTCCACGACAGCCGGCGCGACGTCGGTGAAGGCGGCTGTGGACGCCATGGCCGCCGACGGCGCCACCAATGTGCCGGAAGGCATGGCCTGGGGCTGGCGAACCCTTTCCAGCACCGCTCCCTTCACCGATGGGCGGCCCGAGACGGAACGAGGCAACGACAAGGTTCTGATCGTCCTAACCGATGGTGCGAACACCTATTACACACCAACTTCGGTGACGGCCCAGACCTACTCAGGAACCAATTGGGCCTATGGCGGCAACGACCTGGCGGGCAGCAAAGCGATCTATTCGTCGCTCGGCTATATCTTGCCTTTCAGCAGCGGTTACACATATGGCCGGCTGTTCCTCGGTACCAGCAGCAGCATAAGCAAGACAGACTATTCCAATTCGAACTACAGCAAGGCGATGAACGAGCATTTCACCACGCTTTGCAACAACGCAAAGACGGCTGGCGTCATGGTCATGACGATCGCGCTCGACCTGGATTCTAGCAATACGGCGGAAAAAACACAGATGGATGCGCTGAAGGCCTGTTCGTCGGATTCCCGCTTCAGCAAGGATCCGACCGATCCGAGCAAGCCGATGAAACTGTTCTGGAATTCGACCGGAGCGACACTCTCCGACGATTTCAAGGCGATCGGCAACGAACTGTCCAACCTGCGCATCGTCAGCTGATCGCCAGGCCGCGAACGCCCTCCCCGATGGGCGTTCGCCTTAGATCGGATCGGGGCCGCAGGCCTGCATTGGTTAGCGGTTGGTGAAGCGCCGACCAAGCAATAGAGCGGTTTCCCAAATCCGTCCTTCAGCGTTTTGTGAAAAGCTGGCGTCAATCGAGAATCCGCAGGCGGGGGCCGCTGCAAGTCATGCATGAACTTTGGCGTCAGTTCCGCCGCGACAGGCGCGGCAACTATGCTCTCATGACTGTTGTGGCGATGGTGCCGCTGATGGGTGGCCTGGCGATCGCGGTCGACTTCACGGAAATGAACCGCGAAAAGCAGATGGTGACGAATGCGCTCGACGCCGCCAACTTCGCTACGGCGCGCCGGCTGACGGAAGGCGCGACCGATGACCAGCTGAGAGCCTATGCGCTCGACTTCTTCAATGCCAATCTGAACGATATCGATCCGGCCAGCGCGACGCTCAACGTCACCTTGCCCAGCAACACCAGCGGCGGCGGCCTGCTCACTATGACGGCGCAGCTGGCCTACAAGCCCTATTTTTATCCTGCCTTCGCCCAGCTCGTCGGCAAATCGGCAACCGATGCGAACCAGAAGATCAACTTCAGGGTCACCTCTCAGGTCAGGCTGAAGAACACGCTGGAAGTTGCCCTGGTGCTCGACAATTCCGGATCGATGACCACGCTCGGCACGGGCTCGGGGCAAAAGCGCATCGACCTTCTCAAGACCGCGGCCAAACAACTGGTCGACACGCTGGCCCAACAGGCGGTCATGATCAAGCAGGTCGACAAGCCGGTACAGTTCGGCCTCGTGCCCTTTGCCGCTTCGGTCAATGTCGGCCCCGCCAATGGCAACGCCTCGTGGATGGACACGGAGGGCCTGTCGCCGGTGTCGAACGAGAATTTCGACTGGTCGACCCTGAACGCGGCGAACAAATATGCCCAGCAGACCAACGGCATCTGGTACAAACGTGGCACCGGCTGGGGCAGCGAGGAAGGGCAGATGCTGACCCGGTTTTCACTCTACCGGGACATGAAGGTCGTCACCAACCACGAGCGTGTCGTCAACAGCAAGCGGGTGGTTTGCGACGAGTACAATTCGAACAACACCTGCAAACGCAGCCACGACGAATATGACTACATCGATTCCTACGGTCCGTTCGCCAGCTGGCAAGGCTGCGTGGAGGCCCGGCCCTATCCCTACAATGTCAACGACGCTTCGCCGTCCGGCGGCTCGGCCACCACAGGCATAGGTGTCGGCGATCCGGCAACGATGTTCGTGCCGATGTTCGCTCCGGACGAACCCGGCAACCACTGGAAGCTCACGCAGGATCCCGACGAGGCCGCCCCGGTGACCTACGGCTCGGTGAACAGCTGGTGGAACGACGATCCTACGAGCAGCACCGGTCAAGCGCGGCTGCGAAACATGGCCAAATATTTCCAGCCGCGGCCGATCGATGCGCCGGCGCTGCCCGCCGGCAACGGCCCGAACTACAGCTGCACCACCAATCCGATCACACCACTGACCGATGTGAGCGTCGCCGATGGGGCCACCGCGATCAAGGCGGCTATCGACCTGATGCAGCCGAATGGCGGCACCAATGTTCCCGAGGGCATGGCGTGGGGCTGGCGGGTGGTCTCAAGCGGCGAACCGTTCACGCAAGGGCGCCAGGAAACGGAAAAAGGCAATGACAAGGTGGTGATCGTGCTGACCGACGGCGCCAACACCTACTACACGCCGTCCTCGCTTGGCTATTCGGACCCCGCCGACTCGAAATCGACCTATGCGTCCTACGGCTATCTCAACCCCGGCTACAACGGCACCTCGGTCGGCCGCATGTTCATGGGCACGTCGGGCGCCATCGGTCAGTTCGACTATTCGAATGGCAACTACACCAATGCGCTCAACGAGCAGATGGCAACGCTTTGCAACAACGCCAAGGCGGCCAACATCATGGTGATGACGGTAGCGCTCGACCTGTCGACGACCAAGGCCAGCGACAAGCTGGCGATCGATGCGCTGAAATCCTGCTCGTCGGACTCGCGCTTCCGCAAGGACCCGACGGATCCGAGCAAACCGGCGAAGCTGTTCTGGAATGCGACCGGCGCCAGCCTGTCGAACGACTTCAAGGAAATCGGCAACGAACTGTCTAACCTGCGGGTGGTCGGCTAAGGCGCCGCGTCGAACGGCGCTTTGGGTCCTTCTTCATGCATGTCGTTGTCCCGAAACCGGAGGCACTTGAAACGACATGCAGCAACCGCTTCTCTGGCGTAACGCCTGATGCCGGCAAGCCCTTGCGGGCGCCTGCCGTGACACGCAGATATTGGCTGCTCGCGGGATGGCACATCGATCGCGGGCGTGCTTGGGGACGAACAATGCCGGATACCGCCAACCATATCGCCTTCGCGCTGGTCTGCCTCGGCATGGTGCTGACGCCAGGCCCGAACATGATCTACCTGATCTCGCGCTCGCTGTCGCAAGGGCCGAAGGCTGGACTGATCTCGCTTGGCGGGGTCGCGGTCGGTTTCCTGTTCTATGTGCTGTCGGCGGCGTTCGGCATCACCGCGCTGCTGCTCGCCGTGCCCTATGCCTACGACGCGCTGCGCTTTGCCGGCGTGCTCTATCTCCTGTGGCTTGCCTGGCAAGCGGTGAAGCCGGGCGGACGTTCCCCGTTCCAGGTGCGCGATCTGCCGAAAGACCGGCCGCGCAAGCTGTTCGCCATGGGGCTGATGACCAATCTGCTCAACCCCAAGGTGGCCGTTCTCTATCTGTCGCTGCTGCCGCAATTCATCAACATCGGCAAAGGCCATGTGCTGTCGCAGCTATTGGTTCTGGGCGCGACGCAGATCTCAATCAGCCTCACCGTCAATGCCATCATCGCGGTGACGGCCGGTTCGATCGCCACCTTCCTTGCCGGACGGCCATTGTGGCTGGTCATCCAGCGTTGGATGATGGGAGGCGTGCTGACGGCGCTGGCGTTGAAGATGGCGACCGACGCACAGCGCTGATATCCAGGCGCCGGGCCTCGTTCCTAGCCGCTGAAGGCTTTTTTCAAAAAAGCACGAACGTCGTTTATGGATCGATCGGCCGCGGCCGCGTTGTACTCCACCCGATGGCCGTAGGCCTCGGTTCCGACCTTGAACTCCGGGGCATCAAATGCATGGCGAGCCCCCTCGTAGACGTTCAGAAGGACCGGGCTTCCCTTGCCGTTGCGCCGAGCCATCATCTCTCGGCACTTCTCGGCGGGGCTGAAATCGTCAAGCTCACCGGCCAGAATCAAGGTCGGGACCGCCATGTCGCCATTTGCTACGGAACAATTTGGATAGTAGGCAATCGCCGCCTTGAATTTGCGTTCCGCCAGCCGCTCGGCGCCACCAAGTTGCACGGCCTCGAGCGTTGCTATCCCGCCAGCGGAGAATCCCAGCAAGGCTATACGCCGCGGATCGACAAAACTGTGTTTCGACAGGAACTCCTCGGCCCCGTAGGCATCGTAGACACGATCAGCAAGCACGCCGCGATCACACGTCTCGTGAATGCCGCGCGTGCTGAAACTGTCGACAACGAGTACGACGTAACCCCAGGAGGACAGTCGGTCAGGCCAAGTTTGCCTGTCATTCGAGAGCACACCCGCGCAGCCGTGGAGAAGTACTATCGCAGGAAACGGTCCATTACCCTGAGGTTGCGTCAAATACCCCCTAAGCGGCGTGCCGGGAACAGCTTCCAGGACCTTGCCGCTTGCCTGGGCATTGCGCACCTGAAAAGGCGTTGGCGTTATCGCGGCACTTTCAAATTGCACCATCTGGCTGGCATCCGCATGCGCGGCGTTGTGCCCTGCGATGCCGAAGCAGGCCAGCCAAACGATTCTTTTCACGAGCCCCAGCATCTTGCGTGCCATCGGCAGACTCCGGCCATTGGGTGCCAGCGACGCCCTTGGCCGACGTTACAGACTTGGGCGTCCGCCTGGTTGCCGGAGATATGGTTCCCTACATCGGCCGGCGGATCGGCCGGATCTGCGCCGGCTCGACTACCTTGCGGTAGAGGTGCCAGGTGGCATGGCCCAGGATGGGCATGACCACCGCCAGACCGGCAAACAGCGGGATCGAGCCGATCACCAGAAGCACGGCAACCAGCAGGCCCCACAGCGCCATCTGCAACGGGTTTGCCATCACCGCCCGGGCCGACGTTTCGATTGCCGAGACGGCACCGACATCACGGTCGAGCAGCAACGGGAAGGCGATCACCGTCGTGGCCAGCACCACCACTGCAAAGACAAAACCGGCCGCATTGCCAAGCAAGATCAGGGTCCAGCCCTTGCTCGTCGTCAGCACGTCGCGGACAAAGGCGCCGATCGAGGCCGGCGGCTGGTCGCCGAACAGGCCGGTGTAGATCGATTGTGCGGTGTACAGCCACAATAGAAACAGCGCAAACAGCATGACGCCGATGACCGCGATCGACGGCAATGCCGGCGAACGGCGCACATCCAGCGCATGGCGCCAATTCGTGTTCATGCCGAGTTCGCGCCGGCGGCTGATTTCGTAGAGTCCGATCGCGGCGAAGGGCCCGACCAGGGCAAAGCCCGACATCAGGGGATAGACGAGCTGAATGGCGTTGGAACCCGAGCTCCACTGGGTAAGGATCAAGCCGACGATCGGGTAGATCAAACACAGGAACACGTAGTGGGACGGTTTTGCCCAGAAATCCCCGGCGCCGAGCCTGAGCGCGTCCCAGAGATCCGCCGTGGTGATGCGGCGCACCGCGGGCTGCACATGCATCCCGTGGGCGTCCGCCATGACATGAAAGCCGGCCATAACCATCCTCCCGTGTGTCGGGGGCGGTCACCGCCGTGATGGCCGCCCGCAGCTGCCACTAGTAGATGTGGCAGCATAGCCGATTTGCCAGGGGTTGTCGCCGAATCGATGATCTTGGTCGGGCCCTCACGGGATTGTCATCGCCTGCCGGCAAAAGCCGGCCGCGCGGAACCTACTGCCGCGCGTTGAAGACCGCCTCGATATGATGGCCGTCCGGTCGACGACGAAGGCGGCATAATAATGCGGACCATAGTCAGGCCGCAGGCCCGGGGCGCCGTTGTCACGGCCGCCAAGAGCAAGTGCCGCCGCATGAAATTGCGCGATGCTTTGACGATCCGGGGCGGCGAAGGCCAGATGAAAACCCGGACCAGGCGGGCGCTGCCCTTTCGGGCGAAGTTTTATCGCCAGCTTGTCGCCGCCGCCAGGAATCCCGTAGCCCACCGCCTGGTCGGGTTCGCCGGGCCTCAAATCATCCCAGACCCTGACATAGCCGAATGGCGTCAGCACGGCGTCGTAGAAGGCCGCCGAGCGCTCGATGTTGGAGACGCCGAAAGAGACGTGGTGCAGCATGTCCTGGAAAATCCTTGTCCTTGGCTGCTGTCGACCGCTTCGTTTGTGGCGGCAGCCAGTGCTCAATTCACGGAACGTGTTCAACCAGACGGCCGAACATCCGGAAATCATGGTGCCCTTGAGGGCCACGTTTGGCGAGCCGCCTCGCCTCATTTTAGAACCCATGCATTTTAGTAATTGCTTAAATTACTCTTAGATATCCCGAGCGTATCACCTGGGCATTGCAAACCTTGGCGGCGGACGATGTTCACATTGAGAGGCTTCTGGCTTTCGAAGCGCGGCAACTTTGCCATGGCGACAGCCATAGCGATGCTGCCGATAATGGTTGTGGTGGCCGGCGCGATCGATCTGACAGGCACGAGTGACGACGCCGCGCAATTGCAAAACTCGCTGGACGCGGCTGGACTTGCCGTCGGCACGAAGTACCTGCCCAGCATGGCCGCGAGTGATGTCGAGGCACTTGGGTCGACATTCTTTGCGGCCAATTTGAGCCTCGCCGACCAGCAGGAATACGCAGACAGCGTCTCGGCTTTTTCGGCAACCGCCAGCGGCGACCCGAGCGCCTATTACATCTCGCTTTCGTCCAGCATCAACCGTCCGAGCTTCATCAATGGCGCGGCCCCGTGGCCAGCTCACCGCTCGGCCACGGTCAAGATGAATCCCGGTGCGCAGGCCTGCGTTCTGGCGCTCGATCCACATGCGTCGGCCGCGGTAAGCCTACAGGGCTCGACCGATGTCTCCATGAGCAGTTGCGTCATCGCGGCAAACTCGGATGCGTCCGACGCTGTCAGCAGGGGCGGTTCCGCGCAGATTTCGGCGGGCTGCGTCTCGACCGTCGGCGGCACTTACGGGCTTTCGCCGCCCAGCGCCAATCTCACCTGCGGAGCCCCGCTCGAACATCAATATGCATCTTTCGATCCTCTGGCGGACGTTGTTCCTCCCCCTTACACATTGTGCCTGCCGGTCCCGAACGGCAGAACCTATACGCTGTCGCCTGGAACCTATTGCGACAAGACGTTGTCGGGAAACATCACGCTCAATCCGGGCGTCTACATCTTCCGAGGCGTCACCCTAAAACCCGGCGGCAATGGCAGCCTGACCGGTCAGGGCGTGACCTTATTCCTCGTGGAGGGCTCACAGATCATCATAAATGCCAATGAACAGGTGAACCTGTCCCCGCCCACCAGCGGTCCCTACGCCGGCATCACCATTTTCGAGAACAGCGGCAACACCTCGGCCCTGACGCTGAATGGCGGTGCAAATTCCGCGATCAGCGGGTTCGTCTATGCGCCGGACGCGGCGATATCCTTTGTCGGCAACTCGGATATGAGCGGTCAGGGCGATTGTCTGAGGCTTGTTGGCTCCACCGTGCAGATGACCGGAAACTCATCCATCAAAACCGACTGCACCGCCGTGTTTGGAAATCGCGAGATGTATGCCAGCCGCCTCATCACGCTTGTGAAATGAGAGGCCAACCTGCATTTCCATCTCGGATTTTACGGCCCTGCCCGGCAAAAGCCATGATCGCCATTATGTCAGGTGGGCATGATAATCGCGAAAACTGCAAACTCCCCAATCCCGCATCCGAACTGGCGCACGTTGCTCAAGGTCGCCGGCCTTGCAGCCATTGCCGCGCTTTCCGCCTGCAGCACCGTCTCTGTACCGACGGGCGAAGGTGCCGGCGTCTCTTCCTCCGCCACGGCTACTCTGTCGGGCTTGCGCGCCTCAGCCGGGCTCGGCCCGCTGACGCCGGACGCCCAGCTCGAACAGGCGGCGCTGCAGCAGGCCGGCTATATGGCGTCGCGCGAGCGCATGAGCCACACCACGGGCTGGGGCAAGGATTTCGCATCGCGGATGAAGGACAATGGCGTGCGGGGCGCTGCGGCCGAGAACATCGCCGAAGGCCGCTTCGACCAGCAAAAACTGTTCGACATCTGGATGCATTCGCAGGGCCACCGACGCAACATGCTCGATCAGGATTTCAGCCGCTTCGGGCTCGCCTATGTCCGCGACGGACGTGATCCCAACCTGCGCTATTGGTCGCTGGTGCTCGGCAGGTAGCGTCTTGCCAAGGCCGCTTCGGCTATTTCGCCAGCACCAACCGGCACGCCAATCCCAGTCCATCTAGACGGCAGGCGGACCGCCCGCCCACGGCTCAGTCCATATGCGCTGCAGGTGCGCCGCCGGCCGGACCAGCCTTTGGCTTGCGCAGCAGGAAGACGAACGGGATGGCGGCCAGCGTCATCACCATCAGTATTTTGAAGTCATTGACGTAGGAGATCATCATAGCCTGGAGATTGACCATGCGATCGACCTCCGACAGCGCCATCGGATCGCCGCCCGCGGCGGCCGGCGAGACGGCCCAGAGATTGGGATTGAACGGACTGATGAAGGCCGAAAGCTCGGCGTGGTTGATTTGCGTGTTGCGCACCAAGAGCACCGTCACGACCGAGACGCCGATCGACGAGCCGAGATTGCGCACCAGGCTGAAGAGCGCGGTTGCGTCGGTGCGGTAGCGCGCGTCGAGCGTGGCGAAGGCGACCGTCGACAGCGGCACGAACACCATTCCCATGCCCAGGCCCTGGATCACGCCGGAGCTGATGATAAGCCAGTTATCCATCTGCGGGGTGAAGCTCGCCATGGTGTAGAGCGACTGCGCGGTCAGCAGAAAACCGATGACGACGAGAATCCTGGCGTCGATCTTTCCCATGATGCGCCCGACGACGAGCATCGAGATCATCGTGCCGATACCGCGCGGACCGATGACGATGCCGATGGTGATGGTCGGATAGCCGAAGATGGTCGACAGCATCGGTGGCAGCAGCGACATCGAGGCCAGGATGAGCACACCCATGACGAAGATGAACGCCAGCCCGGTCACGAAATTCTGGTCGAGGAAAATCTTCGGATCGATGAAAGGATGCTCCGCGGTCATCGTGTGAATGATGAACACCCAGAAGCCGGTGATGGCCAAGCCGAGTTCGATCCATATCTCGACCGAGGAAAACCAGTCGACCTCGCCGCCGCGATCCAGCATCAGCTGCAGCGCGCCGACGCCGAGCGATATCATGGCAAAGCCGAAGAAGTCGAAGCTGCGCACCCGCCGGGCAATGGCCGGTAGATAAGCCGCCATGCCAAGGAAGGCGACGATGCCGACCGGCAGGTTGATGAAGAACACCCAGCGCCAGTTGAAATTCTCGGTCAGCCAGCCGCCCAACGTCGGGCCCAGGATCGGCCCCAGCATGATGCCGGCGCCCCAGATCGCCATTGCCTGGCCGTGGCGCTCCTTGGGATTGATGTCGAGCAGGAATGTCTGCGACAGCGGTACGATGGCGGCGCCGAACACGCCTTGCATCAGCCGGAACAGCACAATGGTTTCAAGGCTCCATGCCAGGCCGCACAGCATGGAGAAGATGGTGAAGCCGACCACCGCCGTCAGGAACAATTCCTTGCGGCCGAAGCGGTCGGCGAGCCAGCCGGTGACCGGCGTCATGATGGCGGCGGCGACGATATAGGAGGTCAGCACCCAGTTGATGTTGTCCGGGGAGGCGCCGAGGTCGCCTGTCATGGTCGGCAGCGCGACATTGGCGATGGTGGTGTCGAGCGCCTGCATGATCGTCGCCAGCATGAGCGCAACCGTGATCAGGCCGCGATGCGGCACTTCTCGAAATGGCTCTGGCGTGCTCATGATGCGGAACTTCCAGCAGGTAACAAAACCGTGTACACAGGGGTTTCCGGGCGGCAAAAGCCTTCCGTTGAGAGACCTTCATCGCGGTGGGACGCGATTATCGATGTGGGGGTTACATCGACCGAAAGTCTCTGATGAGCGGATGCCTGCCGCCCGGAAACACGAGGACCGAAGGGTCCGTGTCGAAGAATTCAGATTTCAGCCAGGCCGCGACGCGGCTTGAACCGAACGCTGATCCTTCTCACTCCTCCCCTCAGACCAATCCTTGGCTGTCCGCTTCACCTGCCTGGCGCCGCGGACTTCCGCCGACTTACTGCACGACCTCGCCAGCCGTGGCGTGGCCGAATATGGCGGGAAAGCCGCGGGCAACGCCGGTATCGACGGTGACCGAGGCGCTCATGCCGGTCCGCAGCGCCATCTTGGCGTCGGGATCGGTCAGTTCCAGTCGCACCGGGATGCGTTGCGTGACCTTGACCCAGTTGCCGGTGGCGTTCTGGGCGGGCAGCAGCGAGAATTCTGCCCCCGTTCCCGCACCGATCGCCTTGACCGTCGCCTCGAACGTCTTGCCCGGATAGGTATCG
Organism: Mesorhizobium sp. WSM4312; assembly: GCF_002294875.1. NCBI lineage: Bacteria > Pseudomonadati > Pseudomonadota > Alphaproteobacteria > Hyphomicrobiales > Phyllobacteriaceae > Mesorhizobium > Mesorhizobium sp. WSM4312. The sequence continues at coordinate 156,762 of NZ_NSFU01000008.1, read as the reverse complement.
ACGACGATCTCAGCCTTCTGGCCCGGCTTCATGTTGGTGAGCTGGGTTTCCTTGAAATTGGCATCGATCCAGGTGTCGTTGGTCTCGACCAGCGAAAACAGCGGCGTGCCGGAGCCGACGAACTGGCCGACCTTGAAGGACGAGGCCTGGGAGATGACGCCATCGGCGGGCGCCTTCACCGTGGTCCGCGCCAGGTCGTAGGCGGCCTTGTCGCGAGCGGCGAGCGCGGCCATCACGGTCGGATGCTTGTCGGTTTCGATATCGGGGTTGCCGCCGAGCGCGGCCTTGGCGCTGATGATGCCCTGCTGGGCGACGGCGACCTGCTGCTTTGCCTTGTCGAGGTCGTTGCGGGCCTCGTCCAGAGACGATTTGGCGTTGATGCCCTTCTGCGCGAGATCGGCGGCGCGGTCATACTGCGACTGGGCGTAGTCGACCTCGCTGCCGGCGGACTTCTCCTGTGCCATCGACTGGCTGTAGGCGGCGCGCAGCTGCTCGACATTGAGCCGCGCGGCGGCAACCGCGGCGTCGGCCTGGGCAAGCGCGATCCGGTAAGGCTCGGGATCGATGGTGAACAGAAGGTCGCCCTGCTTGACCATCTGATGGTCTGATATGGCAACCTGGACGATGCGGCCGGCCGTGTCCGAGGCGATCGACACCTTGGCCTGCTGCAGATTGGCGTTCTCCGTCCCCTGATAGCGGCCGCCGGTCACCCAGACATAACCACCACCGATGACCAGCGCCGCCGGCAAGACAAGCATCAGGAGGAAGCGGCCCATGCGGCGCTTCTTCTTCGGCGCCGGAACCGACTCCGCGGGCGGAGCTACCGCGACGGGAGCGGCGGCCGGCTGGGCCGGGGCTTCCATCTCGACCTTGGCGGCGTTTTCGTCGACTTTGGCTACCGCGTTCATGCTGCTGCGCCTTTCGTAGGCTCGATTTTTTCCGAGGTATCGCCGTCGGCGAGGTTCTGCGCCATCGCATCGAGCGCCCCGATCAGGACGCGACGGTCCTCCGGCGAAACGCCGACGAGCGATTCCTCATAGACCTCGCCGGCCAGGCTCTTGACCTCGGCATAGGCGGCGCTCGCCTTGGCCGTCGGAAAGATCATGCGTACGCGGCGGTCGGCGGCGTCGGCGCGGCGCTCGATCCAGCCGCCCTCCTCCATCCGGTCGACGAGGCGCGAGACACTGATCGGCTCGATTTCGAGCAACTCCGCGAGACGGGCCTGGGTAACGCCCTCTTCCTTGGCGACGCGCACCATCAGGCGCCATTGCGCCGACGACAGGCCGAGCCCGCTGGCACGCGTCTCGAAACGCTTGCGCATCAGGCGCTGCACGTCGTGGATCAAAAATCCCAATCTGTCGATGCCGTCGGAAACCATGAGCGGTATATATAATAAGCGTGCTTACTATTCAAGCACCGCGTCGTTCAAAAGCCGGCGAATGTGCATGCCCATCGTGACCGTTCGACGATTGGTCGACGCCTCAGCAACCGATGCGCGGCAGCCGGGCAGCGAGAGTCGCTGTTTTGGGCGCTGCAGCCGCTGGTCGCATATGACATATTGATGTACAGCCGCAGGTCAGGATCGGGGGATCGACGCCATGCCGACGCTTTACGCGCTCAAGCCGGCTTTCCAGGGAAGACTGCGGCCGTTGGTCAACCAGCTGGCGGCGAACGGCGTCACCGCAAACAGCATCACCATCCTGGCGGCCCTGATGTCGATCGTGGCTGGAGCGGCCATCGCGACCCTGCACGAATGGCGCTGGCTGCTGCTGCTCATTCCCGTGGTGCTGTTCGTGCGCATGGCGCTCAATGCGGTGGATGGCATGCTGGCACGCGAACATGGCCAGGCTTCGACGCTCGGCATGTATCTGAACGAGATTTGCGATGTCGTTTCGGACCTGGCACTCACCCTGCCTTTCGCGGCCTTTGCGCAGTTCAGCGCATGGGGCGTCATCGCCTTCGCCATCGCCGCGGTGCTGGCCGAGTTCGCCGGCGTGCTCGGCATCGCCGCCGGGATCGGACGCAACTATGCCGGTCCGTTCGGCAAGAGCGACAGGGCGCTGGCGCTGGGCGTGGTGGCGGTCCTGTGCGCTGCCGGGCTGTGGCCGGTATCCATCGCGCCTTTTGTGTTTCCGGCCATGGCAACGCTTTCGCTGCTGACCGCCATAAACCGGATACGCGCCGGTCTTATTGGCAGCGCCAGCTGAGCACCGGGGGCTCGCAATGCCGCCAGAGGGGAAGACGATGATGCACGGACCAATTGCAGCGGTTGCGGAGAGCCCTGGGCGGCAGGCACAAGAGCGTGTCTTCCACAGCCATGACGGAACGGAAATCTTCTACCGGTTCTGGCCGGCGGCCTCCGCCGACGCCAAGGGCGCGGTGGTGCTCTTCCATCGCGGCCATGAACATGGCGGCCGCATGGCCCATCTCGTCGACGAACTGCAGATGCCGGATCATGCCTTCTATGCCTGGGATGCCCGCGGCAATGGCCGTTCGTCCGGCGAACGCGGCTATGCTCCGTCCTTCTCGGCGCTGGTGCGCGACATCGACTGCTTCATGCGCGAGATCGCCGCCAGGGATGGCTTCGCCACGCAGGACATCGCGCTGATCGCGCAGTCCTTCGGCGCCGTGCTTGCCGCCGCCTGGGTGCACGACTATGCGCCGAAACTGCGCGCCATGGTGCTGGCCTCGCCGGCCTTTTCGGTCAAGCTCTACGTGCCCTTCGCCAAGGAGGGCATCGCGCTCTGGCAAAAGCTCAAGGGCCGTTTTTTCGTCAACTCCTACGTCAAGGCGAAATTACTGACCCACGATCCCGTGCGCATCGCCTCCTTCGAGAGCGATCCACTGATCACGCGGCCGATCGCCTCCAACATCCTGGTCGAACTCTACCAGCATGCCGCCCGCATCGTTTCGGACGCCCGCGCCATCACCGTGCCGACGCAACTTCTGCTTTCGGGAAGTGACTGGGTGGTGCGCCACGCCCCGCAGCACGAATTCTTCGTCAATCTCGGCAGCCGGACCAAGGAGCGCCACGTGCTGCCGGGTTTCTTCCACGACACGCTGGGCGAGCGCGACCGGGCGCAGGCCCTCGACCTGATCCGGCCGTTCCTGGCCAGGCAGTTCACGGCGCGCGATGCACCGGTTGACCTGAAGCAGGCTGACATCGCCGGCTACACGCGCGACGAGGCCGACAAGCTTGCATCGCCACTGGATCTGTTGTCGCCCAGGGGCTTCTATTGGGCATTCAGCCGCGCCTCCATCCGCATGGGCGCCTGGGTCTCGTCGGGCATGAAGGCCGGCGTCAGCACCGGCTTCGATTCCGGCTCAACGCTGGACTATGTCTACGAGAACAACGCGCGAGGGCTGACGCCGCTTGGCCGCTTCGTGGACCGCATCTTCCTGGAGGCCATCGGCTGGCGCGGTATCCGTCAGCGCAAGCTGCATCTGGAAGAACTGATCGGCACCGCGCTGTCGACACTCAAGGCCGCCGGCCGCGCCGCCCACATTCTCGACATCGCCGCCGGCCACGGCCGCTATGTTCTCGATGCGATCGTGAAGAGCCCCGACCAGCCGGCAAGCGTGCGCCTGCAGGATTATTCCGACCTAAATGTCGGGCTTGGCCGCAAGCTGATCGCCGAGCGGCAATTGCCGGCCAGCATCTCGTTCCAGCGCGCCGACGCTTTCGATGCCGACATGCTCGCCGCTATCGATCCGGCGCCGGACCTCGCCATCGTTTCGGGCCTTTACGAACTGTTCTCCGACAATGCCATGATCGCCCGCTCGCTTGGCGGACTGGCCCGCGCCATGCAGCGGGGCAGCCTGCTCATCTACACCAACCAGCCCTGGCATCCGCAGCTCGAGATGATCGCGCGCAGCCTGACGTCCCATCGCGGCGGACAGGCATGGGTCATGCGCCGGCGCACGCAAGGCGAAATGGACCAGCTCGTCGAAGCCGCCGGTTTCGAGAAGCTCGACCAGCGCATCGACCAATGGGGCATCTTCACCGTCTCGGTCGCACGGCGCCTGTAGGACCAGCCGAGGCATGCCGACTAACCCCGACGCTTCGCAACCCGCAGCCATCCTCGCCGCCGAACCCTATGGCCGTGTGGTCGTCAGGGCTGCATTGTGGCTGGCGTTCCTGGCGCCGTTCTTCTACCTGACCTATGGCTTCGCCAACTGGCTGGCGTCGCGGCGCGACGATGTCGGCAGCATCGTGTTCTCCTGGGAACACAGCATCCCGTTCGTCGCCTGGACCATCCTGCCCTACTGGTCGATCAACCTGTTCCACGGCCTGTCGCTGCTGCTTAACGACAACCGGCAAGGGGTCGACCGCCTGGCCGGCCGCTATCTCACAGCGCAACTCGTCGCCGTCACCTGCTTCATCCTGTTCCCGCTGACCGCGACGTTCGTGCGGCCGGAAACGACCGGCCTGCCGGGCTTCATGTTTGCCGTGCTTGGCGGCTTCGACAAACCGTTCAACCAGGCGCCCTCGCTGCACATCGCCCTGCTGGTGATCATCTGGGACCATTGGCGCCACCGGCTCGGTCGCCTTCTTCTGCCGCTCTGGCACGGCTGGTGCTTCCTGATCGGTGCCTCGGTGCTGACGACGTGGCAGCATCATTTCATCGACATCCCGACTGGTGCGCTGCTCGGTCTTTTCGCGCTCTGGCTGTTTCCGCGCAACGGCGAATTGCCGTTTTCAGATGCCCGGCTGACCAGCGATGGGAAAGCCCGCCGGCTGGCACTGTCCTATGCACTGGGCGCCGTCCTTGCGCTGGCTGCCGCCGCGTTCGGCGCGCTCTTTTCAGCCGTCGCGCTCTTCCTGCTTTGGCCAGCCTTGCCGCTGGCCATCGTCGCGCTTGCCTATGCCGGGGCCGGCCCGAAAGTGTTCCAGAAATCCGCGGATGGCAGCATCACGCTCGCAAGCCGCATCCTGCTCTTGCCGTACCGACTTGGCGCCAGAATAAACATTCGGGCCTGGACGCGTAATCTTGCTCCGCAGGTGGCGGTTGCCGACGGCGTCTTTCTCGGGCGTTTTCCCACGGCAAGCGAGGCCAACGGCTTCGGCACGGTCATCGACCTCGCCGCCGAACTTGAAAGGCCGGCGGGAGCGACTTGCCGCTGGATCGCCTTTCCGATGGTCGACCTGTTGCCGCCGCCGTTGATGATGCAGCAGCAGGCAGCCGGCGCGCTGGAGAAAGCGCGCCGCGACGGCACGGTGCTTGTCTGCTGCGCGCTCGGTTTCCAGCGCAGCGCCGGTGTCGTTGCCGAATGGCTGGTGGCGAGCGGCAGGGCCAGGACACCGGCCCTGGCCCGCGAGATGCTGAGCGACGCCGGCCGGCCGGTCCATTTTGTCGAGGCAACGGAGCGGGCGGCATCATGACCGGCAATGCCTATCAGCAAAGCACCGATCGCTTCGCCCACCTGTTGATGCGGCAGGCCGCGTGGCCGGCCGCACTCGTTCTGGCCGCGAACATGCTGGCGCCCTTGGCCGCCCGGGCGCGCGGCGCCTTCGAGACCTTGCCCGCGGCCGTGGCGCTGTCGCTCGCTGCCGTCAGCGCGGTTGCGGTGCTGGCGCTGTCGGCCCTGCTGGCATTCGACGCGCTGCTGTTCCGGCTGATGGCCAGCCATGACGACGAGGCTTCCGCTGGCGCCGCGGTGGATGACATGTTGGCGCGCATGCGCCTGAAGCCGCTGCCGCCTTCCGCACGTTCGCTCGACGAACGCATGGCCGGCACGCGCCGGCTGCTGACCAGGCAACGCATAGCCCTTGGCCTGTTCGTGGCGATGCTTCTGGCGGCCGGATTTTGGGCGCCGCGATGAACAAGCTCTCGCTCAAGACCTTCACCCTGCTGCAGACGGCGACCTCCGTCGGCCTCTCGGCGCTTGCCTGGGTGGTGACCGGGGTGCGTCCGATCTGGAATGGCAGTCTGCCGTCGGACAAGCAGCGCATCTATTTCGCCAACCACACGAGCCATGGCGACTTCATCCTTTTGTCGGCGTGCCTCAACGAAAAGGAGCGCGCGATCACCCATGCCGTGGCTGCCGGCGAATATTGGGGAAAATCGCGGCTGCGCCGCTTCATCGCCGAAGACATGCTGTCGTCCGTGCTCATCAACCGGCAATGGACGAAGCCCGAGGAAAACCCGATCGAGATCATGCTGTCGGTTCTCGACCAGGGCCATTCGCTCATCCTGTTTCCCGAGGGCACCCGCAACATGACCGACGAGCCGCTGCTGCCTTTCCGCTCCGGGCTCTACAATTTGTCGATGGCACGGCCGCAGGTCGAGTTGATCCCGTGCTGGATCGAGAACATGTCGCGCGTGCTGCCCAAGGGCCAGTTCCTGCCGGTCCCGCTTTTATGCCGCGTCGTCTTCGGCGCGCCGGTGGCGATTGCCCCCGGCGAAGAGCGGCGCGCCTTTCTCGAGCGAGCCCACGCCACGCTTCTGGCGCTCAACCCGCGTCCCGAACGAGACGATTGATGCGCCACGACATCTCCATCCTGATCATCGGCCTGCTGGCGGTGCTGACGACCGCCAGCATCGTGGCCGCGATACTTTCGGCACGGGCGCCGAAGCCACTCAGCTCGACTCTGGTCAATCTCACCCAGCGTATCAATGCCTGGTGGGTGATGGTCGCACTGATGACGGTCGCCTTCTTCTTCGGCCGGTACGGCCTGACCATCCTGTTCGCGCTGATTTCCTTCGCCTCGCTGCGCGAATTCGTGACGCTGACGCACACGAGCCGGAGCGACCATTGGGTGCTGCTCGGCATGTTCGGTATCATCATCCCGTTTCAGTACTGGCTGGTCTGGACCGCCTGGTACGGGCTCTTCGTCATCTTCATTCCGGTCTATTGCTTCCTGCTGATGCCGGCCATCACCGCGTTGCATGGCGACACCGAACGCTTTCTCGAGCGGATCGCCGCGCAGCAATGGGCGGTGATGATCTCCGTCTATTGCGTCAGCCATGTTCCAGCGCTGCTGACGCTCGACGTGCCGGGCTTCGAAGGCCGCAATTTGTTGCTGATCGCCTTCCTGGTCATCGTCGTGCAAGGCAGCGACGTGCTGCAATACATCTTCGGCAAGCTGTTCGGAAAACACCGGTTTTCGCCGACCGTATCGCCGTCGAAAACCTGGGAGGGCCTGATCGGCGGAGTGGTGTCGGCGAGCCTGCTCGGCGCTCTGCTGTCGTTCGTGACGCCATTCACGCCCCTGCAGGCGGCGTGTGTCGCCTTCGTCGTCTGTTCGATGGGGTTTCTGGGAGGGCTGGTCGCCTCGGCCATCAAGCGCGACCAGGGCGTCAAGGACTGGGGCCATCTGATAGAAGGCCATGGCGGCATGATGGACCGTACCGACAGCCTGATCTTCGCTGCCCCCATCTTCTTTCACATCGTGCGCTATTTCTGGACGGTCTGAGACGGCAAGCTCTGGCCTCTTTGTTTTAACGCAATTCCGGACGGAAAACCGCTTCACACTTTTCCTGGAATTGCTCTTGCGGTCAGAGCCGGTTTCTCACGACCAGCGTGACGACGAAGAGGGCGCCGAGCGAGCTGGTGATGATGCCGATCGGCAGTTCCTGCGGCGGCAGCAGGGTCCGCGCCAGAAGATCGCTTGCCAGCAGTAGCACCGCCCCGAACAGCGCACAGCTGGCGATCAGGCGCAGATGCAAGGGACCGGCCAGCGGCCGCGACAGATGCGGGATCATAAGCCCGACAAAGCCGATGACGCCGGCAACCGAGACGAGAATTGCCGTCGAAAAGGCGGCGACGAGAAACGTCGCCCTGCGCATCCGCGCCACCGGCACGCCAAGGCTTTCGGCGGCACTTTCACCCGCAAGGAAGGCGTCCAGCCTGCGGTGGTTCCACAGCCCGTAGGCTGCAATCGTGCCGGCGCCCAAGGCGCCTAGCCAGACATTGTCCCAGCGCGCCAGCCCGAGCCCGCCCATCGTCCAGAACAGCACCGAATGGGCGGCGCGCTGGTCACCGGCAAAAACCAGATAGTTGGTCAAGGCCGTGAACAGGAAGGAGACGGCAAGGCCGGCGAGGATCAGCCGTTCGGGTCCCTGCCCCCTCACCCGCGCGACCAGCAGCAGGACGATGCAGGCGGCCAGTGTGCCGCCGGTGAAGGCAGCGACCGGCAAGGTCCAGATGCCGAAAGTGTCACCAAAGACGGTGATGACGGAAACGGCACCGGCCGCCGCCCCCGACGACAGGCCGAACAGGAAGGGATCGGCAAGATCGTTGCGGGTCACCGTCTGCAGCAACGCGCCTGTTATGCCGAGGCCGCCGCCGACACACACCGCCAGGATCGTGCGCGGCAGCCTGAGATCGACGACGATCTTGCCGACCGGGCCAGACACCTGGTGTTCGTTCAATCCAACGGCCTGGCCAAGCGAGGCGATGACGTCGGTGAGTGGGATCAGCGTCGAACCATAGGCGATCGACAGCAGCACGAGGGCGACGATCGCCATCGTGCCCGCCACCATCGCTAGCGCGAATGCCTTGTGTCCCGAAAGCGCGCCGGATTTATGCCCAGGGGCAACAAGCATCAGAACGCTTCCGGATGCATCGCCCTGGCGATCTTGCCGATCGCCTCGATGTTTGCCGGCCCGGGCGTCAGTTCGGCATAGCGCAGCGCCACGAAGCGCTCGTTCTTGACCGCGTCCGTCTCCTTCATCGCCGGATGCGCCTTCAAGAAATCGAGCAGTTTCTTGTAGCCGCCGCCATCCTGGTAATCGAGCAGGATGAGGAACTGCGGATTGCGCGACGCCACGGTTTCCCAGTCCGTGTTGCCCCAGCTGGTGTCCATGTCGGCCATGATGTTGTCGCCACCCGCCGCCGCGATCATGGCGCTCGGAATGGCGAATTTGCCTGATGTGAACGGCTTGTCCTCGCCGGAATCATAGAGGAATACCCGCGTCCCCTTGCGGTCGCCAACCTTGGCGATGATTTCCGCGAGTTGCGCCTTCCAGCGGGAGACAAGCTTCTCCGCGTCCGCGTCCTTGCCGAAGATCTTGCCCAGCTTTTCGACATCGCCATAGAGCAGGTCCATCGAGGCGGCCGGACGGTTCTTGTCGAGATGGACGCAGCTTTCGGTCAGCACCAGGGTCTTGATGCCGTGCGGGGCGAGCGTGTCGGGCGTCACGTCGCCACCCGGCTTCATGCCATAGTACCAGCCGGCGAAGAAGAAATCGGGCTCGACGGCGACGAGGTTTTCGAGCGTCGGGTATTTGGGCGCCAGTTCCGGGATGGAACCCTGCTCGGCCTTGAACTCGGGGCCGACCTTGTACCATCCGGTGATGCCGGTCAGGCCGACGATCGACGGCTGCAGCTTCAGCGCGAAGGCCATTTCGGCCATGTTGAGATCATGGATGACGGCGCGCTTGGGCGGCGCGTCGAAGGTCAGCGGCTTGCCGCAGCTGTCGACGGTGACCGGGAAGGCGAAGGCTGCCGGGGCCAGCAGCAAGAAGACGAGCGACAGGGCGAGGCGTTTCACGGATTTTGCTCCTTGGCTGAACAGTGTCGGATGAGGGATGGGCTCGATCAGGATGGCGGCGCGGCGCGGTTCGGAACATCGAACACCGTGAGTTCGCGGTCTTCGGTCGGATGGCGCAGGCGAAACACGTCGACGCCGAAAATCTCGCGGATCAGCTTTTGCGTCAGCGCTTCGCGGGGTGCCGCCAGCGCATGCAGCCGCGCCTCGTTCATCACCGCGACCCTGGTGGCGAAGGGCGCCACCAGGGCCAGATCGTGCAGCACGGCGATCACCGTCATGCCGAAGCCGGCCACGAGCTCGAGCAGCTCGCCGCGGGCGCGCGGATCGAGATGGTTGGTCGGCTCGTCGAGGAACAGCACTTTCGGTTGCTGCGCGATGGCGCGCGCCAGTTGGGCGCGCTGGCGTTCGCCGCCCGACAGCGAGCCGATGGTGCGGCCAAGCAGCGGCAACAGGCCGGTCCGGCGCAACGCGTCGACGACGATGTCGCGCTCCTCGCTCCTGCGTCTCAGGCCGGCATGCGGGACGCGGCCGAGCTCGACATAGTCGATCACCGCCAGCCGCGGGTCCGGCTGGTCGGTCTGGCCGACGACGGCGATATGCAGGGCCCGCTCGGCGGTCGCGATACGGTCCAGGCGGCGCCCGCCAAGCTTCACCTCGCCCGCACTTGGCCTGAGCATGCCCGACAGCATGCGCAGCAGCGTGGTCTTGCCGGCGCCATTGGGGCCGATGATGGCAAGGCGATCGCCCGAGGCCACCGACAGGCTGACGGCGTGGACCAGATGCCGGCCATTGACCATGGCGCTGAGGTCGCGCGCTTCGAGGAGTGGCATTGTCATCGGCTGTTGCCCGGAAACTTGGCCGGCCCGGGAATGCGGGCCAGTGTCTTGCCGGCCAGTCGCGGCGGACGTTGTCCGGAATTGCACCAGCCGTCGGCGAGCGAGGCGTAAAGTCGGGCAAATCGCAGGAGATCGCCGGCGTCGGCCTCGGCGTCGATGGAGCCGAAGAGATAGGAGGCCTTGCCCGGCGCCTGGAAGGCCACCGTCAGCGGCCGCGCGCAGGCCGCCATGCATTCGACGCCTTCGACCGTGAAGCCATGCGCCACGGCGGGTTCATGGCAGGCTGCGAGCCGGGAGCGCAAATCGACGCACAGGGTTTCGCCCGACCTGATGCCGGTCGGAACGTCGCGGCAAAGCGTGCACACGATGATACGATGATCGATGGCGCCGTCCAACTTTCCGTCACTTTCAAAACTGGCGACGGAAGGATGTTGGCGAGCCGGCCGACAAGACCGACGTCCACGCCTCCTCCCGGCACACCCCGTCCGGTCAACTCAGTTGATGGCAGGTCTCCTGGCTCGCGGGTCTCGGCGCAATCCAGCCTTCCCAGCCTTGCCGGCCAGTGGCATGTCGGATCTTGCTCACCGCTTACAGTTGCGGGGGCAGCCACGGCCTCGACCTTTTGAGGTCTCACCGTGTTCCCTTTTCACCCCTTGCCTTTCGGCGCGGGGACCATCACGCACCCACCGTAGATTTCCGTCGATCGCATCGCAATGAGTTTTTTGCGACGCCGTCGCCACATGCCCCATATGTAATAACATTACGTTTGAAGCGATGTTTCGCGGCGATGTCAACCCCTGTCGTCGCGCAATGCGGCTTCGGCGCGGCTGCGGTTTTCAGCCGCGAGCGGTCACCAGGCAGGAGGCACGACACCTGGCCGCGGTCGCCGAGGAACCGGCCTATAGCTTTCTGAAAAAGCCTGACAGAATATTCGGACCCGCTTCGCCCGGCCGCAGTCTGATCCCGTCTTCAAAGCAATTCAGCGTCACGCATTCGAAGCCGTAATGCGCGAGGAGCGCCACCAGCGAGTCACGGTCGAAATGGTGCAGGTGCTCGTTGGGCAGACGCATGCGCCACGCCCGGAACCACGCTTCGCCGTCGGCGCCGAGTTCACGCCAGCGGCAGTAAGGGACGGCGATGGCCAGGTGGCGGGTCTGAAGGCGGGCGAGGAAACCCAGATCCGGAATGTGCTCGAGCACGTCGAACATGGCGACCAGATCCCACGAGCCGGCGAGCGCCTCGTCCCAATCGACAAAGCGGACGCCCTCGGGCAGCGGAAATCTGGTGATGTCGCAGCCGGCACAGTCGGCAACCCCGGTAATTTTGGCGGCCTCGACAAAGGTGCCGGTGCCATAGCCAATCTCCAGCACGGACCGCGGTAGTTCACCGGTGATCCCCAGCACCCAGCCAAGCCGCTGATAGCCGAGCTTGATGGTCCGGTCGCTCAGATCCTCGTAATAGGAAATGTACTGCTTGTCGTATTTGATCGGTGTGACGTCGATCTGGTGAATCACGCCAAACCGGTCGGCCTCGTAATTATCCAGCATTCGCGCCCCCTTGGGATTACGGATCCTTACATGACGGGGCTAAACGCAAAGTAAGCGACTGGGGTGGCGGGCCGAAGCTGGCACGAGCACGACCAGATCTAGCAATAGCAAAAAAGCAAGGCCCCGCGCGGGGCCTTGCTGTCTCAACCTCAGCGCCGAGCTCTAATCGCCCCTCACTTCCCCATCAGCTGCTTGGCATTCTCCGCCGTGATCGCCGTCGTCTCGACCGTTACCGTCGGCTCCACCGAGGTCGAGCAGTCGAGCAGGATCTTCTTCGACATCTCGATCGCTTCCTTCGCACCCGTCGGGTAGGTGAAGGTTGCCGCCCAGTCGCCCTTGGCGACGGCCTCGATGCCGCCGGCCGGTCCAGGCAGGCCGTCGGTGCCGATGATCTTGACGTCCTTGCCGGCTCCCTTGGCGGCAAGCAGCGCGCCGGCCGCCATCATGTCGTTGGAGGCATAGAGCACCTTGATGTCGGGATGCGCCTGCAGCATGGCGGCAAAGGCGGTCTGGGCTTTGTCCGGCACCCAGTCGGCGGCCTGCTCGGCGACGACCTGGATCTTGGCATTCCCCTTGACGCCGTCCTTGAAGCCGTTCAGCCGCTCCACCGCCGGCGTCGAGCTCGGCAAGCCTTCCAGCACCGCCGCCTCGCCGCCATCCGGCAGCAAGGTCTTGGCGGTGTATTTGCCGGCCTCGAGCGCGATCTTGTAATTGTCGCCGCCGATGAAGGCGGTGTAGTCCTTGCCGGGATCGCCGACCGTCTTGCGGTCGAGCTCGATGACCGGGATGCCGGCATCCATGGCGCGCTTCACCGCCGGCGTCAGCGGTGCCGCCTCGAAGGGCGAGATCAGCAGCAGATCGACTTTCTGGGTGATGAAATTGTCGACCTGCGAGGTCTGCGTGTTGACGTTGCCGGCGCCGTCGGCGATCTGCAGCGTGAAGCCCGGCACGGCCTTGGCCGCCGCCGTCAGTTCGTCATTGACATGCTGGCGATAGGGTTCGGCGTTGTTGGCCTGCGAGAAGCCGATGATGAACTGGCCGTCCTTGGCGCAGGCCTTGACCATCGGGTCGGCGGCCTGGGCGGCTCCTGCAATGCACAGGCCCGCGCCTGCCAGAAGCACGGCATGAAGCGTGTTCCTCGTTCCTTGTCTTGTGGTTTTCATACTCGCTCTCCTCCTCGTCGGGCCGGGGGGCCAGACCTTGGTTTGACTTCGACTTTGTTGCCGCCTTCCTCCTAACGACCCAACCCCTCGCGGCGGCGAACGAGGGATTGAAGCACCGCCGCCAGCACGATGATCGCGGCGGTCGCGAGCAACTGCATGGCGGGCGTGATGTTGTTCAGCTGCAGGATGTTGGCGAGCGCGCCGAGCATGATGGTGCCGGCAACGGTGCCGACCATCGAGCCGGCGCCGCCAAACAGGCTTGTGCCGCCGATGACCACGGCGGCGATCGCGGTGAGCTCGTAGCCCATGCCGTCATTGGCGCTGCCGAAATTGAACTGGCCGGCATGGACGATGCCGGCAAGGGCCGAGGCAAAACCGGTGATGGCATAGACCGAGATCTTCACCATCGAAACGGGCACGCCCGAAATTCGCGCCGCGCGCTCATTGCCGCCAACGGCAAAGACATAGCGGCCGAAGCGCGTCGTGTTGAGCACGATCGTTGCGATCGCGGCAAAGACGATAAAGACGATGGTGGCGACCGGCACGGTGTTGTTGAACAACCGCTCGCCGAGGATCGCGAACACCGGCGGTGCCAGGCCCGGTCCGTCGCCATAGGAAATGTTGATGTACTGGTTGCCCGAGACGACCAGCGCCAGGCCGCGCGCCGCCTGCAGGCCGGCGAGCGTGACGATGAACGGTTCCAGCCGGAAGCGGGTGGAGATGGTGCCCTGGATGGCGCCGAAGACGATGCCCATGATAAGCACGGCGAGGATGGTGGGAATGAGCCCGAAGCCACCCGAGATCATCATCGATGCGGTGACGACGCTGGACAGCCCGAGCACCGCGCCAACCGACAGGTCGATGCCGGCGGTGATGATGACGAAAGTCATGCCGATGGCGATGATTCCGGTCTCCGAGACGGCGCGCACGATGTTGGCGATGTTGTCGGGATCGAGGAACAGGATCTGGCCGTGCCGGCGCGGCGAGAAGATGATGCCGCCGATCGCCACCACCACCAGGCCGATCAGGCTCTGGAAGCGCACCACAAGGGCGAGCGGATCGCGATGCTTTGGCGCTGCCGCCGGCACAGCCGGGCTCGCTGCCACCGAAATCTTCTGGTCAGACATCAGGCCTCCCTGCCATTTGCCGCGTCAAGCACTGTGTGCTCGTCGACGCCGCCGATGAATTCCGCCACGTTGCGCCCCTGGCGCAGCACCACGATCCGGTCGCACAGGCCGATGAGCTCCGGCATCTCGCTGGACGCGACCAATATGCCGAGCCCCTGCGCCGCCAACTGCCTCAGCCGCGCGTAGATCTCGCCCTTGGCGCCGACATCGACGCCGCGAGTCGGCTCGTCGAGCAGCAGCAGACGGGGATTGCCGAGGATCTCCTTGGCCAGCACCACCTTCTGCTGGTTGCCGCCGGAAAGCGCGCCGACGGCGATGTCGGGATTCTTCGGCCTGATATCGAACTGGCCGAAGGACTGCTTTACCGCATCCGCCTGGCGGCGCTGCGACATCAGGCCGAGGGGCGAGATGCGGCGGATCACCGACATCACCAGGTTGAGGCCCACCGCCATTCTGAGCATCAGCCCGCTGCCGCGCCGGTCGTCGGTGACGAAGGCGATGCCGGCCGCGCGGGCCGCCCTGATCGAATCCAGCCTTACAGGCCGGCCATCGATGGCGACCTCGCCTTCCCAACGGCCGGACAGGCCGGTGCCATAGAGCGCGCTGAGCAATTCGGTGCGCCCAGCCCCCATGATGCCGGCCAACCCGACGATCTCGCCCGCCTTGACGTCGAGCGAGACGCCGCTCGGCGGCTGCCAGCCGGCGCTTTCATGGGCGAGCCTGAAGCTGGCATCGCGCAAGCTGAGCAGCGTCTTGCCGGCCTTCGTCGACCGCTCGGGATAAAGCTCATCCAGCGGCCGGCCGACCAGAAGCCGGACCAGTTCGGCCTGCGGCGCGTGCGGCTCGGTGACGCCGGCGACGCGACCGTCGCGCATGACCGTCACCCGGTCGGCGATCTGCGGTACCTCCTCTAGGCGATGCGAGATGTAGACGATGCCGACGCCGCTGGCGGCGAGCTTGCGCATGATGTCGAACAGCCTGTCGACCTCACCTACCGTGAGTGCCGCCGTCGGCTCGTCCATGATCAGCACGCGCGAGGCGTAGGACAGCGCCTTGACGATCGCCACGACCTGGCGCTGGCCGATCGACAGGTTCGCCACCATGCTGGCCGGATCGATGGCCAATTCGATGGCTTCGAGACGCTTGCGCGCTTCGCTGCGCATTGCCGGCACGTCGAGGAAACCACCCGGCCGCATCAACTCGCGGCCAAGGAAAAGGTTGGCGGCGACGTCGAGCGTCGGCACCAGGTCGAGTTCCTGGAAGATCGTGGCGATGCCGGCCGCCTGCGCCTCGCGCGGGTTGTTGAAGGCTACCTGCTTGCCGTCGATGTGGATGGTGCCCTCGTCCGGCGTGTAGACGCCCGACAACAGGTTCATCAGCGTCGATTTGCCGGCGCCGTTTTCGCCAAGCAGGGCATGGATCTCGCCCGCCTTGAGGTCGAAGTCGACGCCGCGCAGCGCCTGGACGCCGCCGAAGCGCTTGACCGCGCCGGTGACGGAAAGCAGCGGCGCGCTCATGCCGACCTCATGGGGCTGACCTCATGGGAGGCCGGCCTCGCGCAGGACTCTCGCACCTGCAGCGCCGCCCGCAACCGCACCGCCTGCGGCTCCAGGTCGGTCGATGCGATGCGAGCGCACAGCAGGGCGGCCGCCTGCCGTCCGATCTCGGTGCAGGGTTGCGCGACCAGTGTCAGCCGCGGCTCGAAACAATCGGCCCATTCGAAGTCGTCGAAGCCGGCTAGCGAGAGGTCGCCGGGGATGGAGAGCCCCCTCTCGCGGATGGCGCGAACTGCCCCGATGGTCGTCATGTTGTTGCCCGTGACCAGTGCGGTGGGCGGCGACGGCAGAGACAGGATCGCATGGGTCGATGCGGTCGCGCTCGCCGTGTCGACATTCTCCGGCGAGACATAGTGCGGCAGGCATTCAAGTCCATTGGCGACCAGCGAGGCGCGAAAGGCCTCGACGCGTTCGCGCGTCGTCGCCAGGCCCGGCTGGCCGGCGATATAGCCGATGCGCGTGTGGCCGAAGGCGGCGACATGGTCGATCAGCGCGCGCATCGATGACTGGTTCTCGACGCCGATCTGGTCGAAGCGCTCGTCGGCGAAACGGTCGATGAGCACGCAGGGCAGCTTCTTCTCGGCCAGGTAATCGATAGCGCGCTGCGGCGCGCCCGACGGCGCCAGGATGACACCGTCGACGCGACGCTGGTGGAACGCGCGCACCACCGAAAGCTCGCGGTCGGGATCCTCCTGCGTGTCGGAGAGGAAGACCATGAGGCCGAGGCGCGCGCATTCGGCCTCCACCGCGCAGATGATGTCGGTGAAATAAGGGTTGGAAATCGCCGAGATCGCCAGGCCGACGCTGTTGGTCGAGGCCACTTTCAGTGACCGCGCCAGCTCGTTGGGCTGATAGCCCATCGCGGCGATCGCGTCATTGATGAGCCGCGCCTTCTCCGGCGAGACAAAGCGGGTGCGGTTGATGACATGCGAGACGGTCGAAACCGATACGCCGACGCGGCGCGCGACCTCAGCCATTGTCGGCATGGCGGCTCAAATGGAGTGCTGGCAAGCGCTCCTCCCTGATGATGCGTCCAGTCCGCTCTCATTGGCTTTGGCGGATTTCGGCAGAGCATATTGTCATCGAAACGTTTGCGCAATCGATTCGATGACTTTGTTCGACGAAATTCGCGCGCTGCGCAATTTCGATCAAATTGTCACGGAAGAAAGCGGCAAGATGGTCCGACCCAATGCGAGAAGCCCATGAACCCGACCGAGAAAGCGCTGTGGTTTGTCGAAAGCCATCTGCCGGAGGCGATTTCGCTCGACGACGTCGCTCAAAGCAGCGGTGTATCGCGCTTTCATGTGACGCGCGCCTTCGGTGCCGCCACCGGCCGCTCTGTCATGGGCTATATGCGCGCGCGCCGGCTGACCGAGGCGGCACGCAGGCTCGCCGACGGGGCGCCCGATATCCTCTCGGTGGCGCTCGATGCCGGCTACAACTCGCATGAGGCCTTCACCCGGGCCTTCCGCGACCAGTTCGACACGACGCCGGAACTGGTGCGAGCGCAAGGCTCGACAAAGACCCTCGAACTCGTGGAGCCGATCCTGATGGACCAGTCCTTTCTTGCCAAGCTCGAACCGCCACGCTTCGAGACCAGCCGGCCGTTCCTCATCGCGGGGCTCGGCGAGCGCTACAGCTGCGAGACCAGCGCCGCCATTCCGATGCAATGGCAACGCTTCAGCCCCTTTATCGGCAACATTCCGGGCGAGACCGGTGACGTCGCCTATGGCGTCTGCGTCAACGGCGACGATGCCGGCAATTTCGACTACATCGCCGGCGTCGAGGTCTCGGACTTTTCCGACCTTCCCGGGGAATTCAGCCGCGTGCGCATACCGGCTCAGAAATATGCGGTGTTTTCGCATCGCGAGCACATTTCGACCATCCGCCGCACCGTCAACACGATCTGGAACAAATGGCTGCCAGGCTCCGGACACGAAATAGCGGACGCGCCGGAATTCGAACGCTATGGCCCGGAGTTCGATCCGCGCAGCGGCAATGGCGGACTGGAGATCTGGATACCGATCAAGGGTTGATCGGCGCTATAATTCCAAATCCCATGTCTGCCCGACCAGATCCTTGCCGAAGGAATGGTGGCGCTCTTCGTCGATCAGCTTGAAGCCAGCCGCCTGATAGATGCGGCGCGCCGAGCCCAGTATATCGTTGGTCCAAAGCGTCAGCGTCTTGTAACCTTTGGCTCGCGCGAAGGCGATGCACTCGTCGACCAAGCGCCCGCCGATGCCAAGGCCGCGTGCCGAAGGCTCAACATAAAGCAATCTGAGCTTCGCCACCTCGGGCGACTTGCGCACGACGAAGACCGAACCGACGACCTCGCCATCGCGCTCGGCGATCCAGCTGCGCTCCCATTTCGGGTCGAAGGATTTGACGAAGGCCGCGAGGATTTCGGCAACCAGCGCCTCGTAGGTTTCGTCCCAGCCATAATCCTGCGCGTAGAGCATCCCTTGCCGGCGGGTGATCCAGCCGATGTCGCCGATCTGCAGCGGCCGCAGCAGATAGGGAATTTTCGGCTCTGCGCTTTCGTCCAGCAGTGCCTGGACAGTCCGCATGGACTTCACCAGCCGGTCCTGTTCCGAAACAGGCAGCCGATCGAGCAAGGCCGCGACCTGGTCATGCGAATCCTTGTTCAACGGCGCAAATGCATTCCTGCCCGCCGGCGTCAGCGCAATCGAGGATTGCCTGGCATCCGAAACCAGCGTCGACCTGGAGATGAGGTCATGGCGTTCGAACTTCTTCAGCAAACGGCTGACATAGCCGGCGTCGAGACCGAGATCGCGCCCAAGGTCGGTCGCGGTCAAACCGTCGCGGTGCGCCAGCTCGTAAAGCACGCGCGCCTCGGTCAGTGAGAAGGCGCTTTTCAGTAACCCTTCGTCGAGCAGGCCGATCTGGCGGGTGTAGAAGCGGTTGAAAGCCCGCACCGCATCGATCAGCTGCTTGTTCGGCGCTTCGTTCTTGGGGTGATGGTGAATCGTCATGGTCATCTCCTGCCTTCACAGGATCAACCATTTACTTGACTTAGTCAACTATATCGACCTACCCGACGCGATCACATCATCGGCAACACCGGCCAACGATCAACGATCCTGCCCTGGGAAAGCACCGCGATCGGCCCGAATTGCTGCAGCACGGCCTCGCTCTGCGTCGGCCGCAGGAACGCGTAGTCGCCTGGTTTGGCGACGCTATCGGCAGGCAGGCCCATGAATTGCTGGTTGGAAGACAGGCCGAGCAGGCCATTCGTCCTCATGCCCTGGGGAAAGACCGGTTCGGCCATCCATTTGCCGCCATAGAGATAGCAGCCCTTGCGGGGGAACCGGCCGAGCGCCTGCAGCAGGCGGGAAACAGCCGGCGGACCCGGCAGCATCGGCTCGGCCATCTTCAGGATCGGCGTCGCGATGAAGGCCGCCGGCTGGAAACCGTCGAGGCCAGGCGTGTCGAAATCGCTGGGCAGCACGAAGGCCGACCCCATCGACACTTCATTGGCAATGCTGCCGTGATGCAGCAGCGCGGTCTTGCTGCCGCCAATGTTCAGGATGCGGCGCCGGTCCGGGCCGAGGCGCGCCACGAAAGCGGCGGCCCGCTCCGAAGCCTGCGCCAACGCCTTGGCCGGCCCGCCGAACAGGCCGGGAATATGCGGCGCGTGCGCCTCATAGGCCATGACGCCTTCGCAGCGCAGTCGTTTGTGGGCCGCCATGGCGCTTAACGCTTTCGACAAGGCCTCCGGGTTGGCGAAGCCGCCGCGATGCAGCCCGACATCGATCTCGAAGGCGATGCGCAGTTCGATATCGAGTTCGATCGCGAGAGCGCCGTATTCCGCCAGTCTTTCGTCACTGTCGATCAGCCAGCAGACGCGCGACCAGTCGGCGCCACCCTTCACCAGTGCCGCCCTGGCCGCCCCGATCGGCATCGGCTTGCCGAACAGGAGACCCGCATCCGGAAACGCCTCCAGCACCGCCTCACTGATCGGTGGATGAAAGGTCATGAAGCGGCCGGTTCCGAGCGTCTTGCCGATATGCGCAAGCAGCGGCAGGCAAGCGAGCGACTTGTCGACCAGCCGCACGGCAAGACTCGGGTCAAGCCTGGCCTTGACCAGCGCAATGTTGCCATCCAGCCGGTCGAGGTCGAGCAGCAGGCAGGGCTGGAAGATGCCGGCGGTCTTCAGTGCTTCGGAGAGCGCGGCAAAGTAGGCACTCATCGTTCGATGCCAAAAGGACTGGGTTCGATGCCAAAAGGACTGGGTTCGATGCCAAAAGGACTGGGTTCAATGCCGAACAGCCCTGCCATGTAGGGCGAGACGAATCGGTTTTGCGGATCGATGTCGCGGCGAACCGCCATGGCGTCGTCCCAACGGGGATAGAGCTTCTTGAAATCCGCCGCCTTCAGGCTGTGCATCTTGCCCCAATGCGGCCGGCCGCCATACCTGCGGAAGATCGGCTCGGCCGCCTGCATGAAGGGCAACGGATCGCTCGCCGCGTCGTGGTGGACGGCGATCGAACAGGTCGGCCTGTTGTAGAAGGGCGAGAGCCAGAACCGATCAGCCGCGACGCTGCGCACCTCCATTGGGAAATAGACTTCGGGAAAGTGCTTTTCGGTGAGCGCGATGATCTCGGCCAGCGCCTTCGGCCCCTCCTCGAAGGGAAGGTGATATTCCATCTCGTTGAACTTGGTCTGGCGGTCGCTGGCATAGACGTTGAGCCAGTCCTGCACATAATCCTCGGCCGGCACTTTCGCGACGGCACCGAGGATCAGGCGGCGGCGCAGTGACGGCAGCCAGGCGAGCCCGGTGCGCAACCGGCGCAGCGTGCGCAAGGAGCCTTCGTCATCGTCGGTCGGGCGCGTGGTGGTCGCCTCGGTGCTGAAGTCGCTGGCGATGAACTGCGCGTAGCCGGAAAACGGAATGTAGTAGAATTCGGCCGAGCGGTGCGCGGTCATCATCTTTTCGAAATCGCGCAGCATGTCACCGATCGGCAGCACCCATTTGCGGCGGCGCAGCCGGTAGGTCGCGATGTTGTTCAGCGTCACTTCGCTCAAGACACCGAAAGCGCCGAGCGCGACGCCGATGGCGTGGATCATGTCCTGATCCCCTGCCATGGTGAAGTCGCGGACCTTGCCGAGCCCGTCGACGATCTGCACCGTCTCCAATTGCGTGTGATAGGCGCCGAGCGTCGGCCCCGAGCCGTGGGTGGCGGTTCCCAGCGCGCCGCCGATTGCCTGGCGGTCGATGTCGCCCATATTGGGCAGGCCCTGGCCGATGCCGTGCAGGATGTGCATGAGCGGACCAAGCCGCGTCCCTGCCTTCACGCGTGCCTGATGCTTTTCAGCGTCATGCGAGACCAGCCCTTCCAGCTTATCCAGAGACAGGATCGTGCCCTCGGATTTCACCAGTGGGGTGAAGGAGTGACCGGCACCGACGACACGGACCGGGCCGGGTGCGTTGCGAACGAGGTCACCAACTTCGCCGGCATCGGCGGGGCTGGCGATCAGCCGCGGCGCGGCAGTGACAAAACCGGACCAGTTGCTCCAGATGTTCGACATGGCGCTCACGCAACAACCCGGCGACGCCGCGCCACGAGGATGAACAGGCCGAGCAACAGCACACTGGCCAAGGCACTGCCGGCAGCGAATTCCGGAACCGGGCGGAAATCCTTGCCGTCGATGAGCAGCGACGCCGCAACCGGCCCGATCGCCAGGCCGAAGAGCTGCGCGGCCGGCACCAGGAGCACGGCGGTGCGGGTGTCATCGGCCGTGATCGCCAGGCGGATCTGGTAGGGCACGATGAACAGGAGAATGAAACCCATGACCAGGGCGGCGACCCAGAAGGTGGTGAGGCCAGGTCCGCTGGCCAGCACGAGCGAGGCGACAAGCGCGACAGTACCAATGAGTGCGATGGCAACCCGATAATCGATGCGCGCCTCGAACACGGTCGCCGTCATCGCGCCCAGGACCTGAACCGCCAGGCTGGCCGAGACGATCAGGCCGACTGTGCGGCCGTCAATGCCGAATTGGGCGCCAACCGGTTCCAGAAACGCCCAGACCGAGCCGAAGAACATGAAATAACAGAAGACGCACAACAGGGCGGCAATCGAAGGAATCGTCAGCACATTGGCGAGGTTCTCGTCCTTGGGCAGAATGGCGTAATCGGTGGGGACGACGAAGGCGACGATGAGCGACAGGACGCAGACGACCGCGAGAATGAGGAAGCCGCCGGCCGATCCGGCGGCCGGGATGACATAGAGCGCCAGCAGCAGGGCAAGCGCGCATTGCGCCAGCGTCTGCATGGTGACGAAAAAGCCGCCGATGCGTTCGGCGCGCCGCGAACGGGCGATCAGCTCGGTGGCGACCGCGACAAGCCCGCCTTCGGCAAGGCCGGCCAAGGCGCGTGCCGCCATCAATGCATTGGCCCCGGCGGCATAGGCCGTCCAGACATTCGCCAGCGCCAGCAGGAGCAGCAGCACCGCACTTTTCCAGCGCATGTTGCGGGCCGATAGCAGCATCGCGACGATCGCCGAACCGATGGCAATGGCGATCATCTCGGCGGTGGCGACCAGCGCCAGTTCGTCGCCGCTGACATGGCCCTCCGTGTAGAGAGCGCCGAGCAGCACTGGCTGCAGGCCGAGAATGAGCAGGCCGACCGAGCCGATCCACAGCGCCGAGGCAAGCTGCCCGCCGGTCGGATTGCCGACCAGCCAGTCGCCGCTTCCGGCATGCGCGTCACCAGATGCCAAAGCCGCCTCCCAACGTCCCTTGTCGCACGACAAAAAAGCTGACAATCTGTCAGTATTTTAGAAACTGATACTTGATCATATTTTTTGTCAACCAGAATTTGGCAATTCGTGCGAAAGACCGGTGTATGGTGGAAGCAAGGCGAACAGCGACCGAACCGAGGCGCAAGCCCAAGCAGGAGCGCAGCCGCGAGCGCATCGATGCCATCTTGTCGACGACCATGCGGCTGATTGGCGAGAAGGGCATCGACGCCGTCACCATGAAGGAAGTCGGCGCATTGGCGGGCGGACCAATCGCCACCGTCTATCACTACTTCCCCAACAAGTCGGCGATCCTGGCGATGCTCTATGAGCGGTTTTCGGAGGTGAGCCGCGCGCGATTGACTGATATCCTCGCCGATGTCCGCGAAGCCAAGGACGTCATCGCCGCCGCCGACCGGTTGCTTGACGACTACCTCGGCCGCGTCGCCGGCGATCCGGCCATCCAGGACCTGCAGAACGCCATCCAGGCCGACAAGGCGCTGAAGAATCTCGACATCGCCGAAACCCGGCATCAGGCCAGGATGTTCTGCGACCATGTCACCACCTTGATCGAGCCGGGCAAGCATGAGCAGTTCGAACGCATGGTCCTGTTGATCTTCCAGCTCGCCGGTGGCGTGGTGCGCCTGGCGCTCGCGCAGGGCCAGCCGGAAGGCCGCCGGACCATCGAGGATTACCGGTCGATCATCCACACGCAGTTGCGGTTGTTTCTCTAAGCCGCAATCCGTGGAAAAAATTACCGCCTTTCGAGGCTGCCGCGCGCCTTGACTCTCGCAGGTCGGCGGCCTATTTCAGCGCCACGTTAGCACTCGCCCTTGGTGAGTGCTAACTATATGTCCGGCTTCGCCGGACGGAGGAACTGTTTCTCACCGTTCTCATTCGAGGAAGAAAAAATGGCAAAGTCGAAGTTCCGCCCGCTTCATGACCGCGTGGTCGTTCGCCGGGTCGAATCCGAATCCAAGACCGCCGGCGGGATCATCATCCCGGATACGGCCAAGGAAAAGCCGCAGGAAGGCGAGATCATCGCCGTCGGCTCCGGCGCGCGCGACGAAAGCGGCAAGCTGGTCCCCCTGGACGTCAAGGCTGGCGACCGCATCCTGTTCGGCAAGTGGTCGGGCACCGAAGTCAAGCTCAATGGCGAAGACCTTCTGATCATGAAGGAATCCGACATCATGGGCATCATCGGCTGATCATCGGCCTCACCGTCAACTGAATTCCGGGCTTTATCGCAAGCCCCTGCCAGGAGCTAAAAATGGCTGCTAAAGACGTAAAATTCTCCCGTGATGCCCGTGAGCGCATGCTGCGTGGCGTCAACATCCTCGCCGATGCGGTGAAGGTCACGCTCGGCCCCAAGGGCCGCAACGTCGTCATCGACAAGTCGTTCGGCGCCCCGCGCATCACCAAGGACGGCGTCACCGTCGCCAAGGAAATCGAGCTTGAGGACAAGTTCGAGAACATGGGCGCGCAGATGGTCCGCGAAGTTGCTTCGAAGACCAACGACATCGCCGGCGACGGCACCACGACCGCGACCGTTCTGGCGCAGTCGATCGTCCAGGAAGGCCACAAGTCGGTTGCCGCCGGCATGAACCCGATGGACCTGAAGCGCGGCATCGACCTGGCCGTCACCGAGGTCGTCGCGGCGCTCGGCAAGGCCGCCAAGAAGATCAAGACCTCCGAGGAAGTCGCCCAGGTCGGCACCATCTCGGCCAATGGCGACGAGTCGGTCGGCAAGATGATCGCGGAAGCGATGCAGAAGGTCGGCAACGAAGGCGTCATCACCGTCGAGGAAGCCAAGACCGCCGAGACCGAACTTGAAGTCGTCGAAGGCATGCAGTTCGACCGCGGCTATCTCTCGCCCTACTTCGTCACCAACGCCGACAAGATGGTCGCTGATCTCGAGGACGCCTACATCCTCCTCCACGAGAAGAAGCTCTCCAACCTGCAGGCAATGCTGCCGGTTCTCGAAGCCGTCGTGCAGACCTCCAAGCCGCTGCTCATCATCTCGGAAGACGTCGAAGGCGAGGCCCTGGCCACGCTGGTCGTCAACAAGCTGCGTGGCGGCCTGAAGATCGCCGCCGTCAAGGCTCCGGGCTTCGGCGATCGGCGCAAGGCCATGCTGGAAGACATCGCCATCCTCACCGGTGGCCAGGTCATCTCGGAAGACCTCGGCATCAAGCTTGAGAATGTCGGCCTCAACATGCTCGGCCGCGCCAAGAAGGTGTCGATCTCCAAGGAGAACACCACCATCGTCGACGGCGCCGGCAAGAAGGCCGAGATCCAGGGCCGCGTTGCCCAGATCAAGCAGCAGATCGAAGAGACCACTTCGGACTACGACAAGGAGAAGCTGCAGGAACGTCTCGCCAAGCTGGCGGGCGGCGTTGCGGTGATCCGCGTCGGCGGTGCGACGGAAGTCGAAGTCAAGGAAAAGAAGGACCGCGTTGACGATGCGCTGAACGCGACCCGCGCGGCCGTGGAAGAAGGCATCGTTGCCGGCGGTGGCGTGGCCCTGCTGCGCGCTTCGGCCAACATCAAGGCTGCCGGCGCCAATGCCGACCAGGCCGCTGGCATCAACATCGTGCGTCGCGCTCTGCAGGCTCCGGCCCGCCAGATCGCCTCTAACGCCGGTGCGGAAGCCTCGATCGTTGCCGGCAAGATCCTTGAGAACAAGGGCGCGACCTTCGGCTACAACGCCCAGACCGGCGAATATGGCGACATGATCGCCATGGGTATCGTCGAT
Organism: Mesorhizobium sp. WSM4312; assembly: GCF_002294875.1. Taxonomy (NCBI): domain Bacteria; kingdom Pseudomonadati; phylum Pseudomonadota; class Alphaproteobacteria; order Hyphomicrobiales; family Phyllobacteriaceae; genus Mesorhizobium; species Mesorhizobium sp. WSM4312. Next base: position 131,524 of record NZ_NSFU01000008.1, on the reverse strand, counting down.
CCGGTCAAGGTTGTCCGCACGGCTCTCCAGGACGCGGCCTCGGTCGCCGGCCTGCTCGTCACCACCGAAGCCATGATCGCGGAGGCTCCGAAGAAGGAGTCGGCTGGCGGCGGCATGCCTGGCGGCATGGGCGGCGGCGGCATGGGCGGCATGGGCGGCATGGACTTCTAAGAAGTCCATAAAGCACGCCCATCAACTTACATTGCTCGAGCCCGCAAGCGGGCTCGAGTGGCGGCATGGACTTCTAAGAAGTCCATAAAGCACGCCCATCAACTTACATTGCTCGAGCCCGCAAGCGGGCTCGAGTGGCGGCATGGACTTCTAATCCAAGCCACCTGGCTTATGCATACGAAAGGGCGGCAGCGATGCCGCCCTTTTTCATTGCCTCCTGCAACGGTAGCGACCATCGAGGTCTGCACCACTCGACGGGGCACTCGCCCCCTTTCTTGAGCAGTTTTCCAGCAAAATCAGAGGTTTCGACTAAGCTTTGATGGCGCTAGGTGAATTTGTCAGACAATATTTTTTAACACATTCGCGATTACTAAAGGGCGAGAGCATGGCGAGGTTGCTCCGCGTGCGGCGTGTCGGGTAACCATCGATGCAATTTTTCCGGCGATTTTTGCGAAACCGCGACGGCAACGTGCTGATCATCTCGCCACTGGTGATGCCGCTCCTGATCGGCATGGCCGCCCTGGTGACCGAATATGGCGCAGCCCTCGTCGAGCGCGCCGACAATCAGCGCGTGGCCGACCTGTCGGCCTATGCGGGCGCCCTCGCCTACAATGTGAACAAGTCCACCTCGCAGATGACTGCTACCGCCGTCGGCGTCGCGGTGCTCAACGGCGTTCCCGCCGCCAATGTACAGGTGAGCCTGGTCGCCTCCCCGAAAACGACCGGCGTCAACGCGGTTTCGGTGTCGATCAACACCTACAGGACGCTGTTCCTGGCACGCGTCCTGAACGATCGCCAGCAATTGCAGATCTATGCCAATTCGGTGGCCGAGCTTGGTGCGCAGCCGCAAACGCCCGGATGCATGCTCGCGCTCGACGGCACGCAGACCGGCCTGACGCTGAGCGGCGGTACCTCGATCTCGGCGCAGAAATGCACCGTCTCTTCCAACAACACGGTGACCGTCCCCTGCGGCACCAGCATTTCGGCGCTCGGCGTCAACTACAATTCCGCCGCTGCCCCGAGCCAGCCTTGCAACGGCATCACCGGCCCAGGCGGGGCGACCGCGGTGATCACCAAGAAATCCACCCCCGACCCGCTGGCCGGCAATGCCGCGGTCACGGCCGCCGTGGCCCGTATTGCAACGGTTGCGGCGCTTTCGACGACAGCCGCGCCAACAGCGCCAACCACTCCCAACGGCAACAACATCGACTTCGGCTGGAACACAGGCCCCACCCAAGGCCAGGCAAACGCGCTCGGCTGCACCGCCAGCTGGGCATCGTCGTCATCGACCTGGACGCTGGACTGCGGCGGCAAAACCACGGTCAACCTGGGCACCGTCACCATCGGCGGCGGCATCAACCTCAACTTCGCTACAAGCGGCGCGGCAACGACAGTTTACAATATCGCCGGCGATCTCACGACCAGTGCCACCACCAATTTCGGGCCAGGCACCTACAACTTCGCCAAGACCCTCACCACGGCCGGAACCACGACGTTCGGGGCCGGCACCTACAATTTCGGCAAGCAGGTGACCGCCGCCGGCACAACGACCTTTGGCGCCGGCACGTTCAACTTCGCCAAGGGGCTGACCACCGGCTACGGCACCACCACCTTCGGCGCCGGCACCTTCAAGATCGGCCGCAGCGACACTGCCTGCAACGGCTCGGGACAGGTCAGCATCTGCAACGCGTCCGCCTTGACCTTTGGTGGACCGAGCACTTTCGAGCTCCCCGGCGGCTATACCAACACCGGAACGCTCACCTTCGGCTCGGGCACGACCAATTCCTACAAGATCGGGCCAGGCAGCAATGGCGACGCGATCACGCTCGGCGGCGGTTCGACAACGATCATGGCCGATGCGACGGGCGCCAGCAGCGTTTTCCAGGTCGTCGGCAATGTGAACGGCGGCGGCGGCGGCAGCTGCTTTGTGGTCCCGGTCGCGGCGCAGCACGACATCGCCGGCAACTTCATCGGCTCGGGCGCCATTTTGCTCGGCGCCGGCGTCTACACCGTGGACGGCTATTTCGCGCTGGGCGGCAATGGCGGCGGCAGCGCCAACTGCAACGGCAGCACGATCAGCGTCAGCGGCGCCAATGTGACGCTTGTCCTGTCAGGCAAGGCCAAATCCAGTTCGGGAAGTTGTAACGGCTATGTTTTCTGCGTGGCCGCCGGCTATAGCAACATCGCGCTCACCGCACCCCAGTCGGGAGCGACGGCGAAGCTGGCGGTGATCGGCCCCACGGGCAGTTCCAACACCGGCGGCGCGACCTTCGCCGAAGGCAGCTCCAACGCCCAGATATCGGGCGCATTCTATTTTCCCTATGGCCCGATCATCATGAATGGCGGCTCGAGCGTGCTGGGATCGAACACCGACCCGAGCAAGTGCCTGCAGATGATCGGCTCACGCATCACGCTATCGGGCGGCACCACAGCCGCATCGGAATGCATCGCGGCCTCGAGTGCCGGTGGCAGCAGCAAGGTGAGCCTCGTGCAATGAGCAAGCAGTCACGCCTCGGCCACGCCAGCCGGCGTTTCGCGTTCACAGACTTCCTGCGGCGCCAGAAAACCGGCGTGTCGGCGGTCGAGTTCGCTTTGGTCAGCCCCGTGCTGCTGGTCATCCTGGCCGGAACCGTCGACATAGGCGGCTCATTGAAGGCCAAATTCGAACTGAGCTCGGCGGTTTCGGCTGGTTCGAACTATGCGCTGCTCAATGGCGACAAGGTCAATTCCACCGGCGGCGGCGCGCTGGCCGGCAACATTGCGACGGTGGTCACCAGCGGTCTGGGCGGCAATGGCGGCAGCATTCAGGTCGTTATCAACAACGGTGCGGCACTTGCCTACAATGCCACCACATCCACGGCCACCCAGAGCGGCACGGTCGCCAATGCCGATCTCTGCTATTGCCCGGGCAGTTCCGGGGCCGTGGCCTGGAGCACCCCGATGGCATGCGGCAGCATCTGCAGTGGCGGCGGCATTGCGGGGAAATTCGTAACGATCACGGCCAGCAAACCCTATACGCCGCTTTTCGGCGGCTTCGGCATCGTCAGCAACGGCAACATCACGGTCAAGTCGGTGGCGCAGCCGCAATGAGCCGCCGCCGATCCTTCCTGCGCGACAGATCCGGTGCCAACGCCGTCGAGTTCGCCTTGCTGTCAGTGCCGTTGCTGCTCGTGCTGATGGGCACGTTCGAGTTCGGCCGCATGTACTGGGCCCAGCATGTGCTGAATGAAATCGCCGCGGCAGGGGCGCGTTGCGTCGGCGTGCTGCAGAGCGGATGCGCGCAGAACGGCGTCTACGATGCCGCCAGCGCCATCAGCTATATCAGCAGTCGGGCGGCAACCGACGGCATCGTGCTCAGCAACGCCAACATCACCGTCAGCAACAACACCGCCTGCTCGGGCCTGTCCGGCTTTTCGAGCGTCCAGGTTTCCTACAAATTCACGACCGTGCTGCCGGCCTTCCTGACGTCGCTGGCTAACGGCCCGAACCTCAGCGCCAGCGCCTGCTTCCCGAACCAGGGCGCTTGACTTCAGACACCGGCCTCCGCGCGTCGCTGAACCTCGCCGGCAAGCACCGCGGCTTCGATCAGCGCCGCGACCTCGTCCGCCACCGCCTGTAGCGGGGCGCGGTCCCGGGTGGCGCGGGCGATCACCATCAGCCCTTCCAGCGACGATTCGACCAGCAGCGCCAGAGCGTGGGCGCGGCGTTCGGGCACTCCGGCCCTGACGAAGGCCTCACGCAACAGCCCTATCCACTGCTCGAAGGCCGCGCGGCACAAATCCGCCAACTCCGGCACGTCGGTCGGTGAGTCCAGCACGACGGGCGCGATCGGACAGCCGAGCGAAAACTGGTTGTCTTCCAGCATGCGCCCCACCGCCTGGTAGATCTGATGGACCGCCACCGCCGGATCCCTTTCGGCGGCCAGCGCTTCGCCCAGTCTCGCCGTCACCCCGGCAACGCTGTCACGCGTCACCTCGATCACCAGTTGGTCCTTGCCGCCTGGAAAATGGAAGTAGAGCGAACCGCGCGGCGCGCCGCTGGCGCTCAATATGTCGTTGAGCGATGTGCCGTGATAGCCGCGCTGCCGGAGCAGCAGCGCGGTCGTGTCGAGTATGCGGGTGCGGGTGTCGTTCGCCATGTCAACCTCTGTCAGCAGCAATCATTATAGGCCTTGCGCAGAATATGACAATCGGTCTACATAATATGTAGATCAGTCTACATATCGGAGGCAACACCATGCGCAGCTATCGTCTTGAAGGGTCGGGCGGGACAGAATGCCTGGTGATGCGGGACGAGCCACAGCCTCAGCCAAAACCGCATGAGATCGTGGTGCGTGTCCGTGCCGCCTCGCTCAACCGCCGCGACACGATGATCCTCAACGGCACCTATCCGCTGCAGCCGCGCCAGGGTGTCGTTCCATTGAGCGACGGGGCTGGCGACGTTGTCGCCACCGGCGATGCCGTCACCCGCTTCGCCGTCGGTGACCGTGTCACCGGCAGCTATTTCGCCCGCTGGATCGACGGCCGCATCAACGCCGGTCTCATCGACCAGCTCGGTTGCACGCTGGACGGCATGCTGGCGGAATACGCGGTTCTCGACGAACAATGGGCGGCGCGCCTGCCCGATCATCTCGAATGGCGTGAGGCGGCGACGCTGACCTGCGCCGGCGTGACCGCCTGGAACGCGGTGATGAGTGCCGGAATTCCAAAGCCAGGCCAATGGGTTCTAGTCATCGGTTCAGGCGGCGTCTCGCTCTTTGCGCTGCAGTTCGCCAAGCTGCTCGGCTGCCGCGTCGCCGCCGTCACCTCGCGCGCAGAGAAGGCCGACAGGCTACGGATGCTGGGCGCCGATCTTGTGATCTCGACGTCGGACATGCTCGAATGGGGTGCGGCCGTCCGCGACCAGACCGGCGGCATCGATCTCGTCGTCGAGACCGGTGGCCCGGCGACCTTCGCGCAGTCGCTGATCGCCAGCACGCTTTACGGACACATCGTGCTGCTCACGCTGCAGGATGCGAAAGGCGGATCGATCCAGATCCCGGCGGCACTCTACCAGCGCAGCCTCGCCACCATCAGCCGCCTCTTCGTCGGCAACCGGAGCAATCTCGAAGCCATGCTGCGCGCTGTTTCGCAGCACCGCCTGCGGCCTGTCGTCGACAAGGTCTTTGCCTTCAGCGAGGCCCGCGATGCCTATCGCCATTTCCAGCAGGGCGACGTCTTCGGAAAAGTGGTCGTCGACGGCGCCTGACCAATCGATGCCTCAAACCAAAGGAGAACGACAATGACAATTCGCGAAGCCCAGGCGAAGTGGCAAGGGACGCTGAAAGAGGGTTCGGGCAAGGTGACGCTCGGTAGCGGGGTCTTCGAAGGCGCCTATTCCTTCCCTTCGCGTTTCGAAAACGGTCCAGGCACCAACCCGGAAGAGCTGATCGCCGCGGCGCATGCCGGCTGCTTCTCCATGGCCCTGAGCGCCATACTGGGCACAGCCCATCACATACCGACAAGCATCAGCACCGTCGCCAAGGTGCATCTCGGTGCAACCGCCGCGGGACCGACGATCACCCGTATCGAGCTTGAGACGCAAGCCGAGATTCCGGGGCTTGTTCCGGATGAATTCCAGAACCTCGCGGAAAGGGCGAAAACGACACGCCTCGTTTCGCGCGCCCTGGCCGGCGTGGCCTCGATCACGCTCAAGGCCGAGCTCCTCGCAACCACCACCACGGCACACTGACATCAGGAGCACGAGATGAAACAGGACAGCATTATCACTCTCAACCCAGACGACCGCTCCGGGCAGACGGCCGAGATCATGCGGCGCTTCAACGACGTGTTCCAGCTGCACGACCCGTCCGCACTTCCCGAACTGATTGCCGAAGAATGCGTCATCGAAAACACCGTGCCGGCACCTGATGGCGCGCGTCATGCGGGGCGGCAAGCATGCGTCCAGCTGTGGTCGGCGATCGCCACCCAGCCAGGCACGCGCTTCGACCTCGAGGAGACCTTTGTCGCCGGCGACCGGGCGACCATCCGCTGGCGCTACTGGATGGCCGACGGTAACTCCGTCCGTGGCGTCAATCTCATGCGTGTAGAGGACGGACGCATCGTCGAGGCGATGGGCTATGTGAAGGGATAGCTGGCCGGTCGCCGCTACCGGTCAGCCAATGCCAGCTTGGCGCCGAGCATGACAAACGCACCGGCGAAGGTTCGGCGCATCCAGGTCAGCACCATCGGCCGCGAGGCGACATGGCGGCGGATCGAAGCGGCGAAGATGCCGTAGCCGACGAAAACCACGAAGGTCAAAAGCATGAAGACGGAGCTGAGTTCCAGCATCTTCGACAGCGCATTGGGCTCGGTGGTGCTGACGAACTGCGGCAGGAAGGCGAAGAAGAAGATCGACAGTTTCGGGTTGAGCACGTTGACGAGTATGCCGGTGGCAATCACCTTGCCGGCCGAGCGCGGCGCGACATTATCCTCGACACTGAGGCCGCCCTTCTCCTTCAGCGTGTTCCAGGCCATGTAGATGAGATAGGCGACGCCGAGATATTTCAGCGTCTCGAAGGCGACCGCGCTGGTGTGCAGCAACGCCGCAAGGCCGGTGATGGCAGCGGCCATGTGCGGGATGATGCCGAGCGTGCAGCCGAAGGCGGCAATGATCGAAGCCCGCGCACCGCGCGAAAGTCCCGCGCTCAGCGTGTAGAGAACGCCGGTGCCGGGCGAGGCAACGACGATCAGCGACGTCAACAGAAACTCGATGCTCACGATGATTTCCTCCACGGCCCTGCCCGGCAAGGAAGCTATCGGGTGGCGCAAGTCGAGGCAAGCGACGGCGATTGGTGTTTTCCTTGCGCCGCAAAGCGGGGGATGGAACTACCCCACCGCCAGCCCGTGCGCGGCCCTTGCCATCAGGCACTCCTCGTCGCCAGGCATGCAGGCACGGCAGACATCCGGGCGCGTTTCATAGATGCCGCAAGCGGTCGACTTGCCGACTTCGCCGGTCAGGGCCGAACAGCGCACGCCCTCGCAGCGCATGCCGGACAGGTCGAGGGCAACATATTTTTCAGGAATGCGTTCGAGCTGCGCGTCATCCTCGGTGGAGAAACGCGGCCACTCGGCCGAATAGGAACAGCACGCGCCGCAGCTCTGGCAGTCGAAGAGCGGCGAGGCGTCACGTTGTGAGGAAAGGCTTGCGGCAGCGGCCAGGGCGAGCAGCCCCGGCGCGGCAGGATTGCGATCGGCGTCCCGCGGCAAGGCGCTATTTCTTCTTGCCTGTCCTGCGCGCCGGCGCTTCGACCGGTGACTTGAACAGATCGGTCGCGGGGTCGGCGGCTTCGCCGGCCTTCGCGGCGGCCGGCTTGGCCGGCTTTGCTGCGGGAGCCGGCGCCGCCGGCTGGTCCTTGGCGGAGAATTTTATGGCCATGTCAGTCCTCGTCGGCGAAACGCGATGATGGGGCGCGTGGATTGCGCAAGCGGCCGATCAGCGCCGAAACCGCCGTGATGTTCATTTCCTCTGGCGACCAGTTCCTGGCTTCCGCGATGTGATGCGGCGCCAGTTCGCGATGGGTGCTGCCGCTATAGGCGGCATCCTGATAGGTGACCCGCTCCAGGGTCTTCTTGTCCTCGCGAACGTATTCTATCAGGTAGTTCGGGGCTTCGGCGCGGCCGCGTACGCCGACTCGCACCTGGGCATCGCCATGGGCGCGCTTGCAGCGCTCGAGTTTTTCCAGCACGCGCCGGACATATTCGACCGGCTTGTCCAGGGTTTCGACCATGTCGGCGATGGTCGCATCGGCCGCGATCGGCGTTGGCGGTACGCGCTTGGTGGCCATCAGCGTTTTCCGGCTCTTTTCGGGCGCGCCGCAAGTGCGGCGGCCGCCGCCATCTCTTCGGCTTCCTTTTCCAGGCGCAGCTCGCGCAAGCGGGCCGTCTTGGCTTCCCGCGCCTCGCTGACGGCGTCGCGCTCGGATAGGATGCGGTTGAGCGACATCGACTGGGTTTGCGTCTTGCTGAACAGCGACACCGCCGGATCGGCGGCGGTCTTCGAATGGTCGGTCAAAATCTTTCTCCTGTCAGGAGCCTGGTGCCGGTAGGGCGAGACCGGGTCGTCGGTCGGGACCACGCACAAAGCAACACGGCATCGGGGCAATACGGCGGCGGATTCAAATTGCCAAGCCGTCCCTTAGCACGTTCAGCCCGATGCGCAGCGCATTTTCGGCGGCAGCAGGCGTAATATGAAAAAGGCCAGGCACCGCCTGACCTTCCCTGGGGAGTACCGCGCATCCAGTGACATCCGGAAGGATGCACAGGGCTGGATCCGCAGGAAACGCTCCTCTCATGCGCATGATGCGCCTTGGAAACTCAGGTTTCCAGGGCCACGCGTCGGAATTCGCTCTGCACCGGTGCCAGTACATCCGTGGTCACCGGGAGGGCTGAATTCGTTCTTCAGGCCGCCTTCAACTGGTCGGCGGACATCTTGCCCGACTTGTTGTCGCGGACCATCTCGTAGCCAAGCTTCTGGCCCTCGACGATGTCGCGCATGCCGGCGCGCTCTACGGCCGAGATGTGGACGAAAACGTCGGCCGAGCCGTCGTCAGGCTGAATAAAACCAAAACCTTTGGTGGCGTTGAACCATTTAACTGTGCCGGTGCTCATAAACGAACCCTTTCCATGGCAAATATTCGTTAATCGCGGTGCGACTGCACAGCGATTTTTGTCTCGATTTTTGATGGGGAAGTTCGTCAAAGGCGCGCATGCGTGCGCGGATAACAAAAGTCGGTCAAACAAATATCGACATAGTTCTTTTAGACTGCTTTTGCCGCCGAGTCAATTTCTGGTTTTCCAAAAGCCCGTCTTCAATTTCAGGTTGTCACACGAATAGAGCCTCAACCGATGAACGGCAGAAAGGCCAGGCTCCTCCCAAAAAAATCACACCACCCCCGGAACCAATCCCCTGCCAGCGCATTCCATTGGGGTCAGCAGTTTCAGAGAGCGATCTCAGGAATGCTGACGAAAGGACGCCTCCCGCACAATAACCGGTGCGAGGGGCGTTCTTATTTGTGTCAGGCCCTCTCCCGGATCACGGTGGCGGCCGAGCGGGGCTCGCACGCTGGAGGCGCTGTGGCCGGAGCCGGACCGTTAGCTTTCGGTGTCGCCCTACATGATCGTGCTGATCATCGGCAGGATCTCGTAGCGGAAGCCGCGGCCTGACCTTGCCACTGGATCGCCATCGGTTATCGCCTTTGCGTCGGCCTCGCTGCCGGCACGCAGGATCAGCAGGCCCCAAGGACCGGCCGGATCGGCGACCGGGCCAGCCAAGATCATGGTGCCCTCGCGCAGCTTGGCGCGCAGGTAGTCGGCATGCCGGCTCATCAGCTCCCTTTCCTCGTCCGTCATGGTAAAGGCGAAGTCCGGCCGCGGCGGGATCAGCCGGCAATGGAAGATCCTTGTCGTCGCAGCTTCACGTGGTGCTTCGTTGCTGGCCATCGGTCCTCCTCCAGGAGCGAAACCTGATTGCTGTCCGTCGTTCGGTCTATTCGTCCGGCCCCGGCTCCGGCCATGGCTCTTTCGCCGCCTCCGCATACCAGTGCCGCATCGCCGGCATTGCCAGCACGGCGTCGACATAGGCCCTGGTCTCGGGCGCGAGCTCGCCGCCATAGGTGTCGAAGCGGGTGACGACCGGTGCATACATGGCATCGGCCGCGGTGAAATGGCCAAACAGGAACGGACCGCCCTTGCCGTATTTCTCGCGGCATTCGCGCCATAGCGCCTCGATGCGTGCCCGCTGCACCTCCCCTTCGGCGTCGAGCGGCTTGTGCCCCTTCGGCCGCCGCAAATTCATCGGCCAGCCATAGCGCACCTCGCGAAAACCGGAATGCATCTCGGTCGCCGCCGCGCGCGCCAAGGCACGGGCGCCGATACCGGTCGGCCAGAGCTTTTTCTCGGGAAACAGGTCAGCGAGATACTCAAGAATGGCAAGGGTTTCCCAGACGATCCTGCTCCCTCCCTGCAACGGCTTGTGATTCAGGACGGGCACCTGACCGGTCGGCGACACTTTCGCCAGATTGGCAAAGGTCTCGGGCGTACGCAGCCGCACAAAACCTTCCTCGAATGGTATCTCCAGATGCCTCATCGCCACCCATGGCCGGAGCGACCACGAGGAGAAGCATTTGTTGCCGATGTAGAGCGTGAACTCCGCCATTTTTCTCTCCATGCGCGCGGTGCGTCCGCGCAACCTATCCCGCCAGCCTTGCCACCGGAAGCGGGTCGCGCAGTCATCCTATTCCGCAACAGCGCCTGGATTTTAATCGACGGCGGCCCGTTTGTTCGCGGCGGACGAATTCCCCCGAATTCAAACTTCCAGGAGATGCGGAACATGGTGAACAAGGATCAGGTCGCCGTCTGGCCAAGCAGGTCAAGGGCGCGGTCAAACAGGCCGCCGGCAAGGCGACCGGCAACCGACGGACCCAGGCCGAGGGCATGGCCGACAAGGTCGCCGGCAAGGTGCAGAAGGCCTATGGCGACGTGAAGGACAAAGTCAGGAAGGCACTCTGATCCCGCATCGAGACATGTCGTGGCAATCGGAAAGGCGGCCGCCAGGGCCGCCTTTTTCAAGTGCTCCAGCCCTTGCTGAAAGCGTTGGTGAAGGTGACCTCGCCATGGTCGTCGGTCGCCTCGCACAGCGCCACGTCCATGCCATCGCTGGTCACCCGGGCCACGGCGAACCCTCCCATATAAGCGGCCTTCGGCTTGAACAGGTCGAGCCCGTCACGGTGGTAGATCAGCGGGGTGTCATGCTGATGGCCGTGGAAGATGCCGACGACATTGTAGCCCTTCAGCGCCGCCAGCAGCGCCTGTCTGTCGGCCTCGCCCCACCAGTGCGGCGCACCGGCGCCGTCATCGTCATAGGTGCGCTTGGCAGGATCCCACCGCTCCGTCGAAAAAATGTCCCAGCCATAGTGCTGGAACAGGATGACGGGGCGGCCATCCGCCGCGTAGGTCGCGAGATCCTGCTTGAGCCAAGGCAGGCTCGAATCGGCGCCATGACCGATGTCGCCGGTGAAACGATGCGTCTGGACAAGGTGCAGGCCGCCCCAGTCCCATGAATAGCAGTCGGTGTCGACATCGTAGCTGGTGGCCGGCACAGGTGGTTTGAAGAACACGCCGGGGCGGTGGTTGACCTCGACGTAGTCGCGCAGTTCACGCCGGTACCAATCGACATGATGCGGCGGACCGTTCTGGTCGAGATCATGATTGCCGAGCCCGACATAGACCGGCATGTGGACACGATCCGGGCCAACGCCTTGGCTATAGCGCTGGCTGAACTGCAGCAGCTGCGTGCCCTCGCTCGGCTGGGTGATCTGGCCGCCGCCATCGTCGGTGATGTCGCCGCCGACGACAAGACCGAGCGGCATGCCGATCCGGTTGCCGGCCGAACGCAAGCCGGTGGCGACGCCGTTGATCTCGGCCGGCCAGTGCTTGTCATTGATGGCATTCAGCGCCGCGACATTGCGCAGCAGCGCGACGTCGGTCTTGCCCTCCTGCCGGCAGTTGGGGCTGAGGCCGCTCGCCATCCGGCAGGCATGGACATCGGCGATGAACAGGAAGGTGGCATCGATGGGCTGGATGCGCTGCCCGGTCTGTCCGAGCGCCGGGCGTGAAAGCGCGCCGGCCGCGACAAGACCCGCGGCCTGCATCAGAAAGCTGCGTCGTGAAAGCAATTGTGGCGCCCAGTGATTCATCATCGGCGGAATTTCAGCACAGGCGACGTCCGTCCGTCCAGTTTCGGCAATACCGTCACTGCCTTGACCATCGACATCGCCATGAACGTCTGTCAATTTCTACCTGCACTTGTATTCGCACGAAACGGAGAAGCGTCATGAAGCGCGCGCTTATCGGCATGGCATTGGAGGTTCTGCTGCCGGCGAGTGTTGCGTTTGCCGGTCCATGCGTCGATGCGAAGTCCGCGAAAAACGGGTTCATTCTGGCGAGGCCAGGCATCCAAAGCGAGTTTCGGCCCGCCGCGGGCGGGATGATCTCCGTCGCCAACAGCTATGAGTCGCAATCACCGCAAAAGCAGTTCCTGTATGCCGGCCTGATCGAGGTTTTTCGCGACAGCAACACCGGCCGGCTGGCAATGATCCCGTTTTCCGACCTGCGAAAACTGTTTCCGCTAAAGGCGGGAACCAAGAGCACGATCGAGTTCGTCGAGCTGTCGCCGGACAAGCAGCCGAAGGCCACCAAGACGCTGATCCTGGTCGTCAAGGGCAAGGAAACCTTCAGCCTCGGCGGCTGCAAATACAACGTCCTGGCGGTCAAGGAGACCTTCAAGAACGGAGCCGGCGAGACGCTCGACACGTTCACCGCGCTCTATGCGCCCGATCTGCAAGCCTCCCTTGCCCGGCGCTATGATGAAGGCACCAGCGCGGAATCGGTCAACGGCTACGAGACGATCAAGCCGCTGGCCGAGTAGAGGTCCATGGCGCGCAGGAAGCCTTTGGACGGGTCTGTTCAAAAGCGGCTTGGACGGAAGTTCGCAAGCAGCGGATGCTCAATGCCGCCGGCGATCTCGCCGGCAAGCAACTCGCCCGCGATCAGGCCAAGCGTTGCGCCGCTATGGCTGAAGGCAACATAATATCCCTGGATGTCCTTCAACTGGCCGAAGACCGGCTCGCCGTCTCCTGAGATCGGCTTGGGTCCGACACCGTAGCTTTGCAGTTCCAACTTTGGATGTCCCTCGATGACATTCGAGGCCTCGTTGAGAAGCCCTGAATGGTCGAAGCCTTTACGCTATAGGTGCCGTCCGAATTGACCATCACCTCTTCTTCAGACCAGGCGGAATCGAGCGCGAGGGCTCCGTCGCGGAATTGCTCATCCGGCGATTGAAGGGAGATCCGCGTCCGGCGGAAAGGCTCATTCTGCCAACATCGATCTTCTAGCGCGGGTCGGTTGGTCCGCCCCCGAACGCCATCATCAAGCGCGCCTAGCTGCGGCTCAGGCTTGGCCGAGTGCCGCCAGACAGTCGCGCAGCATGGTCGCGTCCTGCGCCGTCTTGGCCATCGACATGGCGCCGGAATAGCTGGCGACGGCAAGTGCCGCAAAATGCTGGGGATCGGTGCCTTGCTCCCTGCCCTCCTGCTGGTCGGCTCTGATCTTGTCGGCGATCGCCTGGCGCCATGCCGCAAAGATGCCGGCAAGGGCAGCGCGGAAATCCGGATCGGCGAGCGACAGTTCATGCGCCAGATTGTTGAGCGGGCAGCCGCGCACGAAACCCTGCTGTTCCAGTTCCGCCGCGACAGCCTCGAACACAGCCCGCACTCCTTTGCGTGCAGAAACCGCTGCCTTTACCGGCGCGATCCATGTCGCCTCGACCGCTGCCGCCACACGCTCTTCGATCACCGCCAGGGCCAGCGCCTTCTTGGTCGGGAAGTGATGATGCAACGCGCCGCCGCTGACCCCTGCCGCTGTCATGAGATCGCCGAAGCTGGTCGCGTGATAGCCGCGCGCCTGGAACGCGGCCTCGGCGACGTCGAGCACTTTGCAGCGCATGCCCTCGGGGTCGTTGACGCGCTTTCGTGGCCTTGGGCCAGATCGAATGGTCGTCTCTGCTGACATAGTCAGAGAATAGCATGTTGACAAAACAGGACAACCGGTTTGTTTATAAACAGGATGATCACCCTGTTTTTTGGAGACTTCCGATGAACCTGCCCCTGAACGCCGCTCCGCAGGCTGCAATGCTTGCCTCGCCTGTCGTCGAATTGCGGCAGTACACGTTGAGGCCCGGGCAGCGCGAAACATTGATTGCCCTGTTTGACCGCGAGTTCATCGAAAGCCAGGAGGCGGCTGGAATGACCATCATCGGCCAGTTCCGCGATCTGGACCGTCCGGACATGTTCGTCTGGCTGCGCGGCTTCGACAGCATGGACACACGCAAGGAGGCGCTGGCCGCCTTCTACGACGGCACGATCTGGGCGGCGCACCGCGACGCGGCCAATGCGACGATGATCGATTCGGACGATGTGCTGCTGCTGAAGCCGGTATGGCCGAGCGCCGGCTTCGACCTGTCAGGACTTCAGCGGCCGCTTTCTGCCGAGCACGAAAACTCCAGCAATGAGAACCGTTTGGGCGGTGTTGTTGTCGTCCGAATTCACCACTTGCGATCAGGAGCTGAGGCCGAATTCGCCAGTCGGTTCGCGGCGGAGGCGGCGCCCTTGATGAAGGCGCCCGGCGTGCGCCTCCTCGCCGCCTTTGTCACCGAACATGCCGAAAACAGTTTTCCGCGGCTGCCGGTGCGGGCCAGCGAGAACGTCTTCGTTTCCGTCGCCCGGTTCGACAGCGCCGAGGCGCATGCAAGCCAGGAAGCCGCCCTCGCCGCCGCGCCGGCATGGCAGCGCTTTTTGCGAGCAGTTCAGCTTGATCTGACCAAACCAACCGAGACCTTGCGGCTGTCGCCCACGTCGCGATCCCTGGTTGGGCGCTAGGCGTCGAATGCCCCGGTGATGGCCTGCGCGACAAAGGCCGGGTCCTCCCAATGCGGATTGTGGCCGCACGCCTCGGCACGCACGAGGCGTGCCTCCGACAGGCAACGCGAAAGCGCCTGTTGGTGCTCATCGCCGAACAGCGGGTCGCACGCGCCGGCGATGATCAGTGTTTGGGTTCGCACTCCCTGTGCCGCAGTTGTCAGGTCGGCGCGGCGGATCTCGTCCACGATGGCGCGCCAGCGCGCCGCGGGCATGGCCGATGCGTCTTTCGCCAGGCAGGCGAGAAACGGCTGGGGCACGCCGGGCCGGCAGTCATGCCACCAGTCATAGAACGGGTCGGTCGGCGATATCGGATCGCGCAGAGCCTGCACCACCGCGACCAGGGGATGATCCGATGCGAAATCGGGTTTCAACGTGCCGGCCATCACCACCATTCCGGCGATGAGGTCGTTGTGCCGCGCAGCCAAGGCGACGGCCGCCATGGCGCCCAGCGAATGGCCGACCACAACGGGCCGATCGAGGTGCAAATGCCGGATCAGGCCCGCAATGTCATCGGCAAAGTCGGCGATGCCGAAGCCCTTGCCCGCCGGCGAGGCGCCATGGCCGCGCAGGTCGGGCATGATCAGCCGGCGGCCGGCCAGATGCGGCGCCAAGAGCGAAAAGCTGCGGCTGGTGTCGGTGAAGCCGTGCACAAGAACCAGCGCCGGTTCGGCGCCTGATATCTCGACATAGGCCATCTCGAGGCCGCCGCAATTGATGAATTGCTTGCGGCCGGCCCAGGCATTCTGCTCCGCCCAGGGATCCGAGGCCGCTTCCAGCGTGACCGATGTCAAAGGCCGAGTTTCTCCTTGACGGCTGCAAGGCCGGGCTTGCCGTCGAAGGTGGTGACGCCGGCGAGCCAGGCGTCGAGGCGGCTCTTGTTCGCCGTGATCGCCTTCAGCGCCCCGCCCTCCGGCTTCATGCCGTCATTGATGAGATAGCCCATGCCGACATTCTCGAAATCGATGTCGAAGGCGAGATTCCTGAGGAACTGCGCTACATTGGGGCATTGCTGCAGATAGCCCTTGCGCACCTGCGTCGTCACCGTTGCCGCGCCAAAATTCGGACCGAAGAACTTGTCGCCGCCAGTCAGATATTTGAAATCGTACATGGTGTTCATCGGATGCGGGGCCCAGCCCTGGAAGACGATGAACTGCTTTTCCTTGATCTCATAGCCGACCTCGGAAAGCATTCCGGCCTCGCTCGACTCGACCACGTGCCAGCCATCAAGACCGAGCGACGGGTCGGCGATGGCATCCATCATCAACTGGTTGGAACCGGGCTCGATGCCGTACATCTTCTTGCCGAACTTGTCGGCGAATTTGTGCAGGTCGGCAAAATCCTTGACGCCGGCATCCCAGACATAGGTCGGAACGGCGAAGGTGTATTTGGCGCCTTCGAGATTGACGCGGACATTCTCGACCGAGCCATCCTTCTTGTAGGGTTCGTAATAGGTGACCATGGCGGGGTCCCAATAGCCGAGGAACAAGTCCAGGTCGTTGTTCTTCATGCCTTCGTAGATGACGTTGATGCCCAGCACCGAGCTTTGCGGCTGGTAGCCGAGCGCATCGAGCAGGACGTTGGCGACGCCGGTGGTGAAGGCAAGATCGTTCCAGCCCGGTTCGGCCATGCGGACCACCCTGCACTGCTCGGCCTCGGCCGCCTGAGCCGTATGAACGCCCAACATCAGGGCCGCAAGACAGATGCCATTTGCAAGCAAGCGGACCATTGCGATTCTCCTCGTCATCACGGTCGCCATCGTTTGATTGACCAATTGGTCTTTTTATTGTCCCAATGGTCAATTGTTGATCTGAGCGGACGAAAATGTCAACATGGATTCGCAACACCTGGATGGAAGCCGTGAAACTCAAGCGCCTCAGCGACATACGCCGCAAGGAGTTGCGGCAGGCTGCCTTCGCGGTGCTGGAGCGCGAAGGCATTGCGGGTGCTACTCTGGAAAAGGTGGCCGCCCACGCCGGCGCCTCCAAGGGCATCGTGCTGCACTATTTCCGCAACAAGCAGGAATTGTTCGAGCATGCGATGCGGGAGGCCAACGCCGTGCTGCGCGACGCCGTCGTCGCCCGGCTTCGCCAGGCGCGCACGCCGATGGAGCGGCTCGACGCGGTGATCGACGGCAATTTCGAGCAACATCTGTTCCTGCCGCCGCTTTGCCATGCCTGGCTTTCGCTGTGCGCCGAGGTGCCGCGCGACGAGAAGCTGGCGCGTATCCAGAAGGTGCTGCACGCGCGCATGCGTTCGAACCTGTTGTCCGGCCTGCACGGCCTTGCCTCGCCCGGCGATGCCGGCGACATCGCGCTTGGCGTCACCGCGCTGATCGACGGGCTTTGGCTGCGGCTCGGCCTGGAACCAGGCAGCGTCTCGCGCGAACAGGCGATCCGCCAGGTCAAGGATTTCGTTGCCGCGCGCCTGGCCATGCACCAACCTGCAACCGTCGGCGCGTAGACTTGCCCTGGCCTGCCAGCTGGGCGCACTGTCCCATCCGGGCATCGGCAACCTGCGAAGTTCATACCGTGGGATAGGCCGGCTGCTTGACCAGGGCCGCGACTATGCAGTGCTCTGGCATTGGCCAAGGCGACCTCGGAGTGCCCAATGAGACTTCTGGACAAGCGCACGCTGGTGACCGGCGGCTCGGACGGCATCGGCCTGGCAATCGCCGAGGCGTTCCTGCGCGAGGGCGCCGATGTCCTGATCGCCGGCCGCGACGCCGGCAAGCTCGACGCCGCGCGTCGGAAGCTGACAGCTCTCGGCTCGCCCGGCGCGGTGGAGACGCTATCCGCAGATCTTGCCGCCAGCTCCGGCATCGCAACTGTTGTCGAACACGTGAAAGGGACCGGCCAGCCGCTCGACGTTCTCGTCAACAATGCCGCTGTCGCCTACCTCCTGCCGTTCGAGAGCGTCAGCGAGGCGCAGTTCCAGCACTCCTTCGCGCTCAATGTGACGGCGCCGTTCTTCCTCACCCAGGGGCTGCTGCCGCATTTCGGCGCCGGTGCATCAATCATCAACATCTCTTCCTATTTCGCCAGCAAGATGATCCCGAAGCGGCCATCGAGCCTCTATTCCCTGTCCAAGGGCGCGTTGAACTCGCTGAGCAAATCGCTGGCCTTCGAGCTCGGCCCGCGCGGCATCCGCGTCAACGCCATCGCGCCTGGCACGGTCGACACCGCCATGCGGCGCAGGACCGTCGACAACCTGCCAGCGGAGGCAAAGGCCGAGCTGAAGGCCTATGTCGAACGCAGCTATCCGCTGGGCCGCATCGGCCGCCCGAACGACCTCGCCGGGATGGCGGTTTACCTCGCCAGCGCCGAGGCGGCCTGGACGAGCGGCGGGATCTTCGCGATCGACGGCGGGTATACGGTGGGGTGAGATGCGCCCTTTCCCTTCTCCGGCAAGGGGAGATGGGAGATGCGCCCATCTTCAACCGATTTGCATCCGGCCCACCCGCAATCTCCGCTTGAAGCCATTTGTGCAACGCGATACGCCGTTGCCGACTTCGACAAGGAGAGACCCGTGACCGCTGCAAAGACCAGAACCGAAACCGATACGTTCGGCCCCATCGAGGTTGCCGCCGACCGTTATTGGGGCGCGCAGGCG
The DNA here is from genome assembly GCF_002294875.1 of Mesorhizobium sp. WSM4312. Taxonomy (NCBI): domain Bacteria; kingdom Pseudomonadati; phylum Pseudomonadota; class Alphaproteobacteria; order Hyphomicrobiales; family Phyllobacteriaceae; genus Mesorhizobium; species Mesorhizobium sp. WSM4312. Next base: position 113,229 of record NZ_NSFU01000008.1, on the reverse strand, counting down.
CAGCGTTCCCTGGGCAATTTCAAGATCGGCTGGGAAAAGCAGCCGGCATCGATCGTGCGCGCGCTGGGCATCGTCAAGCGGGCGGCGGCGGAAGCAAATATGGAGTTGAAGCGGCTCGATCCGGCGATCGGCAAGTCGATCATCGCGGCCGCGCAAGAGGTTATCGACGGCAAGCTCAACGACCATTTCCCACTGGTTGTCTGGCAAACCGGCTCGGGCACGCAGTCCAACATGAACGCCAATGAGGTGATCTCCAACCGGGCGATCGAGATGCTGGGCGGCGCCATGGGCTCGAAGAAGCCGGTGCATCCCAACGACCACGTCAATATGAGCCAGTCGTCGAACGACACCTATCCGACGGCCATGCACATCGCCTGCGCCGAGCGCATCGTGCACGATTTGCTGCCGGCTCTGAAGCACCTGCACAAGGCGCTGGACGCCAAGGCCCGGGCCTTCAACCACATCATCAAGATCGGCCGCACCCACACGCAGGACGCCACGCCGCTGACGCTGGGCCAGGAATTTTCCGGCTATGCCGCGCAGGTCGCCTCCTCGATCAAGCGCATCGAAATGACACTGCCCGGCCTGCAGGAACTGGCGCAAGGCGGCACCGCCGTCGGCACCGGCCTCAACGCACCGGTCGGCTTCGCCGAGCGGGTGGCCGATCGCATCGCCGCCATCACCGGCATCGCCTTCGTCACCGCGCCGAACAAGTTCGAGGCGCTCGCGGCACATGATTCCATGGTGTTCTCGCACGGCGCCATCAACGCGGCGGCGGCAGCACTCTTCAAGATCGCCAACGACATCCGCTTCCTCGGTTCAGGCCCGCGCTCGGGCCTTGGCGAATTGTCGCTGCCGGAAAACGAACCCGGCTCGTCGATCATGCCGGGCAAGGTCAATCCGACGCAGTGCGAGGCGATGACGCAGGTCTGCGTGCAGGTGTTCGGCAACAATGCGGCGCTGACCTTCGCCGGCAGCCAGGGCCATTTCGAGCTCAATGTCTACAATCCGCTGATGGCCTACAACTTCCTGCAGTCGGTGCAGTTGCTTGCCGATGCGTCGGTCTCCTTCACCGACAATTGCGTCGTCGGCATCGAGGCCCGTGAGGACAACATCAAGGCGGCGCTCGACCGCTCGCTGATGCTGGTGACGGCGCTTGCGCCCACCATCGGTTACGACAACGCCGCCAAGATCGCCAAGACGGCGCACAAGAACGGCACCACGCTACGCGAGGAAGCGCTGGCCACCAGGCTGGTCAGCGAGGCCGATTATGACCGGCTGGTGCGGCCGGAGGACATGACGCATCCGGGGTAAGGTGCTTTTCGGCGGGAGAATTTGCTCCCGCCTCCGCATCACCGACACGAATTTCGCGCCTTTTCGCCGTTCACGGAAATGTATAGCCTGTGAACAATGTGTCGCCGCATCGGCGGCTTTGGTGAACAGTCGCTATCGTCTATCTGAAGGTCATTCAACCCATTCGGAGAGACACCATGTCCATCAACACTTCCGCCGCCGGCGCCGGCACCGCGTCCAACAGCTCTGTCACCATCCTGCTCGGCCGCATCCTGCTCGCGGTCATTTTCCTGCTTTCCGGTTTCGGCAAGCTCACCGCCATTTCTGGCACTGCTGCCTACTTTGGCGGCCTCGGCCTGCCCGTTCCGACCCTAACGGCTGTGGTCGTCGGCTTGATTGAACTACTCGGCGGCCTCGCGATCCTCGTCGGTTTCCAGACCCGTGTCGCCGCCTGGGTGCTCGCGATCTTCACCGTCGCCACCGGGCTGGTCGCCCATACCGGCTGGGCCGACCAGATGCAGATGATCCAGTTCCTCAAGAACCTCGCCATCACCGGCGGCTTCCTGCTGCTGGCTTCATCGGGCGCCGGCGCCTATTCGATCGACGCCAAGCGCGGCTGAACCTTCCTCCCAGGCCTCGACAGAAGCGGCGCGGAATTTTCCGCGCCGCTTTTTCGTTGTCCGGAATAGCCGGTCCGGTTTCGGCGGAGGCCTCACAGGCGTAGACTTCGAGGCAGCCGGCTCGAGCCCAAAAGGGCGCCGGCAAGGGAGCTGGCCATGACCCGCGATGCATTGCTTCTGGTTTCGCGACTGCTGTTTGCCGTGCTGTTCGTACCATCCGGCTTCCAGGCGCTCGCCAACATTGCCGGCACATCCGATTATTTCGCCGGCCTCGGCCTGCCGCTGCCGACGCTCGCCGCCTGGGGCACGGGCCTGTTCGAGTTGGTCGCCGGCTTGCTGATCCTCATCGGCTTTCAGACCCGGATCGTGGCGCTGCTCTTGGCGGCCTTCTGCGTCGTTGCCGGCTTCATCGGCCATCACGGCCAAGGGGCCGGCGATGCAACACTCGCCTTCCTTCACCAGCAGATGCTGATGAAGGACATTGCCATATCAGGCGGCTTCCTGGCGCTGGCGATGGCCGGTGCCGGCACTTGGTCGGCCGACGGTCGCGGTTTCGCTATCGGTGCGGACGTAACCTGAGCCTCGGTCAGCAGAACGCCCTATTTGACCGACACGCTCGGTCCACCCTCCACGGCCAGCACGAGCCTGCGGTTGGTGATCCGCGCCAGCTGCGCTAGGCGGCCGGCCGGCCGCTCGCCGTAGAGATCTGAGAGCGATGCCGGCAGCACCAGCGCCAGCACGCCGTTGGCGCGTTGCTCCCATTTCAGCCTGGGCATGATGCCGGGCATCGAGGCCGTCAGCAGGTAGACCACCCGCATCATCGCCGCCAGCACGCGAGCCCGCTCGAGATAGCGCGGCGTAGCCAGCGCCTTGATTTCAGGTGCGATGGATTCGTTGAAGATGCCGTCGTGACGATAGGCGTTGGCCAAAGCCAGGAAGGCACGGCCGGGATGGTCGACGCCGAAGAAAGAGGCGTGCGCGATGATGTTGAGCGATTGCCTGCCGCGATATTCGGGGTGCGCGCGCCAGCCGATGTCGGCCAGCAATGCGGCGGCGTGGCGGTAGCGCGCCTCGTCCTCGGTCTCGTCGATACCGAAGGCGGCGAAGGATTTGGCAGTCCAGTCGACCAATTCATGCGCATGGGTGACCGAGCGCGAGCGCAAACGGGCGAGTTCCTCGGACGCCGAGATCAACGGATCGGCCTTCTGCTCGACCTCGTCGAGCAGCGAGTAGAGAAAACCTTCGCGCACGCCGAGCGCCGAGACGATGATCTTCGACGGCTGCATCGCCGCCATGATCTCCTGCAGCACTATGGCGCCATAGGGCAGCAGCGAGCGGCGGTTCTTCGAGACGCCCTCGATCCCCTTGACCTTCTCGATCTCGGCTTTGGCCACCTGTTTGAGAAAATTCGTCGCGCTGTCGGCCGACATCTCGTAGTGGTGCATGACGCCAAGCGGGTAGTTGGTCATCTCCATGTGCAGGCGGGCGAGGTTTCGCCAGGTGCCGCCGACGGCGTAGAAGGGCCGGCCCTGCCCGCCTTTCAACAGCTTGGCGCGCGCCAGTTCGTCGCGCGCGATCTTCTGTGCCTGGGCAAGCGAGTTCTTCGCCATGTCCTGCAGGCGCAGGCCACCGAGCGGCAGCGTGATGCCGTCGCCGATCGCCTCGCCATTGACGTCGACCAGTTCGAGACTGCCGCCGCCCAGATCGCCGGCGATGCCATTGGCCGGGTGGAAACCGGAGATGACGCCGAGGGCCGAATAATAGGCCTCCTGGCGCCCGCTGATCACGCGGATCTCGGTCTTGAGGACCTCTTCGGCGCGATGGATGAAATCCGGACCGTTGATCGCCTCGCGCGCCGCGGCGGTGGCTAGGACATAAATATGCTCGGCGCCAGCCTGATCGGACAGCGCGCGAAAGCGGCGGAACTCTTCCATCGAGCGGGTCACCGCCTCGGGGTCGAGCTTTCCGGTCGAAACGATGCCGCGGCCAAGACCGGCGAGCATCTTTTCGTTGAACAGCATGGTCGGCGAGCGCGCCAGCCCTTCATAGACGACGAGGCGAATCGAATTCGACCCGATGTCGATGATGGATAGCGGTCGGCGGTCCTGCAGCCGGCCCTGGGAATCAGACAGCATCAGGTGGACGCTGCAGCGTTCTTCTTGCGGCGCTTGAACTGCGCAATGCGCTTGGGCGCATGCGACTTCAGCGCGTCACCCCGTCCCGACAGGCTCGGATTGGTCATGAAATATTCCTGCGCGTTGAACGGTTCCTCGCCCTCTTCCAGCACCACGCGCCGGGAGGTTCCATCAGCCAATACGTCGAAACTTTGCTGATTGTCCATGATGTTGCCCAGCATGATCTGGCCCAAAACCTGTTCATGCACAGTTGGATTGATGATCGGCACCATGGTCTCGACGCGACGGTCGAGATTGCGCGGCATCAGGTCGGCGGAGGAGATGTAGACGATCGCCTCGTCCGAGGGCAGGCCATAGCCATTGCCAAAACAATAGATACGGCTGTGTTCGAGGAAGCGGCCGACGATCGACTTGACCCTGATGTTTTCCGACAGGCCCGGCACCTGCGGCCGCAGGCAGCATATGCCGCGCACGACGAGGTCGATCTCGACCCCGGCGCGGCTGGCATCATAGAGCGCGTCGATGATGATCGGGTCGACCAGCGCGTTCATCTTCATCCAGATGCGCGCCGGCTTTCCCTCCAGCGCATGCGCGACTTCGTCGGAAATGTGCTGCAGGATGCGGTTGCGCAGCGTGAATGGCGAGATAGCCAGCCGCATTTCGGCGGTCGGCTCGGCATAACCGGTGATGAAATTGAACAGCTGGGAGACGTCGCGGGCGATCGTCGGATCGGTGGTGAAGAAGGACAGGTCGGTGTAGATGCGCGCGGTGACCGGATGGTAGTTGCCGGTGCCTAGATGCACGTAGTTGCGCAGCTTGCCATCCTCGCGCCGCACCACCAGCGACATTTTCGCGTGGGTCTTCAACTCGAGGAACCCGAACACGACCTGCACGCCGGCGCGCTCGAGGTCGCGCGCCCAGCGGATGTTGGCCTCCTCGTCGAAACGCGCCTTAAGCTCGACCAACGCGGTCACCGACTTGCCGGCTTCGGCCGCGTCGACCAGCGCGCGCACGATCGGGCTGTCGTTGGAGGTTCGGTAAAGCGTCTGCTTGATCGCCACCACTTCCGGATCGGCCATCGCCTGGCGCAGGAACTGCACGACGACGTCGAAGGATTCGTAGGGGTGGTGGACGATGATGTCCTTCTCGCGGATAGCGGCAAAGCAGTCGCCGCCATGCTCGCGGATACGCTCAGGAAAGCGCGGATTGTAGGGGGTGAACTTCAGGTCGTCGCGGGGGACGGAGACGATCTCGGAGATCTGGCTGAGCGCCAGCGGACCGGTCAGCACGCTGATGCGGCTGGACGAGACGCCGAGTTCACCGGCCACGAAATCGCGCAGTTCCGCAGGCATCAGCCTGTCGAACTCGATGCGGATCACCGAGCCGCGGCGGCGGCGCTTCAGCGCCGTCTCGAACAGGCGCACCAGATCTTCCGATTCCTCCTCGACCTCGATATCGCTGTCGCGGATGATGCGGAATGTGCCGGAACCCTTGACCTCATAACCCGGAAACAGCTTGCCGATATAGAGACCGACCGCCTCCTCAAGCGGGATGAAGCGGACATGGTGCTTGCGATCGGGAAGCCGGATGAAGCGCTTCAGCGCCACCGGCAGACGCAAGAGCGCGCTCATCTCCTCGCCATTCTTGCGGTGGCGTAGCTGCAGCGCCATCGAGAAGCCGAGATTGGGAATGAACGGGAACGGATGCGCCGGGTCGATCGACAGCGGGGTAAGCACCGGAAACACCTGGTCCTGGAAATGCTCTTCCAGCCAGACCTTCTCGTCCTTGGTCAGCGCATCGCGCGTGATGCTCTCAATGCCTTCCTTGTTGAGCAGCACGGTAAGCGCCGAAAGGCTCTTCTGCTGGTCTTCCTGCAGCCGCTCGACCTCGCGCAGCAGCTGTTCGAGCTGCTGTTCGGGGGTGCGGCCGTCAGGGCTTTTCAGCGTAATGCCTTCGCGCACCTGGCCGGCGAGGCCGGCGACACGCACCATGAAGAATTCATCGAGATTGGCGGCGGAGATCGACAGGAAGCGGACGCGTTCCAGCAGCGGATGGTGGGTGTTCAGCGATTCCTCGAGAACGCGGCGATTGAATTGCAGCCAGGAAAACTCACGGTTGACGAAGCGATCCGGGTTGCCGCCCTCTGAATTGGCCACCTCGACATTGACGAATTCGCTCTGCACCGGCTTCAGTTCGTTCATTGTCCCTGCCCACAACCGTTCCCTTGGAGCGCCGCCAGACGACGATGAACGCTCAAACATGCCTTCGTGAAGCGTGATCAGTCGCGGAATCGCTTGGCATCCGCGGTCACACGCTTAACCGGCTCAACTTATCCTCTGACAGGGTTTTGCGACAGTTTCATTTCATCGATCTTGCAAAGAGACCTGTTATGATCCAGATGCATGCGAGACTGCGTTAAGGAGACGACGATGGCAGGCGGTTCCATTCCCCATTTCCAGAACGATGCCGGCCATCCGGCGATCGACATCGGGGTCAAGGAATTCATGTGCACGGGCGCCAATCCGCCTTTCGACCACCCGCATGTGTTTCTCGACATGGGCGACGACAATGAAAAAGTCTGCCCCTATTGCTCGACGCTTTACCGCTATTCGCCGAAGCTGAAGGCAACGGAAACGCTGCCGGCAGGCTGCCTTTACATCGACCAGGCCGCCTGATTCTTTCCCGAAGGACCTGATGGACGACCAGCGCTCCCGGCAAGTCGTCATCGCCGGAGCGGGCATCGCCGGGCTGACCGCGGCACTTGCTTTTGCCAAACGCGGCTATCGCGTGCAGGTGTTCGAGCAAGCACCGCGCCTGGAAGCCGTAGGCGCCGGCCTCCAACTTTCTCCCAACGCCACACGCATCCTGCGTGACCTCAGCGTGCTCGACCGGCTGCTGCCGGCGACGGTGCGGCCAGAGGCCGTGGTGCTGAGGGATGCCAGAACGTTACGCCAATTGGCGCGTGTGCCGTTGGGACAATCAGGTGAAAGCCGCTGGGGCGCTCCCTATCTCGTCGCCCATCGCGCCGACCTGCAGAGTGCGCTGATGGCGTGTGTGGCAGAGATGCCTGATGTCCACCTCACGCTCGGGGCGCGCGTCGAAAAAATTGTGACTGGCGGCCATGGTGTCACGGCGACCGTCGAGATCGGCGGCAAAACGGCAGAGGAACAGGGCTCCTTGCTGGTCGGCGCCGATGGCGTCTGGTCGTCGGTGCGCGCGCTTGTCGATGCAAAAAGGATGGCATCGCCAAGAAGCCGTTTTTCGGGAGAGCTGGCCTGGCGCACCACCGTTGCGGCCGACAGCAGCGCCGGACAAGCCTTTGCCTCGATCGGCGCGGCCGATTGCGTCACGACTTTCCTGCATCCGGGTTTCCATATGGTCGCCTATCCCGTCAGCAAGGGCGACGCCTTCAATCTCGTCGCCTTCACCAAAGGCGAGCGCATCGCCGAGGGCTGGTCCGGCCGTGCCGATCCCGGCATCCTATCTGCCGCCATGCGCGGCACCGCGCCAGGACTCGTCAAGCTGGTGGAAATGGCCGACCCATGGTTGACCTGGCCGCTGCACACCGTGGAGCAGAAGCAGCCCTGGACAATGCCAACCGGCATTGCGCTGATCGGCGATGCCGCGCATGCGATGACACCGTTCGCCGCGCAGGGCGCGGCAATGGCAATCGAGGATGCCGCGACGCTTGCCACGCTGGTCGCCGACTTTCGCGCCGATCCGCGCCAAAGCCTCACCATCTGGGAAAATCTCCGGCGACCGCGCGTGGAGAAGGTCCTTAAGCGTGGCGCGCTCAACCGGCTTGCCTGGCACGCCCGAGGCCCGGTGGCGCTGGCCCGCAACCTCGTGCTGGCGACTCGGCCGGCGGAGAAGCTCGCTGCCGACCTCGACTGGCTTTATGGTTGGGAGGAACCGAAGGTCGTCAGGCGGTAGGTGTCGAGGCAATAGAACCGGATAGCTTTGGCGCCAGCGCCAGATCTTGGAACCATTGCGGAGTCTCAATTGTACAGCCGCATCGACCATCCCAGCGACACCGGCAGCGGGTTCCACCAGCCGGTGCGCAGGCCGGCGGTACGCAACGCTGCGGCGGTCCAGGTGTTGCAGCCGACCACCGCATTGAAATGGCCGTTCGCCTCATAGAAGCGGTCGAAGCTGGAGTAGGCCGCATTCTCGATAACGATCGGGCCGCCAGGCCCCTGCTGAAAACTGGCTTCGATGAAATCGAGCAGCGCCGCGAACTGATCATCACCAATGTCGAAGCCGGCAGCATCGGGATGCGGTTCGACGATAGCGCCAGCGACATCCACATGCATGACCGAGGCGTCGAGGGTCAGCGCCTTCATCACCGGAACGGCCTTGAGCTCGGACCAGCTCGGTGTTTCCAGATAGAAGGCGCGGCCGCCCCAGCCGAAGACGATGTAGCGCACTTCCGGCGCATCGGACGGCAGCCCGGCGTCTGCCAGGAAGTGGAAGCGCTTGCGTACGGCGGCGTCCGCCGGAATGGCGATATCGGTATGGATCGGGTTCTTCAGCACCAGTATATGCCGCGTGCCCTCGCCTGCCGACGCCGCCGGCCAGAGCGGGCGCGGCACCAGCGTGCCGAGGGTCGCCGCAAGTACGATCGCGGCCAGCAACATGAAGAGGAAACGCAGGACTTTTCTCATCGATGACGCCCCGCCGCCAACCGCATCAGCGGATCCACAAGCAAAGAGCCCGGCCGCATTGCGGCCGGGCTCTTGCGCTCGGTGTGGAACCGCTCAGTGCAGGATCTGACTGAGGAACAGTTTCGTGCGCTCGTGGCGCGGGTGGTCGAAGAACTCGGCCGGCGTGTTCTGCTCAACGATCTGGCCCTGATCCATGAAGATCACGCGGTTGGCGACTTTCCGCGCAAAGCCCATCTCGTGGGTGACGCACAGCATGGTCATGCCTTCCTCGGCCAGACCAACCATCGTCTCCAGCACTTCCTTGATCATTTCCGGGTCGAGCGCCGAGGTCGGCTCATCGAACAGCATGATGCGCGGGTTCATGCACAGCGAACGTGCGATGGCCACGCGCTGCTGCTGGCCGCCGGACAGCTGGCCGGGATATTTGTTGGCCTGTTCCGGGATCTTGACCCGCTTGAGGAAGTGCATGGCGATTTCCTCGGCCTGCTTCTTCGGTGTCTTGCGCACCCAGATCGGCGCCAGCGTGCAGTTCTCCAGGATGGTCAAGTGGGGGAACAGGTTGAAGTGCTGGAACACCATGCCGACCTCGCGGCGCACCTCGTCGATCTTCTTCAGATCGTTGGTCAGTTCCTTGCCGTCGACGATGATCTTGCCCTTCTGATGCTCTTCCAGCCGGTTGATGCAGCGGATCATCGTCGATTTGCCGGAACCCGACGGGCCGCAGATGACTATGCGCTCGCCGCGCATCACCTTGAGGTTGATATCCTTCAGCACATGGAACTCGCCGTACCATTTGTGCATGGCGATGATGTCGATGGCGACATCGGTGGTCGAGATGTGCATCTTGGCGGCGTTGACCTTGATCTCTTCGGCGCTGACGGCGTTTTCGGTGGCCATGACAGGGTCCCCTTATTCTTTTGTTAGCGTTTGTGGCCGGTGTCGAGCCGGCGTTCAGTGTACATTGAATAGCGCGACATGCCGAAGCAAAACAGCCAGAAGACGAAGGCGGCGAACACCAGGCCGGACCTGGCCGTTTGCGGCGTCGCCCAGTTGGCGTCCGAGAAGTTCTGCTTGACGACGCCAAGCAGGTCGAACATCGAGATGATGAGGACCAGGCTGGTGTCCTTGAACATGCCGATGAAGGTGTTGACGATGCCGGGAATGACCAGCTTCAGCGCCTGCGGCAGTACGATCAGCCCCATCTTCTGCCAATAGCCGAGCCCGAGTGAATCGGCGCCTTCATATTGGCCTTTGGGGATCGCCTGCAGGCCGCCACGCACGACTTCAGCCATATAGGCTGCGGCAAACAGCGACACGCCGATCAGTGCCCGCAGGAACTTGTCGAAAGTGACGCCCGCGGGCAGGAACAGCGGCAGCATGACACTGACGAAGAACAGGACGGTGATCAGCGGGATGCCACGCACCGTTTCGATGAAGATCACGCACAGCGTCTTGATGATCGGCATTTTCGAACGCCGGCCGAGCGCCAGCACTGTGCCCAGCGGCAACGACACGGCAATGCCGACGAAGGACAGGCTGAGCGTGACCAGCAGGCCGCCCCAGCGCGAGGTCTCGACATGCGGCAGGCCGAACACGCCGCCAATCAGCAGGAAGAACGAGACGATCGGCAGCACCAGGAAGAGCAGGATGGCATTCAGTCCCTTGCGCGGCACACGCGGGATCAGCATCGGCACCAGCAGAACCACGAACAGGATGGCAACCAGGATCGGCCGCCAGCGCTCCTCGATCGGATAGGTACCGAACATGAACTGGCCGAACTTGGCGTTGACGAATGCCCAGCAGGCGCCCGTCCAGCCCTCCGGCTGAATGCCGCCCTGTGCGGCAGTCGCACAGACCGTGCGGTCCGGCCCGGTCCACACGGCATTGATGAACGCCCAGTTGATGACCTGCGGCAGGACCCAGGCAACGATGGCGATGCCAAGGATGGTCAGGATGGTGTCGCCGACCGTGCCGACCAGGTTCTTGCGCACCCAGGCCACTGGGCCGCGCACACTTGTCGGCGCAGGCTGCGCCAAGGCCATTTCGGTGCGCACCCAGGACATATCGTGTTCCTGCATGGCTCTACCTTTCCACCAGCGCCATTCTGGCGTTGACCACGTTCATGACGGCTGAGGTCACCAGGCTAAGTATAAGATAGGCGATCATCATGATCAGCACACCTTCGACCGCCTGTCCGGTCTGGTTCAGGACCGTGCCGGCGGTCGCCGTCAGGTCCGGATAACCGATGGCGATCGCCAGCGAGGAGTTCTTGGTCAGGTTGAGATACTGGCTGGTCAGCGGCGGGATGACGATACGCATGGCCTGCGGCACGACAACCAGCCGCAAGATCGACCCGGACCGCAGCCCAAGTGCCGCCGCCGCCTCAGTCTGGCCCTTGCTCACGCCCCTGATGCCGGCGCGCACGATTTCGGCGATGAAGGCCGCCGTATAGCAGGACAGCGCCAGATAAAGCGACAGGAACTCCGGCTTGACCTGGAAGCCGCCGGTCAGATTGAAGGTCGATTGTTTGGGAAGATCAAAGCTCAGCGGAAAGCCGCTCAGCACATAGGCGAGCAATGGCAGGCCGACGATCAGCGCCACCGACGTCCAGAGCACCGGAAACTGCTGGCCTGTCGCCATCTGCCGCTGACGCGCCGTGCGGGCGACGAACCAGGCCATGGCAATACCGACAAGCAAGGCGACCACGATCAGCCAGGAGCCCTCGCCCCAGACCGGGCGGGGAAAGTAGAAGCCACGCTGGTTGAGGAAGGAGCCGAAGGGCAGGTGATAGCTGTCACGCGGCGCCGGCAGCACAGCAAGCACGCCGGAATACCAGAAGAAGATGACCAGCAGCGGCGGGATGTTGCGGAATATCTCCACATAGACCGTGCAGATCTTCTGGATCAGCCAGTTCTGCGACAGGCGGCCGATACCGATGACGAAGCCGATGATTGTGGCGGTGATGATGCCGGCCACGGCGACGATGATGGTGTTGATCAGGCCGACGACGATGGCGCGGCCATAGGTCGAGTCCGACGTATAGGCGATCGGCGTATCCGAAATGTCGAATCCGGCGCGTCCCCTGAGGAAGCCGAAGCCGGAGGCGATGTGCAGGCGCTGCAGATTGTCGATGACGTTCTGCACGATCCACCAGACGGAACCGAACAGGACGATGACGACCAGCGTCTGGAAGAAGAGACTGCGTATCTTCGGGTCATTGATGAAGGAAGCCCTGCTGGACTCCTCGCGAAGAACTTCCTGCGATGCCATGTGCCCGTCCCCTGAAAAGAGAAACCGGAAGGCAGATATCTGCCTTCCGGATCACATTTCGGTCAGCGGATCGGCGGAGCGTATTGCAGGCCGCCCTTGGTCCACAGCGCATTGATGCCGCGCGCGATCTTGAGCGGGCTGCCCGAGCCGACATTGCGATCGAACATTTCACCGTAATTGCCGACGGCCTTGACGATATTGACGACCCAGTCATTGGAGACGCCGAGATCGGTGCCGATCTTGGTGTCGGCTTCCTGGCCGAGAACGCGCTTGATCTCCGGGCTGGCCGAGTTCTTCATCTCATCGACATTGGCCTTTGTGATGCCGAGTTCCTCCGCGTCAAGCAGCGCGAAATAGGTCCACTTGACGATGTGGTACCACTGGTCGTCGCCTTGGCGCACCGCCGGTCCGAGCGGCTCCTTGGAGATGATCTCGGGTAGCACGACGTGATCGGCCGGCGAGCCCAGCGTCAGGCGGATGCCGTAAAGGCCCGACTGGTCCGTGGTGTAGACATCGCAGCGGCCGGCGTCATAGGCGGCGTTGACCTCTTCGAGCTTCTCGAAGACGACCGGATTGTACTCCATCTTGTTCGCCTTGAAGTAGTCGGCGAGGTTGAGCTCGGTGGTGGTGCCGCTCTGCACGCACACGGCCGCGCCCGAGAGCTGGAGCGCCGAATTGACGCCCGGCAGCTTCTTGGCGTTGATCATGAAGCCCTGGCCGTCATAGTAGGTCGTGCCGATAAAATTCAGGCCAAGCGCCGTGTCGCGATTGATGGTCCAGGTGGTGTTGCGCGACAGGATGTCGACCTCGCCGGACTGCAGCGCGGTGAAGCGCTCCTTGGCGCTGAGCGGGGTGAACTTGACCTTGGTGCCGTCACCGAAGACGGCGGCCGCGACAGCGCGGCAGAAATCCGCGTCGATGCCCTGCCAGTCACCCTTGTCGTCGGGCGCCGAGAAACCGGCCAGACCCGTCGAGACACCGCATTGGATGAAGCCCTTCGCCTTGACGGTGTCGAGCGTCGTCGCCGACGCTGCCGACGCCATAAACCCGAGCGTAGCGGCGCCAAGGATGCCGATAGCAATATGTTTCATGACCCACAGACCCTTTTCTGTTTTCAGGCAAAACCTGATCTTTTTTCCCGTGTGAACGCAGTTCCCATTCCAGCCCATTCCCGGAATCCCGCATCGTAACCGACGCGCCGCCTCCCATTCACGAACAGCATCGAAGGCGATAATTCCTGTGAGGTCAAGGGAAATGACCGAATCCGAACGTCTTTGAAAATCGATTGCCTGAAATGCCCGAATTGCAGACAAACGCGCCCGCATTTTAGTCACGGCGCGAATAAAGTCGGCAAAGCGCATTCAACGCAAATGCGGGCCAGCGGCGAAATCCATAACTGGCGCCAGCTTGGCGTCCCTGATCTGGACACCGGATGAATTGGCATGGCCGAAGACTGTCATCGGACCTGCGCCGTCAAAGCGCACGGGACATCAACCACACGCCGGCCGCCACCATCAGCGCGCCGGAAATGCGCGAGATCAACGGCCCGCTCGTGGCCGTCTTTTCCAGGAGAACGAGGATGGCGATACCGGCGATCCACAGGATGTTCATGACGCCGCCGACGAACAGCAAGGCCATCAGCGCCCAGCAGCAGCCCAGACAATAGAGGCCGTGATCGACGCCTAGCCGAATCGCACCGAGCGGCGCGGAACGGAACCCGCCATGGCTCATCAGGAACCCGATCGGCCCCTGGCATTGGCGCAAGCAGGAGCTCTTGATCGGCGTCCATTGATAGAGGCCGGCGGCGATCAGGACGAGGCCACCGAGGATCGTGCTGTCGGTTGCCATCGAGGGGTCGAGCAGGGCCAGCCGGCCGAGCAGCCATTGCGCGCCGGTCGCGGCGATGCTGAAGACGATCCAGACGGTGAGATAGCCGGTAAAAAACCATCCGGTCGAAGCGATGGGGCGGCCAGCCGCCTGCGCCTTGCGGCCGATGCCAGCATAGAGCAGCAGCAGCGGCGCGACCGAAGGCGTCATCATGCCGACCATCATCACCGCCCACATCGTGAAAATGAAAGCGAAATCGGCGAGTGTCCAGGCTCGGAAGCCAGGCGCCACGGCGGCGCCCACATCCATTCCAGCCATGTCCATATTCGACATGTCCATTGCGGCCATATCGCCGCTTGCTCCGGCCGGCATCGGGGATTCGGGCATGGCCATGTCGATGGCAAGCCACAGCACATAGGCCCAGGCGAGCACCGCAATCACGACGAGCGCGGCCATCACGACCGTGCGGTCGCGCCGCAGCACCGCCTCCAAGGCCCTGTCGCCCATTGGATCAGCTCAATGGACGACGCCGCTCTGCGTGAGATGCAGATTGGCAAAATGACTGTGCGTATCGGCCACCCCGAACTTGATCGGGCCTGTCGCCTTGGTCCAGCCGCGCCCGATCTCGGCCATTGCGTATTCGAGGCCGTGCGGCAGGTCGATGCGTGCCCGATGCTCGGCGCCGGTGACCGGATTCTTGATCGGCTCGCCATGACCGTCGGCTACGCCCTCGACATGCAGCCGTCCGGTTCGCGCGTCGACGTCGACCTCGAACTCGATCGGGGCAAAGATCGGATCATGGAATTTCTCCAGCGTGGTCGAGAAGAACTCGAATATTGTCGCGCCTGGTTCGGTGTCCTGCCCGCCCAGTATGCGAAGCAGCGCTTCACGCTGGGCCTCGCTCGCCCTCTCGTCGACAACCACCGCTGCTTCGCCGCCGCCCTGATGGATGGCGCCGGGCCAGCGGAAAATCCCGACGAGCCGCAATCCATCGAGTTTGGTGGCTCCGTGATGGCCGCTCTCGATTTCGATGCCGGCAACCGCCTGACAGAAGCCGTGTGTGGGCATGGCGTTGAACTGGCATGGGCAGCCATAGGCGCAATTGCAGTTGACGAATTCGCGCGCCTTCATCGTCCATTTGACGTTGGGCATGGCATTCCTCCCCTTGCGGCGCTCTGTGAGCGCGATACCCGGACCGGGGGATCAGGAGGAACCCTGCCAAAACCATCCGGCAGCATCTGATCGAGGCAATCCGGTGATTAATATTAGAGACTTATTATATATGTTTCGCAGCCGTCTACAATAGGTTGACCGAGGGACGATCGGCTCCGCCGACAATCACTTCCGCACACCTTGCCGAGCCCGTTTCAGGACCCCGCAGCTATGCCGTTCAGGTGGAGAATTGGCATATTCGAAGTCTATCCCTGGCGGATGGTGGGCTGTTGCGCGGTCCATGCCGCCGCACTATGGCTAGCGCCTTGTCAAACAGGCGAAGACGAAGAATGGCTAAGGACGGCAACGAACAGGGTTCCGGCAAAATGGGCATCAACACGCGGTTGGCCCATTCGGGCAACAACCCGCACGACTATTTCGGCTTCGTCAATCCGCCTGTCGTGCACGCCTCGACAGTGCTGTTCCGCAACGCCGCCACAATGGCTGGCCGCAGCCAGAAATACACCTACGGCACGCGCGGCACGCCGACGACGGACGCCCTTGCCCAGGCCATCGACGCGCTGGAGGGATCCGCCGGCACGATCGTGGTGCCGTCGGGCCTTGCGGCGGTGACTATTCCGCTGCTCGCCTTCGTGTCGGCCGGCGATCACCTGCTGATCGTCGACAGCGTCTACCATCCGACCCGTAATTTCGCCGACACGATGCTGAAGCGGCTCGGCGTCGAGGTGGAGTATTATGATCCTCGTATCGGCGCTGGCATCGCCGCCCTGATCAAGCCCAACACCAAGGTGGTGTTCACGGAATCGCCAGCCTCCAACACGTTCGAGGTGCAGGACATCCCGGCGATCGCCAAGGCGGCGCACGCGGCTGGCGCTATCGTGATGATGGACAACACCTGGGCAACGCCGCTTTATTTCCGGCCGCTCGACCACGGCGTCGACATCTCCATTCACGCGGCGACGAAGTACCCGGCCGGCCATTCCGACGTGCTGCTGGGCACGGTCTCGGCCAATGAAAGCCACTGGAAACAGCTCTATGAGAGCTTCTGCACGCTCGGCTGCTGCGCGGGTCCCGACGATGTCTACCAGGTGCTGCGCGGCTTGCGCACCATGGGCGTGCGCCTGGAGCATCACCAGCGCAGCGCGCTTGCCATCGCGTCGTGGCTCGAAGGCCAGAAGGGCGTGGCGCGCGTGCTCCACCCTGCCCTTCCCAGCCACCCGGACCACGCTCTATGGAAGCGCGACTTTTGCGGTTCGAGCGGCATCTTTTCCATCGTGCTCGCCGGCGGCGGCCAGAAGGAGCAGCACGCTTTCCTCGACGCGCTGCAGATCTTCGGCCTCGGCTATTCCTGGGGCGGCTATGAGAGCCTTGCGGTGCCAGTCTGGCTCGACGACCGCGTCGTTGCAAAGGGCCCCTATGAAGGCCCGTTGATCCGCCTGCAGATCGGCCTCGAGGATGTAGACGACCTGAAAGCCGACATTTTGCGCGGTCTGGCCGCAGCGACGGCCTAACCAGCGCGCACGGGCTGACTGCCGGACAGAATCAGCAGACGGCAGCGAGGCCTTGGCGCTGATGACAAAGCGCGAGCCGCTCGCGGCATCCCATTGCTGCGCGTCGCGCAATATTATTCTCTCGGGCCGCTGCTTTCGGGATTTGTTTGACTTTCAAATCCGTGGGTTCGGTCGCATTGCGTGCTGCACTGGTACCCTCGTCCAATCCCATTGGTCCCAACCCTGTCATGGCCTTTCGTCTTTTTGTCCCCATCCTTGCCGGCGCGACGCTGCGAGAGCGGCTGCTGGCCTGTATCGGCGCCACGATCGGCATCGCGCTGACCGGCGTGATCAGCGGGCTGGCAATGGGCGGCGGCCCGCATGTGGCCCTGCTGGTGGCACCGATGGGCGCCTCCGCCGTGCTTCTCTTCGCCGTGCCCGCCAGCCCTTTGGCGCAGCCCTGGTCGATCATCGGCGGCAACTCCATATCGGCGCTGGTGGGTGTGACGGTGGCGCATTTCATCCATGATCCGGTCATGGCCTCGGGCCTCGCCGTGGCGCTCGCCATCGCGGCTATGTCGTTCACGCGCTGCCTGCATCCGCCCGGTGGCGCGGCGGCTCTGACGGCGGTGCTCGGCGGGCCGGCCGTAGTCAGCGCCGGCTTCCTGTTTCCGTTCGTGCCGGTGGCCCTGAATTCGATCATCCTGGTCACGCTCGGACTGCTTTTCCACAGGCTGGCGCGGCGCAACTACCCGCATGTCGCTGCCTCCCCAGCCAACAGCCATGGGACGGCCGATCCGCCGGCGCGGCAGCGCGTCGGCTTCCGGCCCGAGGATATCGACGCGGCGCTGACCACGCTCGACGAAACCTTCGACATCGACCGCAACGACCTCGAACGGCTCCTGAGGCAAGTCGAGCTGCAGGCCATGGTGCGCTCACACCGGACGCTGCTTTGCCAGGACATCATGTCCCGCGACGTGGTTTCGGTGCCCGAGCAGGCCACCGCCGAGGAGGCGCGCCAGCAACTGCTCGATCACAACATCCGCACCTTGCCGGTGGTCGACGCGGATGGCCGGCTGGTTGGCGCTGTCGGCCTGCGCGAGCTGACGAAGACGACCGATGCGGTGAAGAGCGTGATGTCGAAGGCCGGCACCGCTTCGCCCGAGACACCGGCGATGAGCCTGCTTCCCGTACTGACCGACGGCCGCAGCCACGCCGTGGTCATCGTCGACGGTGAGCGGCGCATCCTCGGCCTGATCACCCAGACCGACCTGCTGGCGGCGGCAGCGCGCGTGCAGGCCGCAGACAAAGGACTGGCGGCGGCTTAGAGCAACTCCAGGAAAAGTGTGTGCGGTTTTCGGAAAAGCGCGCAGCGCTTTCCCTTGCGAATTGCGTCAACACAAAGAGTTGGAGCAGTTCGCCGTTTCCGTGAAACGGTGAACTGGTCTAGAATAGCGGAGCCAGGTTGCCGAAATCCGGGAACCTTTTTCCGGCGGGCGCATCGAACGTGCAGTCAAGCGTCTGTTCGGGGAGATCCGGTCGCGATGAGCAAGCTCGCAATACCCGTCAAAATGCCCGGGGTGGCCGAGGCTCTTTCCGGCGACATGCTGCTTGTAAAGCGAGCCCTGGCGCGCGACGCGGGCGCCTTCCGCACCATCATCAAGACATACAACCAGCGGCTCTACCGCATCGCGCGCGGCATACTGCGCAACGACGCCGAAGCCGAGGACGTCGTCCAGGAGGCCTATGTCCACGCCTTCGCCAATCTGGCGACATTTCGCGGCGACTCTTCGCTTGCCACCTGGCTGTCGCGCATCGTCATCAACGAAGCACTCGGCCGCCTGCGCAAGAGGCGCCGCACCGTGGCGATGCCCGAAAATCCGGAAGCGCAAATCATCCGCTTTCCCCTCAACCCCAGCGACGACCCGGAGCGGACGATGGCGCAGCGGCAGATTCTCGCACTTGTCGAGCGGGCGACCGACAGCCTGCCCGACATCTACCGCATGGTCTTCGTGGCCCGTGTCATCGAGGGCCTGAGCATGGAGGAAACCGCCGATCTGCTGGGCGTGCGGCCGGAGACCGTCAAGACAAGGCTGCACCGGGCGCGTAGCCTGTTGCGCAAGGCGCTGGACGACGAGATCGGCCCGGCCCTGCTCGACGCCTTCCCCTTCGCCGGCCGCCGCTGCGAGCGTTTGACCAAGGCCGTTATGGGACGGCTGGGCTTCGAATGATCCCGTCGCGATTTTGCGGGAACGTTTCTCCCGGCCGCGCATCCAATCGGCGTCAACTGGAAATGTAAGCCCGGCGCTTCCTCGCGGCCGGGCGAAGGAGGATGCCATGTTCACCCGATATACCGCCGCCCTTGCCGCCGTGCTTTTCGTCAGCGCTGCTCCGTTCGCGCAGGCCGCCGACAAGCCGACCGACCCGCAGATCGCCCATATCGCCTACACGGCCGGCGTCCTCGACATCGAGGCGGCCAAGCAGGCGATCAAGACATCGAAGAGCAAGGAGGTCGTCGCGTTCGCCAAGGACATGGAGCGCGACCATGAGGCGGTGAACAAGCAGGCGCTCGACCTGGTCAAGAAGCTCAAGGTGAAGCCCGAGGACAACGCCACCAGCCAGGCGCTGACCAAGGCGGCGGAAGAAGAACGCGCCAAGCTCGCCAAGCTGAAGGGCGCGGCTTTCGACAAGGCCTATATCGAGAATGAAGTCGCCTATCACAAGCAGGTCAACGGCGCGCTCGAAACGCTGCTCATCCCTTCGGCCAGCAATGCCGAGTTGAAGAGCCTGCTCGAGACCGGCCTCAAGATCTTCCAGGGGCATGAGCAGCACGCCGAACATGTCGCCGGCATGCTGAAATGAAGGCGGGCGTCTTGATCCATCTGCCATGGCTGGCCGCTCTGGCGCTTATGACGGCGCCGGCGGCGGCCGCAACCATAGAGGTCACCATCGACAAGCTCGTCTTCTCCCCGGCAACCGTCGAGGCGAAGGTCGGCGACACGGTCGAGTGGGTGAACAAGGATATGGTTGCCCACACGGCCACCGTCAAGGGCGGCTGGGAGGTGATGATCCCGCCGAAGAAATCGGCGAGCCTGACACTGAAGGCGGCTGGAGCGATCGACTATTTCTGCCGCTTCCACCCCAACATGAGGGGCTATATGAACGTGGCGCCGTGAGGCCTTCGCGGGCTGGCGGTGCACAGCCGCCAGCGTGCAGGCCTCGCAGGCTTTCACATGTGAGAAATCCTCGCTGCGGACGAACCGCGCCAGCACTTCGCCGATCGGCAGCAGAAGCGCCTCGGGCGAGCGCCACTTGCCACCGCCTACGAATGGTCGAGCCGCAGCGAGGCGCGCCTTGCTTCGTCCGGCCTTGTGATGTGCGTCCAGGTGCCGTCGTAGCTGGGCTTGCGCCGCTCGATCCAGGCGGCAAGGCCTTCCCTGAGATCGGCGGTCGGCGCCATGCGGGCGAACTGCTCGGCCTCGACCAACAGCCCTTCGGCGATGCTGAGGTTGATGCCGCGCGCCACCGCAGTGAGAATGCCGGCGAGCGCTGCCGGCGAATGCGTGACGATGCGGCGGGCAAGATCGTGTGCTGCCGGCATCAGCTCGGCATGCGGCACAATCTTGTTGACGAGGCCGAGTTCGGCCGCTCGTTCAGCCGAAAAGGTTGCGCCCGTCAAAAGCAGTTCAAGCGCGCGCTTGCGCCCGGCAAGCCGCGGAAGGCGCTGCGTGCCGCCGAAGGTCGGGGGCATTGCGAGATTGATCTCAGGCTTGGCGAACAGGGCGCGGTCGCTGGCGATGGCCAGCGGCACGGCCTCGGTGATCTCGCAGCCTCCGCCGAAGGCAATCCCGTTGACGGCGGCGATGATGGGTTTGCGGAAGGCTTCAAGCCTTGCCGTCAGTCGCTGGCCGCGCAGGACGAAGTCGCGCAGCGCCACATCCGTGCCTGCGGCGACACTCAATGAGAATTCGCCGATATCGCCGCCGGCGGAGAAGGCGCGTTCGCCGGCACCGGTCAGGATGACGGCGCGGACCGCATTGTCGGTCTCTATCGTGTCGAGGATCGCGAGCAGGCGATCGATCAGGGCGTAGTTCAGCGCATTGAGCTTTTCCGGGCGGTTGAGGGTGAGGACGCTTACCCCGTCGCGGGTCTCGTTCAGGACAAGATCGGCCATTGTTCTTCCTTTCCAGATACCACGGAAAGGGATCACTCTTTCGATTGCGTGTATATTCACTAGTCGGTATACATGGCTCATGCCTGAAGCCGCCAGCCCGACCCGCAAACGCATCGTCGATGCCGCGACGAAGCTGTTCTATGCCGAGGGAATCGGCCGCGTCAGCGTCGACGCCGTCGCGGAAAAGGCCGGCCTCACCAAGCGGACGCTTTACTACCACTTCAAGAGCAAGGACGACCTGATCGCCGCCTATCTCGACGGGCGGGACCAGCCCAATCTGCGGCAAATGGCCGGCTGGTTCGATGCCGCCGAAGGGGGCGCGGACCGCAAGGCCGAGGCGATCTTCAGCAATCTGGCGCGGGCTGCGCGCCACCCGAAATGGAAGGGATGCGGTTTCCTGCGCACGGCCGCGGAACTCGCTTCGATGCCCGGCCATCCGGCGATCAAGGTCGGATCACGCCACAAGTCGAGTTTCGAGGCATGGCTGGCCGGCGCGTTGTCGGACCACGGCGTCGAGGAACCACAGGCGGCGGCGCGCGAGATCGTGCTTTTGATCGATGGCTCCTTTTCGATCATGCTGGTCCACCGCAATCCCGATTACATCGAGGCGGCAGGACGAGCAGCGGCGACGCTTGTCCGGGTCAGATCGCGGAACAAGGACTGAACCAGCCGTGGCTTGGAACGCAGCCGGCAAGCATGGTATCGCAATGCCAGGGAGGCGGTGATGCGTATCATCTTTCGATGTGATCCAATGTTGATCGAGCATTTGCCGCGCCCGATCCCGGCGCGCGGCGCTCTGCCGGAATGGCTGCGCGCCATGCCCGCCACCGCCTATTCGGCGATCCACGGCCGCGACATTCGCACGCTCAAGCAATGCCCACCCGTTGTCGATGCGATGACCTATGGCTTCATGGTCCTGCTGCCGTGCGACGTCGTCGTCGACAAGGGCACCTTTTCGTGGGACTGGCAAATTCCAGAACCGGTCACGCAGAACCACCCCAGAGCGCCATTGAGCTTCCACACACCGGGGCAGCTCGCCGGCAGCCCGTTTGCTACGCCCGGCCAAGCCGCCCTCAAATTCAACAGCTTCTGGACCATCGAGGTCGAGGAAGGCTGGTCGCTGTTCGCGACGCATCCGGTCAATCGCGAGGATCTTCCTTTCAGGCTGGTGACTGGGCTGGTGGATTCCGACCGGTTCAGCGATGGCGGCATCAATTTCCCGGCGGTCTGGACGGAACCTGGGTTCTCCGGCGTGCTCGGGAAAGGAACCCCGGTCGCACAGTGCTTTGCGGTTCCGCGGGCGACGCCGCAGCTGGAATACGAGGTGTTCGACGAAGAACGGCAGGCGTCTTATGCGCGCACCGTCGGTAATGTCCTGTCAACGCCGGGTGTCTACCGCAAGCGGTTCCGCGCCCGGCGGGGGCGCTCCACTGGCGAGTAAGCGACGCAGTGCTTCCTCATCGAGCCACAGCCGACCACTCGGCGCCGATGTAAGCGCCATGGCGATGACGCCGAACGTGGATGGGCGCAGACGATAGGCCGTTGAATACGCCAGCATCGCCCCATCCAGATCACCAGTTTCCTGCAAGACGACGCCCAGATTGACGGCAGCCTCCGGGGTATCGGGGCTCATCTCCAGCACGCGTCGATAGGCCTGGGCAGCGGCGCCGAACTTGCGCATGTCCTGACGCACCAACCCGAGATCAAACCAGGCAGAAGGATGCCCGCCGCCAGCGACGGCGCGTTCGAGCAAGTCCTCTGCCTCAACAGACGCGCCGCGTTGCCAGGCAAGGCGCCCGAGGCGCGCCGCAGCCTCCTCGGATTTCGGATCCCGTTGCAAGACGAGTGTCCACCATTCGCCCGCGGCCAAAGCATTGCCTGCCTGATCAAGGGTACGTGCCCGCTCGATCAGTATTTCCGCCTGTGATGACAGCTTTGCCGCGCGATCCAGCTGTTGCAACGCTGCCTCGAACCGGCCGTCGGCCCGAGCAATCCTGCATGCCAGAATCAAAGCGGGCACATTATCCGCATGAGCGGCCAGGCTCGTCTCGATGCGCGTGCGAGCTCCCGACAAATTCGCCCTGGCGAACAGGATCGCCGCCAGAAGATGGCAAAGAGCCGGATCGTTCGGGCGTTGCTTCAGGCCTAACTCGCACAGCTGCATTGCCTGGCCGTGATTGCCGGAATTGAAAGCAGCCACCGCACGTCGGATCAGATCGCCACTTTCGACTTGATTCGTATCCGTCACCGCTTTTACCACTCCGGTTAGAACCCGAAGGCCAGCCATGCCGTGCCGGCGACGAGAGTGATCAGCGTCAGCGGCAGGCCGACCTTGAAGAAGGCACCGAACGACAAGGGCGTGCCGGCAGCCTTGGACTGCTCGGCGACGATCAGGTTGGCGACCGAGCCGAGCAGCGTGAAATTGCCGGCGAGCGTTGAACTCATCGCCACCACCAGCCAGGCCCGTTCGGGGTTTTCCAGCCCAGGTATGAACGGCCGCAGCGCCAGCACCGCCGGAACATTGCTCATGATGTTGGAGAGCACCGCGGTGAAGCTGGACAGGCGCCAGACATCGTCGAGGCCGAGATTCTTGGCCGAGGCGATGAGATCCGGCGTCAGCAACGTCCTTTCGGCGCCGGCGACCACCACGAACAAACCGGCGAACATGAACAGCAGCGGGCCATCGATCTCACGGTAGATGCGGTCCGGCTTGATGGCGCGGGTGAGCAGGAGAATGGCTCCGCCGATCAACGCCGCCTTGGCAACGGGGACGCCGGCGAAGAAGGCGATGGCCAGCCCGATGCAGACGATCACGGCTTTCAGCACCTGCCCGCGATGCATCCGGCCGCGCGAGACATGCGGCGTCAATTCAGCGGTGCGGGTGAATTCGGCGCGATAGACGATGCGCACGATGACGATGACCGCGACGAGACCGAACAGGGCGACCGGCGCGAGTGCCGCCGAAAAAGCGGGATAGGAAATGCCCGACAGCGCGCCGATGACCATGTTCTGAGGATTGCCGGTGATGGTGGCGACGCTGCCGCAGTTCGAGGCGGTGGCGGTGGCGATCAGGTACGGGATCGGGTTGCGATTGATGACGCGGGTGACGTGGACGACGATCGGCGCCATGACCAGGCAGATGGCGTCGTTGACCAGGAAGGCCGACAGCACGCCGGTCAGCAGCGTCACCATCACCAGGAGCATGAAGGGCGCGTGCGCGTGTTCGATGGCGATGGCGCCCAGGCCGCGAAAGGCGCCAGAGACCTTCAGATGCGCCACCACGATCATCATGCCGAGCAGAAGCGTGATCGTGTCGAAATTGATGGCGCGGTAGGCGTCCTCCATGCTGATCGCGCCAACGGCGATCATCGCGGCGCCGCCAAGCAGCGCGATGCCTGCCCGGTCAAGACGCAAACCGGGGATGCGGCCGATGGCGACGCCGGCATAGGTCAGGACCAGGATCAGCAGTGCCGCCGCGCCCATCAACGTCATTGGTAAGAAGCCCTGCTCGATCTGGTGGCGCCGATGCGTCCGCCTGGTGGTTCTTTTGCATGTCAACTTTAGCGATGTCGAGATTGACGACAAACGGGGCGGTACCGCTAACGCCGATAGAAATCCAGCCGCTGTTGCAATGCCTGCGGCGAAAACAGTCGCTCGACGGTCTGCCGCGCTTTGTGGCCCATGTCAGCCCGCAGCGCTGGATCGGCCTTGAGCTCGGCCAGGATGCGCGCCGCCTGTTGCGTCGACTCGAACAGAAAACCGTTTTCGCCATGGCTGATATAGTCGGCATAGCCGCCATGCGCATGGCAGACCACGGGCAAACCGCAGGCCATCGCCTCGAACACCACGCGGCCGAATGTCTCCACATGCGAGCCGGTGCGATAGTAGAAGACGTCGAGCGTCGGCAAAAACTGCTCGGCGGCAAACTGGCCCTGCGGCAGGAGTTCGAGTTGCGGATGCGGCGCGAGCCTGTCCTTCAGCGGCATGCCGCCCTGGATCCGTACCGCAACGCCATCGGCCAGCAAGGCCTCGTAGAGCGCCACATCGTCGGCATGATGCTTGTCCGCCGTGTCGCGGCTCAGCCGCCCCACCGTGAACGGGCCGTCCGGCCTTGCCGGTCGTGGTGAAAAACGCCCGATATCGATCGGCGACGGATGCACGACGCCTTCGACCTGCAGCATGCGCTTCTGGAATTCCGAGATCAGCACCAATTCGGCGCCGGGCCAGCCCAGCAGGCGCGGCATGCCGGTCGTCAGCCCGATGATCTTCGGGTGAAAGGTGTTGAAGACATAGATCAGCCGGCGTGGCCGCCGGATCAGGTAAGGCCAGATTTTGTTGCGCCAATGCGCGCCGAGGAAGACATAGGTGCCGCCGTCCGGCACCTCGCGCTTTGTCAGCGACACGCGGCGAATCGGAAATTGCCGCATCAGTTCGTCGGACACGCGCGAAGAGGTTGCCCAAAGACACACCTGCTGGTCGGCACTCAACAGCCGATACAGGTCCAGGGTTTCGCGTTCGCTGCCGCCAAACGGGTTCTGAAAGCCGTTGAACAAATGGATCATGATCGCCGCGCTTGCCTGGCCCGGGCCATCCCGCCACTCGTTCGCCCGGCACCGAAACAGGTCGTGACTGCGCCGGTGGCCCGGAAGACCGAGGAGATCAAGAAAGCAGAAATGTCTCTGGCGACGCCCAATACATCACCTTAGCCGGAGGAAGCACACCGGCAAGACGGCGTCAAGGAAGCGGCGACCTCAGCCTTCACGCGCAGCAAGGCTGCGGTCAATGCACCGTGGCGGCGCCGGACTGAGACACCAGGGCGGCTTCCGCCGGGTCGAAACTGACCTGATCGCGGCCATTCGACTTGGCGGCATAGAGCCGTCTGTCTGCGGCGGAGAATATCGCCTCGTAAGTCGTCGGCCCGATGAAGCTGGTGCCGCCGATACTGACGGAAAGCGGACAGGCGCGGCCGCCAGGCGAAAAGTCCATTTCGCGAATTCGCCGGCGGATGCCTTCGGCAACCAGCCAGGATTGCGAGGGGTCGACACCGGGAAGAAACACGCCAAACTCCTCGCCGCCGATGCGGCCGACGATATCGCTGCCGCGCAGCTGTCCCTTGATCGCCTGCGCGATGAGCTTGAGCGCCTGGTCGCCACAGTCATGGCCGAGGCGGTCGTTGATAGACTTGAAGTGGTCGGCATCGATGATCAGCAGCGCGCCGGAACGGGTCTGTTCCTGCTTGCGGGTCTCCTCCAGATAGGCCTCGACCAGCATCGAGAAGGCGCCGCGATTCAGCACGGCCGTCAGACTGTCGGTGGCGGCGATGACGCTGAGGTCGCGCTGAGCTATCGCCAGCTGGCGAATCTTCCACATGAGAAAAAACAGAAACGACCCGCCCAGCACCAGGGGCAGCATGAGATCCGTCATTTGCGCGCGCCAGACAGCCTCGGGCGAGAGATAGGGGAAATTGAAGGAATCGACGAAAAACGCCACGGCAATGAAGAATACCGTGCCGGCGGCGGTGGCAGCGATCACCCTGCCCCAACTGGTCGACGACAGGTCGAACTTCATCCCATTCCACTCCGTTAGCCGTCGCTACTATGACGCGCCAACGCAAACAAATTGATAAGACTTTCCCTTCAATTCGAGATCAGGGAGCCGGAGCATGCTCGCCCAAATGGACCGCCGTGCCCCGGCGGTGAACGCAAGCCCGCCGACTAAATTTCGCGCGATGCGGGGAATTCAGAACGTCGATGGTTCGGCGCCGGTCCACTTGCTTCGACAACGAAGGATGCCGCGATCAGGTCGTCGGCATCCAGTTGTAGGGACCCGTCGCCCGCCCCCATGATGGCCGCGACCTTGTGGAAGGTCTTCATCTCATGATCGGAAATTTCGGCATCCTGCATTCTGGCTCTGAGTTGAGCGATACGCCGCCCCAGGGCGGGGGACGTTCCAATTTCACGTTTCGACATGGCCTCGTTTTCTCCTCCCCCAACCCGCGCTTGTTTTGTCCCGCCCGTTCGCCGGCCCGCACATTGCCTTTTATGAGGCTCCGCGAATACAAGGCCCCGAACGCCTGATGTAGGCTAAGGTTCCAACTTCGGCGGATCACGAAATAATTCCGGGTCGCCCACGCAGCTCTGCTCTATTGGCCCGCCGTCAGCACCAGCGTCGTAATAGAGTTGCGCGCCTCAACCCGCTCCAGACACCGACCCGGAATGTTCGGCCACCTCGCGGCAGCGCATTCCCTGTCGGTGACGGCAATGGGTTCGCTGCGCCGTACGTCTGCGGCTTGGGTCGCCGTCGATGCGAAAAGAACCGTCTGCGTTATCAGAGCCGAGAAAACGGCAACCTGGAACAGCACGGCGGCGAAGGCGATCTTCTTGAGCATGCGATGCAACGCGCGGGCAAGCGTCAGGTTCCCGCTGGTCATTTCTTACAGCGAGCCTGCACCGTGCCGGCGCGGCAGAAAGCGAACCGACACGCCTTCAACAAGAAGGAAATAACCTCGTAAAATCATTGATTTATTGGCGATCCCGACAGGATTCGAACCTGTGACCATCGGCTTAGAAGGCCGGTGCTCTATCCAGCTGAGCTACGGGACCGCTGGCCGGCCAAAGGGGCCGGCTGGATATCTGGCGCTGACGCCGTTCAATGCGTCCAGGGCGTCCTGCGGTCATAGCGGAAATTCTCCGCATAGGAAATCTGGCGGCGCTTGGTCTCTTTCGGCTCCTCGACACGGAAGGCAAGCCCTTCCTTTTCGGCGTAGGCCACGGCCTCTTCGCGCGTGTCGAAGGTCAGCCTGATCTGGCTTCTCATGTCTCCCGACGTCGTATAGCCCATCAAGGGGTCGATCTTCTTGCGCATCTCGGGGTCGAATTCCAGCACCCAGTGGCCGGTCTTGGCCTTGCCGGATTGCATCGCGGTTTTAGCTGGGCTGAAAATGCGCGCGGACATGGCCACCTCATGGTTGTGCAAGGCAGCATCGCCGCCCCTTCGTCCGTCATTACTGCGCAATGCGCATGGCGGCAAGGTTTTTGCTCTTGCCATCCAACACCGAAATGAATAGGCAACAGACCGTTCGGAGTGTAGCGCAGGCTGGTAGCGCATCTGGTTTGGGACCAGAGGGTCGGGAGTTCGAATCTCTCCACTCCGACCATCCTCTTCATAGCTGGTGCGATTCAGGCGCCCTTGCCCCACCAGAGCCTGAACCGCGGCCGCCGCCTTTGTCGTGCCCTTGATCGGGCGATACGCGCTCCGGCCTTCATGCGACGATACGCGCGCCGGTCCAGCCCTGCTGAATGAGCGCCCCCACTCCGCCCGACTTCAAGCCCGGAGCGCGCATTCTATGTCGGTCGTGGATAGATCGGGTCCGAGAGCAGTTGAAGGCAAGCTCGCCGGGCGAGAACCCCAAACTCAATCCCGGCGAGCCTACAACCTGATTTGGAACGCAATCAGGACCGGGGTCAGCCGGCAAGCTGGTGCAGCAAGATGGATGCCAGCTGTTCTTTCCCAAAATGGGACATGCCCTGTTGCCGGTCGCCCTAGGATTACTAAATCTCGAACGCGCCCTGCCCCTCATCCATCGCGCTGACCGTTTCGGCGGCGAGCGCCCGCGTGATCGGCATCTTGCGCTCGAGCGCGGTGCGGTCCAGCCGCTCCACCACACGCATGGCTGTCGCCAGCGAGCGCTCGATGCGCCGCACCAGATATTGCACGACATGCGGTTCGACCTCGACCTGGCGGTCGGCGAACAGCTTGGTGATGACGCCGGCCAGCAGCAGGTCGTCGGGCTCATGGATCTCGACCGTCGCCGCCGCTTTCAGCCGCGAGGCCAGATCTGGCAGCGACACGCCCCAGGCCGAGGGAAAACGCCGTGCGGTCAACAGCAGCGTCGAGCCGGCGCCGCGCACCGCATTGATCAGATGGAACAGGCCTTGTTCGTCGACCGCGCCGGCATCGACATCGTCGATCAGCGCCGGCCGGGCGCCGAGACTGGCGATGCAATCGCCGATGAGCCGGGCGTCGACCGCGACCGCGGTGGCGCGCGCACGCCAGATGGCGGCCAGATGCGACTTGCCGGAGCCGGCGGGACCTGCCAGCACCACCACAGGCGAGGGCCAGTCCGGCCAGCGGTCGACCAGTGCCGCCGCCTGGTTGTTGGTGCCGGAGACGACGAGTTCGTCGCGCGAATAGCCTGTGCCGTGGCCGAGATCGAGCGGCAGCTGGCGCGGCGGATCGGTTCGCTGGGCGGTCACTTCGAGCGACGTGGTTGGGTGCGGTGGCCGCCGCCACGATCGGCCGGCAGCGGCGGCGCAGCCTCTGTCGCGTGGCCCTTGTAAAGCGGCGATTCGAGATAGCGGGCGATGGCAAAGCGCACCAGAACGGCGACGGCGGCGGAAGCCGGCACGGCAATCAGCAGACCGACAAAACCGAACAGCGCACCGAAGGCGAACAGAGCGAACATCAGCCACACCGGATGCAGGCCGACGCTTTTGCCGACCAGCCTGGGCTGCAGGATGTTGCCTTCGATGAACTGGCCGATGAAGAAGACCACGGCGACGGCGACGATCATTGTCCAGTCCGGCCAGAACTGCACAAAAGCGACGCCGACCGCCAGAACCAGCCCGGTCAGCGAGCCGACATAGGGAATGAACGAGATCAGCCCGGCGAACAGGCCGATCAGGATGGCGAAGTTCAGCCCGGTCAGCGTCAGACCGGTGGCGTACATGGCGCCGAGCACCAGGCAGAGCGTGCCCTGGCCGCGCACGAAACCGGCGGTCGCGGTGTTGATGTCGCGCGCAATGGCGCGCACGGTCGCTACGTTGTCGCGCGGCACCCAGCTGTCGATGACCGCCACCATGCGGTCCCAGTCGAGCAGCATGTAGAAGGCAACCACCGGCGTCACCACGAACAGGCTGACCACCGAGACCAGCGCCACGCCCGAACTCCAGATCGAGGTGAAGACCGTGGTGAGCAGGCCGAAACCCGAGGTCAGCAGCGAATTCAGCCCATCACGCAAGCCATTGGCGTTGACGCCGAATTTCTGCTCCAGCCATTTCGGATCGAAGGAGGTGATCAGGCTCTGCAGCCGGGTCAGGTATTCCGGCAGTTTGCCGGCGAAATCGGCCATCTGCGTCGCCAAGACCGGAATGAGGATAACAAAGGCCAGCACCAGCACGATGAGGAAGGTGATCAGGATGACCACCGTCGCCATGAAACGCGACAGGCCAAGCCGCTGCAGCCGGTCGGCGACCGGATCGAGGAAGTAGGCAAGCACCATGCCGGCGACGAAGGGCAGCAGGATGGCGCTGAATACATAGAGGAACAACGCAAGTCCGGCGATGCCGGCCACCCAGAAGGCGATCTGCCGGCGGAACGCGGAGGCCGCGACAAGATCGGCGGCTGCGGCCTCGATCACCGCCGCTTCTTTATCAGATGTCCGGATTGGAGCCTTCGCCATAGCCGCTCATATGCCTCAGCCAAGCCACGAGATAGGCTGCGGCCGAAGCCACGGTCAAGACCCCGGACAGCAATATGAGGGCTGGCCGCAGAGGGTCGAGGTGCAGGGCAAAGGCGAGCTCGCCCAGCACGACCGCCGCCAGCACGATCTGGATGGCGGTATTGGCTTTCGACACCAGGAACGGCTTTATCTCGACCGGGTGCGCCATCACGGTGGACAACAGGACCGCGCAGATGATCAGCGCATCGCGCGACACCATGGTGACGACCAGCCACAGCGGCAATTGCCCGATGAAGCCCATGACGACGAACACCGAAACCAGAAGCAGCTTGTCGGCCATCGGATCCAGATAGGCGCCGAGTTCGGACTGCTGGTTGAAGCGGCGGGCGATGAAGCCGTCGATGCCATCCGAGACGCCGGCGATGACGAGGCCGGCAAAGGCCCAGTCCCAACGGGCCTGCAGCATGGCCAGCACCACGGCAGGCACCAGGAGAAGGCGCAGGATGGTGATCAGATTGGGGATGGTCAACTCATTGTCCCGCCATGCGCTGTTTGGAGATAGATGAAGGAGATGGAGAGCCGCCACAAGGACAGTTCGTTCCAGGCGCGAGCGCCAATCCTATGCCATTCTATCCACGCTTTTGTCAGGTCAAATGGCGCTCGGCTCCGCCGTTATCCTTGCGGACCGAAACCGTTCATGCGAAGAGCCCGCAAACGAGCAGGAAAATTGCGATGAGCAAGCGCGACACAAGCCAGCCCAAAACGGGCCAGGCCAAAACGAGCAAGCGCAGGAACGGGCTCACCTATGCCGAGGCCGGCGTCGATATCGATGCCGGCAATCTCATGGTCGAGAAGATCAAGCCGCTGGTGCGTGCCACGCGCCGGCCGGGTGCGGATGGCGAGATCGGCGGTTTCGGCGGGTTGTTCGACCTCAAGGCGGCCGGCTTTACCGATCCTGTGCTGGTCGCCGCCAATGATGGTGTAGGAACCAAGCTCAAGATCGCCATCGATGCCGGCAAGCACGACACGATCGGCATCGACCTCGTCGCCATGTGCGTCAACGACATCGTCGTGCAGGGCGCCGAACCGCTGTTCTTCCTCGACTATTTCGCCACCGGCAAGCTCGATCCCGACCAGGGAGCGGCGATCGTCGGCGGCATCGCCGAGGGCTGCCGGCAGGCCGGCTGCGCGCTGATCGGCGGCGAGACGGCGGAAATGCCCGGCATGTATCACGGCAAGGACTATGATCTCGCCGGCTTTGCCGTGGGCGCGGCCGAACGCGGCCAGCTTTTGCCCACCGACGACATCGTCGAAGGCGATGTGCTTTTGGGCCTCGCTTCCTCGGGCTTGCATTCGAACGGTTTTTCGCTGGTGCGCCGCATCGTCGCCGCCAGTGGCCTGGCATGGAGCGATCCGGCGCCGTTCAACGACGAGGCGACGCTTGCCGAGGCGTTGCTCGAACCGACCCGCATCTACGTCAAGTCCATCCTCAAGGCGATCCGCAACACGCATGGCATCAAGGCGCTGGCGCACATCACCGGCGGCGGTTTCCCGGAAAACATTCCGCGCGTGCTGCCCAAGGATTTTTCGGCCGAACTCGACCTGGAAGCCATAGACGTGCCGGCGGTGTTCTCGTGGCTGGCCAAGACCGGCGGCGTGGCGCCGGAAGAGATGATGCGCACCTTCAATTGCGGCGTCGGCATGATCCTGGCGGTCGCCTCCGGCCAGGCGGCGCAGGTCGCCGCCGTGCTGCAGGAAGCCGGCGAGACGGTGACGCCGATCGGCCGCATCGTGCCGCGCCGCGATGCCGGCGTCATCTATCGGGGCTCGATCGGCCTATGAGCACGCAGAGAAAACGCACTGTCGTCCTGATCTCGGGGCGCGGCTCCAACATGACCGCGCTGATCGCCGCGGCCAGCGACCCGGCCTTCCCGGCCGAGATCGTCGGCGTGATTTCAGACAAGGCCGACGCCACAGGCCTCGGTATCGCCAAGGCACGCGGCATCGCCACGCAGGTCATTGCCCGCGCCAACCATGGCAGCAAGCAGGCGCATGATGCGGCGATCGACGCCGCACTCACCGCCTTCAATGCCGACATCGTGGCCCTGGCCGGTTACATGCGCATTCTCTCCTCCGGCTTCGTCCAGAAATGGCAGGGCCGGATGATCAACATCCACCCTGCCCTGCTGCCGGCATTCAAGGGCCTCGACACCCATGCGCGCGCTCTGGCCGCCGGCCTGCGCATCCATGGCTGCACCGTGCATTTCGTCACGTCGGAGATGGACGACGGGCCGATCATCGCCCAGGCGGCCGTGCCGGTGATGGTCGGCGACAATGCCGATACGCTGGCTGCCCGGGTGCTGAAGGCCGAGCACCGGCTCTACCCGCTGGCTCTGGGCCTGGTCGCCGAAGGCAAGGCGCGCATGGAGGCCGGGCGCACGGTGCTCGCCCACTTTGCCGATGATGCCGACAACGGCACCTCGGTGGTGATGGCGCCCGATCCGCTGCGCGAGGAAGCCGATCTGGAACATCTGGCGCGGATTACGCCCTGAGCCGAGGCCAATGGACGTTTTCGACAGTGCGATCCGCATTAAAGGCGACCTGGCCGACGTTTTCGAATATGACGAGGCCGGAGACCCGCAAAACGCCACAGCATATTTTTACCTCTGTGAAATGCAGGGCAGAACCGTCGGGCCAATCATCGGCACAATACACATTCGATCCGGAGCCTGGCCGATCGCCGAAACCGACATCGTCGCTAAGTGGGACAACGGTGAACGGCGTGTCGGCCTATTCATCCATGGCCAGTTGGCGGCGGCCTTCGATGTCGAGGCCGGCACGCGGCACGGCGGTGGATATGGCAAGGACTTTCATGCCGACATTCCCTGGTCGGACGCAAATTGATGAAACAGCTTCTTCTCCTGCGCCATGCCAAATCGAGCTGGGACGACCCTGCTCTCGACGATGTCGACCGGCCGCTGGCCGAACGCGGATTGAAGGCGGCCAAATTGGTGGGGCGGGAGCTTGCGGCGCGCGACTGGCTGCCCGATCTTGTGCTGGTGTCGTCGGCTCTGCGCACCCGTGATACATGGCGGCTGGTCGCCGCGGAACTGCCGGCACATCCCCGGGTCGTGTTTGCCGAAGCGCTCTACGAGGCTTCGGCGGCGGATATTCTGAGCCAGATTCGTAAAGTCGACCCATCAAGCCGCTGCCTGGTGGTGGTTGGCCACAATCCGGGCCTGGAGGATCTGGCGAAACAGCTTGCCGGATCCGGCTCGGAGACCAAAGCCCATAAGAGGCTCGAGGAAAAGTTCCCCACGGCAGCCATCGCGCGCCTTGTCTTCGACAGCGACTGGTCTGGCCTTTCGGCGGCACGACTGACGCATTGCCTGCGCCCGAAGGATCTGAGCTAGCAGTCCTGCCAGGCATGCGGCGGGCAAGCCCGCCGCGCCCGAGACCTCAGTTGCCCCAGATACCCTGGCCGGGTTCCGGCCAGTCGGTGGTGGTCTTCATCCTGGTATCGGCTGCCTTGCGCCCGGCCATATCCGTGTCCTTTACCGCGCCGGTGGCGGCGTGATCCACCCCGGCGATCGAGGCAACCGGCTGGTTGGCATTGTCGGAGCCATAATGGTCACTGCCGGCAAGGGCGCCGCCGGTCGCAAGGAGGATGGCGGTATGGCGATAGCGATCTTGTTCATTTCAATCTCCTGTCTCATCCGTTGGGCGGCGTCTTGGGAGGACGGCTCCGCAGGAATAAGACCCGAGGCCGTCTGGTTTTATTCCCGGAGGCGGAGCTTTTCCGCCGGTTGCAAAGACCCGGCTGCTTGAAACCGATGCCTGCCCTGCTGCGCAAAACAAGAGCGGCGGGCCAGGCCCACCGCTCTTTGTCAATCTTCCGGGGATTGGAGGAATTAACGGCCCCAGATGCCCTGGCCCGACTGAGCCGGCACGTTGGCATTGGCGTCGCCCTGTGTCTTCAAAGACTTCACGATCGAACCGGTATAGGTGGTGTCGATGTTCGAGGACGACTGGCTGGCAACCGGCTGGTTGACGTTGTTGGAACCATAGTTGCCGGAGCCATAATGGTCGCTGCCAGCGAAAGCGGCGCCCGTGGCGGCGAGGATGGCGGCGGCGGTAAGAGCGATCTTGGTCATTTTCTTTACTCCAATATTTATCTGTCCTGTCCGTCTGGTGGCGTGCCCTTGGGAGGAATTTCGCGTCGCTCGGACCACCCCGAAGTAGGGAATGCCTTTTGGATTACCAGTCGCGTCGGCTTTGCAGAATTTCCTTATATTATAGACAATGCATATTGCATGCGCAGCAATTTCAACGCAATTTATGCAATCATTTCAGTTTATTAAGTTCAGCCCTTCCGACAAGATCGGAGCGCTTTTGGAGGCGATTGTTCACTGTTTGCGACACAATCTGTCAACCCGAACCGAACCGTTCGGTTCGATTTGAAGCGAGAATAGGCTGATCGAAACCTGCAAAGGCCTGCTGCTACCCTCGCCGAGCCCGCATTTGTCTTGCGTTGAGATCGATACTGTCGCTCATTCAAGAGAGATCAGGGGTGCCGCGGCCCATCAGGCCGAGGCGATCCGCTGGAAGGCGGCGGCAAATGGATCCGGACTGTCATAGATATGCGACTGCTGCTTGTTGAGGACAACCGCGAACTGGCCGACTGGCTGGGCAAGACCCTGCGCCAGGCGAATTATGTGGTCGACATCGTCCATGAGGGCGAGGATGTCGAGCACGCGCTGGCGGCGGGCGACCATGCGCTCGTCATCCTGGACCTGGCGCTGCCGCGTATGGGCGGCCTGGAGGTGCTGCGCATGCTGCGGGCGCGCGGCAACCGGGTGCCGGTGATCGTGCTGACCGCCAATGCCAGCCTCGACGGCAGAGTCAAGGGCCTCAACGAAGGCGCCGACGACTATCTGGCCAAGCCGTTCCAGATCGAGGAGCTCGAGGCCCGCATTCGGGCGCAGCTGCGCCGCGCCAACGACCGCACCGCGCCTGTCGTTGCCTGCGGCGATCTCGTCTTCGACACCAACACAAGGCTGTTTTCGCTGGCCGGTGAACCGCTGGCGCTCACACCTCGCGAACATGCGGTGCTGGAGCAATTGATGGTGAAAGCCGGGCGCACGGTGAGCAAGGCGGCACTTTCGGCGGCGATCTATGATTTCGAGACCGATGCCGACCCCAGCGCCATCGAGATCTATGTGCATCGCGTGCGCAAGAAGCTCGAAGGGTCGCGGGTCCAGATCGCCACCTTGCGTGGCCTCGGCTATCTTCTGCGGCATGAAGATCAATAGCCTCCGCCTGCAGCTGTTGGCATGGGTGGTGCTGCCACTGGCCGGACTCGCCACCATCAATCTGTGGACCAGCCATGGCAGCGCGCTGGCCACAGCTAACCTGGTCACCGACCGAATGCTGCTCGGCTCGGCGCGGACCATCGCCGAGCAGGTCGCCATGACCGATGGCGTCCTCGATGCCACGATACCGCCGGCAGCGATTGAGATGTTCGATACGGGCGACCGCGACAGCGTCTACTACCATGTCAAGACTGCCAGAGGGCGGCTGCTGACCGGCTATCCCAATCTGCCGGAGGCATTGACGCCGTCCAGCACCGAGGCAAGCTATCGCGACCACCGGCTGCGGCTGCTTACCTTCAGCCAGGGTGTGGTCGGCGCCGGCGAGGATTCGCCGATATCGGTTACCGTCGGCGTCACCCTTGCCGGACATGACGCGATGGTGCGGCGACTCTGGTTTGGCGCCTTTGCCCAGCAGTTGGCGCTGGTGGCGATCGCCGGCCTCTTCGTGCTCCTTGGCCTGCATCGGGGCCTGGCGCCGCTCATCAGGCTGCGCGACGCGGTGCGTTCGCCGAACCGCAGCGACCTCGACCCGGTCGAAGTGCCGGGCGCCCAGAGCGAAATCCGCCCGCTGATCGAAGCGCTCAACGCCTATATGGCACGCGTGCGGGCTCAGATGGCGTCGCAACGCCGCTTCGTCGCCAATGCCGCGCACCAGTTGCGCACGCCGCTGGCGCTGCTGTCGACGCAGGCGAGCTACGCGCTGCGAGAAACCGTCCCCGATGCCCGCCACGAGGCGCTGGTGGCCCTGCAGGCAAGCTCCGGCCGCCTGGCACGGCTTGCCGAACAACTGCTGACCTTGTCGAGAGCCGAGCCGGGCAGCCGACGGCCGCGCGCCGACCGTGTCGACCTGACCGAAGCGGCTCGCCAGGTTCTGGAAACCCATGCGCCGATCGCCGTCAGCCGCAACGTCGATCTCGGCCTCGAGGAGGCCGGCCCCGCACCGGTCATCGGCGACGGCACCATGCTGCGCGAAATGATCGTCAACCTCGTCGACAATGCGCTGCGCTACTCCTCCTCAGGTGGCAGCGTCACTGTGAGGCTGGCGGCCGTCGATGGCGAAGCCATGCTGACGGTCACCGACGACGGGCCTGGCATTCCAGTGGAAGAGCGGGATCACGTGTTCGAGCGCTTCTACCGCATCGCCGGCTCGACCGAGGAAGGCAGCGGGCTGGGGCTCGCCATCGTGCGGGAGGTCGTCGAAAACGCCGGCGGCCGCGTCACCCTGCGGGATGGCGCGGCCGGCGGTCTGGTGGTTGACGTGAGGTTGCCGCTGGCAAGCAGCTAGCCCATGTCGCGGCTCACTGCGTCTCATGCAGCGGCTGGGGGCGCCATTTCGCCAGGCGATCCTCGACCATGGTCATCAGATATTCGGCGCCGAGCGCCACCACCATGACGATGACGATAGCGGCATACATGCCGGCGGCGTCGAAGGATCCCTTGGCGATATTGATCAGCAGGCCGATGCCATAGCGCGAGCCGACGAATTCGCCGACGATCGCACCGATGATGGCAAAGCCGAAGCTGACATGCAGGCTGGCGAAGATCCAGCTCATCGCCGAAGGGACGATCACCGAGCGCGTCAACTGCCAGTTGGAGGCCCCGAGGATACGGGCATTGGCAATCATTGCCCTGTCGGCCTCCCGCACGCCCTGGAATGCATTGTGGAAGACAACAAAGAAAACCATGACGAAGGCAAGCGCCACTTTCGAAGCGAGGCCGAGGCCGAGGATCATGATGAAGATCGGTGCCAGAACCACGCGGGGAATGGAATTGATCACCTTGATGTAGATGGAGAAAATGTCTGCGGCCATCCGGTTGCGACCGAGCGCGACACCGATGATGATGCCAGCTACCGAACCGGTCACGAAGCCAATGACCGACTCCTCCATGGTAACATAGAGATGATACCACAGCGGCCCCTCGGACGTTCCTTCCGTCGTCCATTCATAGAGCCGCTGCGCGATCGCGCTCGGCATCGCGTAGAAGAACGGATCGATCCACGCCAGGCGCGCGGCAATCTCCCACAGGCCGAGAAAGGCGACCAGGATGGCGACCCGCCAGAATATGACGGCGCGGCGGCGGCGCTGCGATGCTTTTGCCGCGGCCGCTTCGATTTCCGCGTCGGAAGTGCCAGGCTTGAAAGCGCCTGCTCTGATGTCGATTGCGGCATCGGTCATGGCTTTCCTCCTCAGGCTGCCGCGCGTGCATAGCTGGTCTCGACCTCTTCCTTGAGGTCGGCCCAGATGGTGCGCGAGTAATCGATGAAGCTTTGTTCGTAACGGATGTCGGCGACGACGCGCGGGCGCGGCAGGTCGATCGTGTAGACCGACTTCACGGTGGCCGGTCCGGCGGTCAGGACATAGACCTTGTCGGCCAAGGCAATCGCCTCTTCCAGGTCATGGGTTACGAAGACCACGGAAGCCTTGGCTTCGGACCAAAGGCGCAGCAGTTCCTCATGCATCAGCACCCGAGTCTGCACGTCAAGCGCTGAAAACGGCTCGTCCATGAGCAGGATCTCCGGACCGTTTATGAAAGTCTGCGCCAACGCCACACGCTTGCGCATACCGCCTGAAAGCTGGTGCGGATAATGCTGCTCGAAACGCGACAGCCCGACGCGCGCCAGCCAGTCGCGCGCCGCGGCCGTGGCTTCGGACTTGGCCTTGCCGCGAAAGAGAGGACCAGCCATCACGTTGTCGATCACGGTTCGCCACGGAAACAGGGCATCGCTTTGGAAAACAAAGCCGATGCGCGGGTCTATGCCCCTGACCGGTGCGCCCATGACACGAACCTCGCCGGCACTTGGGCTTGCCAGCCCTGTGACAAGATTGAGTGTGGTGGATTTTCCGCAGCCGGTCGGGCCGACAACGGCGACGAATTCGCCGCGCTGTACGGTCATGGTGAAGTCGCGCAGTGCCGTCAGCGATTTGCCGGTGGGTGAAAGGAAACGCCGACTGACGTTGATCAGCTCGATCGCCGGTGCATTTTTTTCAATAGCCATGGTGGAACTCCTGGATAAGAGCAGACGCCCGCCGTCGGCCCCAAGGTCGCCGGAGGTGAAAAACTGAGGGTACCGGCGCGATGTCGGTCATCGCGCCGGTACTGTCTGCTACTTGGCGTTCTTGACGAATTCCGAGGTGTAGGTCTTGGCAAGGTCGATCTGCTTGCCCTGCAGTTCCTTCTTGAAGGCTGAAAGAACCGTCAGCACTGTCTCAGGTCCACCCTCGGGCATGATCCCGTCGGGGGTGAACATCGCCTTGCCGGCATCGAGGGCCTTCACATAGCCTTCCTTGTCGCCGACATAATAGTCCTTCGGCATCTTGTCGGCGATCTCGGCGCCGCTATGCGAACTGATGAACTTCTGCGTCTTGACGAAAGCGTTGGCCAGCTTCTGCACGATGTCCTTGTGCGCTTCGACCCAATCTGTCTGCATATAGAGGGAGGCGGCCGGGTAGGTGCCGCCGAGAGCAGCCTTGGTACCTTCCATCGTACGCATGTCGATGAGAATGGACGCTTCGCCGGTCTTCAGCAGCCGCGTGATCGTCGGCTCGGTCGTCATGCCCGCCTGGATCTTGTCCTGCTGCATGGCGGCAATGAAGGTGTTGCCGGCGCCGACCGGAACCGAGGTGAATTCGCCGAGCTTCAAACCGTTCTTGACGGCAAGATATTCCGTAAGAAAATTCGTCGATGAGCCTAGACCGGTCACGCCCAGGCTCATGCCCTTGAAGTCGGCGGGCGACTTGATCTCGGGATGCTTGGTCGAAACGAGCTCGACCTCGCCCGGCGCCTGGCTGAACTGGACGACGGATTCGACGAATTTGCCCTTGGCCTGCAGATCGATGCAGTGATCATAAAAGCCGACAACTCCTTGCACGGCACCGGCAAGCATCTCGTTTTCGGCGTCGACCCCGGCCGGCTCATTCAGCAACTCGACGTCGAGACCCTCGTCCTTGAAGTAACCGAGTGCTTCGGTCAGTTTGGCTGGCAGGTAAATCTGCTTCTCGTAGCCGCCGACCATGATGGAAACTTTGTCGGCGGCGTGTACGGACGGCGCTGACAAGGCCATGGTGGCGACGAGTGCGGTTGTGGCGGCTGAATCGAGCAGAATTCGCGCGAGCGACATGGCCTCTTCCCTTTGTTCGTTTCCCGCGCCCCTCTCTCTCCCATCGCTTTTGCGCGACAATATGGGGGCGCCGGACAAGAGTTATGGCACCAACCTTTCATCCAGCTTTCAGGGTAAAGCCGAAAATGACGGCAAGGCTTGCGGATCAGCAAGCCGCGGCGGACAATAGCGGCGGCGTGAAAATGCACGCCGTGCCAAGTTCAGCGATTAAATCCCAGCACGTCATGCATATCGTATTCGCCGGGCTTGCGTCCCGGCAGCCAAAGTGCCGCGGCGATGGCGCCACGAGCGAACATGATGCGGTCCCCGGCAGCGTGCGACACGGTAACAAGCTCGCCTTCGGCACAGAAGCTGACGCTGTGTTCGCCGACGATGCTGCCGCCGCGAACCACCGCAAAACCGATCTCTCCGGCCGGCCGCGCGCCGGTGACGCCATCGCGGACGCGCCTTGCGACCGCGTCCAGTTCGACGCCGCGTCCACCGGCGACGGCTTGTCCCAGCATCAGCGCGGTGCCCGACGGCGCATCGATCTTGTGGCGATGATGCGCCTCGAAGATCTCGGCGTCCCAATCTTCGGGGGCGAGCGCTCCCGCCGCCCGCTCGACCAACCCGACCAGCATGTTGAGCCCGAGCGAAAAACTGCCGGAGCGGACGATGGGAACCGCTTTCGCGGCATCGGCTATATCAGCCAGTTCGGCGGCATCGAAACCGGTCGAGCCGATCACCAAAGCGGGGCCGCCCCGGTTTGCGCAAACCCTCGCCAGATCGGCGGAGGCCGCCGGCGTGGTGAAATCGATCACCACATCGGCCGCGGCGAGCGCCTCGTCGCGGCTCACCAGCCGGTCGCCGACACTGCCCGGGCGATGGAAGCGGGCGGCAAGCGCCAGCCGCGGATCGGCCAGAACGGCCTCGGCCATCTGCCGCCCCATGCGGCCCAGCGCCCCGGCGATGGCGATCCTGATCGACGGCTGCGCCATGGTTTCAGCTATTTCCACATGCCGCGCATGCGCGCGCCGATATCGACGCGCACGTCCGGCCGGGGCGCCCTGCCCTGTGCCGCCTGTGCGCCCGGCCACGACATCTGCTGGAACGCGGCGAGAATCGAGGCCGGGATAAAGCGCGTGCGCGAGGCATAGAGATGGCGATCGCCGCGCGCGGCCTGGCCATGGGGAAAGAAGCGCTGCGGCATGACGAGGTTGAGGCTGTCCTTGGCCCGCGTCATCGCCACATAGAGCAGCCGGCGCTCCTCCTCGATATCCTCCTTGGTGCCGACGCCGAGATCGGCCGGGATGCAGCCATCGACAGTGTTGAGCACGAAGACGTTCTTCCACTCCTGGCCCTTGGCCGAATGGATGGTCGAAAGGATCAGA
The DNA here is from genome assembly GCF_002294875.1 of Mesorhizobium sp. WSM4312. NCBI lineage: Bacteria > Pseudomonadati > Pseudomonadota > Alphaproteobacteria > Hyphomicrobiales > Phyllobacteriaceae > Mesorhizobium > Mesorhizobium sp. WSM4312. The sequence continues at coordinate 72,261 of NZ_NSFU01000008.1, read as the reverse complement.
TAGTCCTCGTCGCGATGCGGCGGTCCAGCCTGGTCGCTGGTCGCATCCGGCGGATCGAGCGTGAGTTCGGTCAGGAAGCGCTCGCGCGAGGCGTAGCCCGAGCCGATCTGCTCGAGCTGCAACAGGTCGGCGCGGCGTGTGATGGCATCCTCATGGATGCGTTCCAGATGTGGCTCGTACCAGAGCCTGACCTGTTCGAGATCGGCTGGCCATTTGGCGCCGGCCCGCAGGCCGGAATAGAGCGAGACGAAACCGGGCCAGTCGTCGGCCGCGCGCTGCGGCGGCCGCCATCCGGCCAAGCCCATCGCTTCATCCAGCGCTGTCGTCATCGTCTCGACGATCTGCGCGGCAGCCGAAGGGCCAATGCCCGGCATCAGTTGCAGAACGCGAAAGCCGGCGACGCGGTCACGCGGGTTTTCGGCAAAGCGCAGCACCGCCAGCACATCCTTGACATGGGCGGAATCGAGGAATTTCAGGCCGCCGAACTTGACGAAGGGAATGTTGCGCCGCGTCAGCTCGATTTCCAGCGGCCCGCTGTGGTGCGAGGCGCGAAACAGCACCGCCTGCGATTTCAGCGCCGTACCGGCCTCGCGCTCGGCGAGGATGGTATCGCAGACGAAGTTGGCCTGCTCGACCTCGTCGCGGACGCTCACCAGCCTTGGCTTGTCGGTGGATTTGCGCTCCGACCAAAGGTTCTTGGTGAAGCGCTCCGAGGCCTCGCCTATCACCGCATTGGCGGCGGCCAGAATGGTTTCCGTCGAGCGGTAGTTGCGCTCCAGCATCACCACATCGGCGGCCTGCCCGAACTGTGTTGGAAAATCGAGGATGTTGCGTACCTCGGCGGCGCGGAACGAATAGATCGACTGCGCATCGTCGCCGACCACCGTCAGCCCGGCGCCGTCGGGTTTCAGTGCCATCAGGATCGAAGCCTGCAGGCGGTTGGTGTCCTGGTATTCGTCGACCAGAACATGGTCGAAACGCCCGCCCAGATGCGCCGCTATGTCCGGCTCGGCCGCCATCTGCGCCCAGTAGAGCAGCAGATCGTCATAGTCGAGCACGTTCTGCGCCTGCTTGGCCTCGACATAGCCGGCGAACAGGTGCTTCAACTGCTCGGCCCAGCCGGCGCACCAGGGGAAGGCCGACCCCAGCACTTCGCCGAGCGGAGCCTGCGCGTTGACGGCGCGCGAGTAGATGGCAAGGCAGGTGCCCTTGGTCGGAAAGCGCGCTTCCGTTTTCGAGAAGCCGAGTTCGTGGCGCACCAGATTCATCAGGTCGGCGGAATCCTCGCGATCATGGATGGTGAAGGCCGGGTCGAGGCCGATCTCCAGCGCATAGTCGCGCAACAGCCGGGCGCCGATGCCGTGAAAAGTGCCGGCCCAGGTCAGCGCATCGGTGATCACCGCGGCGTCGCGGCCGAGCACCTCGCCGGCAATACGTTCGACACGTTTCGCCATTTCGGATGCGGCGCGCCGCGAAAAGGTCATCAGCAAGATACGGCGCGGGTCGGCACCCCTGACGATGAGATGAGCGACGCGATGCGCCAGCGTGTTGGTCTTGCCCGAGCCGGCGCCGGCAATGACCAGCAACGGCCCGGCGATCTTGCCGTCACCATGCTCGACGGCCTGGCGCTGGGCATCGTTCAGCCGCGCGAGATAGGCGGGCTGGGCAGTCGATTCCACAAAGGTCGAATCATGAGCGGCGAGGTTCATCGCCCATCAAGCATCGTTTCCGCTTTGTTCGCAACATAGAAGCTTTGCGACGGCCCCTTGGTCTTGGCGCAACTCTCAAGGGAAAGCGCTACGCTTTTCCAGGGAAAACCGCTTCACACTTTTCCTGGAATTGCTCTACCGCCGGGGATCGACACCCATGGCCGCCGATTGGCGGCGCAGAGCTTCGCGGTCACTTCTCGGCGCGGGCAGCAACAGGGGATCGATGTCGCCGGGCACGTCATCGATCATCTTGCGCGCGAGGCGGTAAGCGAGAAAGGCAAAAGTACCTGCCAGAAGCAAACGGATCATGCCGCGGTCTCCTCTGATGAGGGTCAACCGGAAACATGACGGTTTGTTCCATCGCGCCAAGTTCGCAACCAAACCGATGGCGGGTCGTTGAAAGCAAGGAGGCGATAGCGATGAAGAAGCTAGGATTAGCCCTTGTCCTGGTCGCTTTGGCTGTCTCGGCCTGCGACAACAAATTGCCACCGACCAAGGCTCCTGGTGCCGAACAAAGCTCCTATGCCAGCAATCCTGTCATGAACACGGAGAGTGTTGGGCAACTGAGATGATCCCGGTGCACTGAGGACCCGTCGAAACCTCATTGCATTGCCGCGATGCATTCTTCGAGCCGCTCGAGGCGGAACTTGGCATTGCGCAATTCGTGCCCGGCGTCCTGTTGCAACTGACGGCCTCGGGCCGGGAATGCCATTGTAAGGTTTCTTTCGAGTTCGGCGATGCGCGCACGCACCTGCCGCGCCTCATCCTGACGCAACGCCCTTATCCAGTTCCGCCCGCGCATTGGCCTTCCCGCAACAGCCAAGGACCAGCGTATTCCATGCCAGAAAGACGCTAACGCCCTGCAAGTGCGAATATTCTAAATTTAATGAATGCTTAATTTACCAGGCGGTCGGCGCGGGAAGAAGGCCGGCGCCGCTTGGGAGGAGAAGGCGCCGGCCAAGCGGATAAATCAGGTCCGCCGCACCACACAGCCTAGCTGAGTCTTGCCGCTGCGTCATGTGGGATCGCGGATTTCGGCCTTTTCCAGGCGTTTTCCACCGGCAAAGGCGTGCCGAAGGGGGTCCGCGGCCGGTCAAATTCCGAGCCGTTGCCTGGCGATGGCGGCATGGAAGCTGGCGCCGAAGACCAGCCCGTCATCATTGAAGTCATAGCTGGAATTGTGGAGCGGCGCCGAGGCCTCGCCATTGCCGAGGAACACGAAGCAGCCCGGCACGTGATCGAGGAATCGGGCAAAATCCTCCGACGCAGTCATCGGCTCGCGGGCAACCGCGACATTGCCGGGATCGAAGATTTTCTTGGCGGCGGCGAAGGCCGCCTCGACCAGTTCGGCATCATTGTGCAAAGGCACGAATTCTCTGGTGTAATTGACCTCGGCGGCAATGTTGTAGGCGGCCGCGGTGCCCTCGGCGATGGTGCGCATCTGGCGTTCGATCGCCGCGCTGACCTCGGGGCGAAAACTGCGCGTATCGCCGAGGATGCGGGCAAGACCAGGCAGCGCATTGCGGGTGCCATCGGTGATCAGTTCGGTCACCGAAACCACCGCTATGTCGGCCGGGCTCAGGCGGCGCGAAACGATGGTCTGCAGATTGGTGACCAGCGCACAGGCGGCGACCAGCGTTTCGTTGCCCGAATGCGGCCGCGCCGCGTGGCCGCCGAACCCCCTGAGCACGATCTCGAAATTATCCTCTGCCGACATGACAGGGCCGGCACGGGTCTCGAAATGCCCGACGGGAAGGCCAGGCATGTTGTGCAGGCCAAAGATCTCGTCGAAGGGAAAGCGCTGCATCAGGCCGTCGTCGAGCATGGCCAGCGCGCCCCTGCCCCACTCCTCGGCCGGCTGGAAGATGAAGCGCACGGTGCCGTCGAAACCACCCTCACCCGCCAGCAGCTTTGCCGCGCCAAGCAGCATGGCGGTGTGGCCGTCATGGCCGCAGGCGTGCATGACGCCGGGATTGCCGGAGCGGTAGGGCGCGCTCGATTGCTCCGATATGCGCAGCGCATCCATGTCGGCGCGCAACGCAATGGCACGGTTGCCGGTGCCGCGCTTCAAAGTGCCGACGACGCCGGTGCCGCCGACACCCTCGGCGACATCGTCCAGGCCGAATTCCCGCAGCTTGGCCGCGACGAAGGCCGCAGTGCGTTTCTCCTCGAAGCCGAATTCGGGGTGCGCGTGCAGGTCGCGCCGCCAATTGATCATCTCTCGCTTCAGCGTTTCCGGATCGAGTTCAGCCATTTTGTTCAGCCCTTGAGCGCGGCGAGTTCAGCGACGACATCAAGCAGGATGTTGGCACCGGCAACAAGCTCGGCATCCTCGGTGTATTCATGCGGGCTGTGGCTGATGCCTCCGGCGCTCGGCACGAAGATCATCGCCGCCGGCGCCATGCGCGCGATCATCTGCGCGTCATGGCCGGCACCCGAGGTCATTCGCCGCGAGGCAAGCCCGCGCTTCCTGGCGGCAGCCTCGATCAATTCGACGACCTGCCCGTCGAAGACAACCGGCTCGAAGCGGGCCAGCCGCTCGACCGACACGGTGATGCCCTCGGCGGCGAGCTGTTCGAGAAAGGCGGCCAGCGACGCCTCCTGTGCTTGCAGGCGCTGCTCGTCGGGATCGCGCAGGTCGACGGTGAAGACGGCGCGCGATGGGATGACGTTGATGGCATTCGGCTCGAATCGCATCGTGCCGACGGTGGCAACGGTCGGCGCGTTGGAGGCCGCTGCAAGGTCATGCAGGAAGGTGACCACGCGTGCCGCGGCATATCCGGCGTCGCAGCGCATCGACATCGGCGTGGTGCCGGCATGGTTGGCGACGCCATCGAGGGTGATGCGCTGCCAGGAGATGCCTTGCAGGGTCTCCACCGCGCCGATCGGAATGCCTTCGCGCTCCAGGAGCGGCCCCTGTTCAATGTGCAGTTCGACATAGAGGTGCGGCTTGAGAAAGCCGGGTTCGCGTTCCCCCGCATAGCCGATACGGGCGAGTTCCTGCCCGAGCGTGCTGCCGTCGGTGCCGACAGCGGCGAGCGCCGCCTCGACATCGACGCCGCCGGCATGGACCAGCGAGCCCATCATGTCGGGGGAGAAGCGCACGCCCTCCTCATTGGTGAAGGCCGCGACGGCGAGCGGGCGCGCCGGCGGGAAACCCGACGCCTTCAGCGTCTCGATCACCTCCAGCCCGGCAAGCACGCCGTAGCAGCCATCATAGATGCCGGCGTCGATGACTGTATCGATGTGCGAGCCGATGAGCAGCGGCGCTTCGCCCGCATTGCCGGCACTTTGCCAGATGCCGAAAATGTTGCCGATGCGGTCGATAGCGACATCGAGCCCGGCCTGCCGCAGCCAGCCGAGGAAGAGGTCGCGGCCCTGTCTGTCGGTGTCGGAGGCCGCGAGCCGGGTCAGCCTGCCCTCGCCGTCGCGGCCAACGGCGCCGAGTTCGCGGATACGGCCAACCAGGCGCTGAGCATCGACAGCAATCATGCTGTTGCCTCGGCAGCGAGCTTGCCGGCCAGCACCTCGGCCGGGCTCAAGCCGACCAGTTCGGCATAGCGATGCGGGTCGGTGGCGCCTTCGGTGTTGACCACCAGCACGCGGGATTTGCCGTCGAGGCCTAGATCGGCCCTGTTTTCGGCCATCGCCCGGACCAGTCCGGCAAGACCGACGCCGCCGCTCTCGCCGGCGACGATCACCGGATCGCTGCCGGCAGGCCGGGCCAGCCGCCGCATCACCGCGACGGCGTCGTCTTCGTCCACGGTCATGAAGGCATCGGCGACGCGCGCCAGCACGCGCCAGGCGACCTGAGAGGCCTCATAGCATTCAAGCATGGCCATGACCGTTGGCTGGTCGTGCGCCACCTTGACCACATGCCCTGCCCGGGCAGCCGCGACAACGCAGGCCGCGCGCGCCGGCTCGACGACGGTGAAGGTGGGCCTGGCGTCGCCGAGCACGATGGCGAGATGGCCGGCCACCGCCGCGGCAATGCCGCCAACGCCGGCCTGGACGAAGACATGGGTTGGCGGTTCGCTGAGTTGGCGCAGCGCTTCGCGCACGATCGCCGTATAGCCCTGCATGACCAGGCCGGGGATGCGCTCATAACCGGGCCACGACGTATCCGACACCACCCTCCAGCCCTTCTCGGCCGCGACCTGCGCCGCTTGCCTGACCGAATCGTCATAATTGCCATCGACGCGAACCATCTCGGCGCCGTAGCGGGCTATGGCAGCAATGCGCCCGTCGCTGACGCCGGCATGGACAAAGATCACGGCCCTAGCGCCAGCAAGCTCGGCGCCTTGCGCGACCGAGCGGCCGTGATTGCCGTCGGTGGCGCAGGCAAATGTCATCTTCGCGGCGACCGAGCGAACATCGGCACGATCGAGATCCTCGATATCGACGGGGCGGCCAAGGCGCTTGCCGGCCTCTTCCAGCACCAGGCGGAAAACAGCATAGGCGCCGCCCAGCGCCTTGAAGCTGCCCAGGCCGAGACGAAAGCCCTCATCCTTGACATGCAGCTCAGCGAGGCCAAGTTCGCCCGCCAGCGTCGGCAGCGCGTGCAGCGGCGTCATCGCGTGATTGTCACGATGGGCGAGAAAGCGCTCGACCGTGTCCGCGCCCGCGATCCCGAGGGTTTCGGCATCGGTCGCATCAAGCGGCTCACCGTGCAAGGCATTGCGATTGGGCAGGAACACTGGGCGCCTCCTTGGCAGTTAGCGACAACATATTGCAGGACAGGCGCAAAGAGCGCTGTAATTAGGCCTGCGAAATGCAAGTTTGTTTCACCAGGATGCCGCCCGTTGCCTCCATCATCGCCCTCACTCGACAGTTTCGATCTCGCCATCCTTGCCATCCTGCAGCGAGACAACACGACACCGCAGCGGCTGATCGGCGAAGCGGTGAACCTGTCGGCACCGGCCGTGCAGCGCCGCATCAAGCGCATGGAGCAGGCGGGCGTCATTGCAAGCAATGTCGCGATCATCGAACCCGCGGCGGTCGGCCAGCCCATCACCATCTTCGTCGAGGTGGAGCTGGAAAGCGAGCGCACCGAGCTTATCGACGGGGCCAAGCGGCAATTCTCGCAAACGCCCGAAGTGCAGCAATGCTATTACGTCACCGGCGAGGCCGACTTCATCCTCGTCATCACCGTAGCCGACATGGGCGCCTATGAGGCGCTGACGCGAAAGCTGTTCTTCGGCAGCAACAATGTCCGGAAATTCCGCACCTTCGTGGCCATGGACCGCGTCAAGGTCGGGCTGACCGTGCCGTTGCCAGATTGAACCTTGCCGGCAGGCAGGGTCCAGTCCGTCCCGCCATGCTTTTGACATTCTCAGGACGCGAATTGAGCTGGGAGGCGCGCTTGGACGACACCACGACAGTAGCGATCATCGGTGCCGGGCCGGCGGGCCTGGCAGTCGCCGCATGCCTGCGGCAGGCGGGCGTCGACTTCATCATCATCGAAAAAGAGCAGCAGGCCGCGCCTGCCTGGCGGCGCCATTACGAGCGCGTCCACCTGCATACGACCAAGCGCTATTCGTCGCTGCCCTTCATGCCCTTCCCCAAACACTATCCGCGTTATGTGCCGCGTGCGCTCTTCGTCGACTATCTCGATGCCTACGCGCAACGCTTCGACCTCAAGCCCCGCTTTGGAGAAACGGTGAAGGCGGTCACCCGGGACAGTCGCGGCTGGCGTGTGGACGCGCTATCCAGGCCGTTGCGCGCCAAACATGTGGTCATCGCGTCAGGTTACAATGCCGAGCCCTTGCGGCCCGGATTTGCCGGTATCGATACCTTCACGGGCAAGACATTGCACAGCGCGGACTATCGCAATGCCAGGCCTTTCGCCGGTCAGTCGGTGCTGGTCATCGGCATGGGCAACACCGGTGCGGAGATTGCGCTCGATCTGGCGGAAAACGGCGCACGGCCGACGATTTCCGTGCGCGGCGGCGTTCATATCGTGCCGCGCGAACTGTTCGGCGTGCCCATCCAGATGGTCGGCATGGCCGCGCGCCTGGGGCCGCAGCGCTTCAACGATGTTCTTTTCCCGGTCATTCTCGACCTGGTGCTGGGCAGGCTGGAAAAATACGGGCTCAAACGGCCGGGACAGGGACTGCTGGAGCAGATTGCGATTGCATCGCGCATTCCGGTGATCGATGTGGGCACCATCGGCAAGATCCGCGAAGGCGCGATCAAGGTCGCGCCCGATATCGCCGAGATTTCGGAACGCGGCGCCCGTTTCGCCGACGGCAAACACGGCGAATTCGACGCGATCATCTTCGCCACCGGTTACCGGCCGGGCTATGCCAGATTTCTCGAGCCCGGCATCCAGCCGGACCGCAGTGGAGTGACCCCCAAAGCTTCGGATCTCGGCCTCTACCTCATCGGTTTCCACAATGCAGTCACCGGATTGCTGCGCGAGATCGGGATCGAGGCCCAGGCGATCGCCGACGACATAAGGCACCGGCTGAACAGGACGAAGGCGGCCGAGATCTTGCCGGTGTGATGGGCTCGCGGACGACCTGGTTCCGCCCGGCTCAATCCGCCTTGCGCAGCCAGACCTTGTTGTCGTGGAAGGCAGCACCGCCATAGGGCGCGGGTGCATCGGCGCCTGTCAGCACGTTGATGCCCTCGCCGCGCTCATGCGCGCTGTTCGGCCAGATGCCTTCGGCTATCACCACGCCGCGCTTGATGCCGTCGAAGAATTTGGCATGCAGCACCAGCTCGCCGCGCCGGTTGCCGACCTCGACACGGTCTCCGTCGGCAAGCCCAAGGTCCGCCGCGTCGTCGGGATGCAGGAGGAGTGCCGGCCTGCCTTCCTTTTCCTTCGACACCGGCGTTTCGGCAAAGGTCGAGTTGAGGAAGTTGCGTGCCGGCGAGGTCGTCAGCCGGAATGGATGCGCTTCGTCGGCCACTTCGATCAGGTCGACATGGTCGGGAAACTCAGGCAGCCGTTCCACCGGTCCGAACAGGCCCATGCTCTTCGGCGGCCGGTTGGGAGCCGCCTGGCCGGTCCAGTCGGCGCGGAAGCGGAATTTACCATCCGCATGGCCAAACCCGTTGATAAAATGCGCGGCCTCGAAATCCGGCTGCAGATCGACCCATTTCTGCTCTTTCAAGCTGTCGAAACTGCCCAGCCCACGCTTGCCGAGAATGATGTCGATATGCTGCTGTTCGGTCAGGCCGAAACCCGGGCGGTCTGCGACCCCCAGGCGCGCGGCCAGTTGCTCGATGACGAAATGGTTGGTGCGCGGCCCTTCCGGCGGCTCGATCAGCTTGGGACCGAGCGTGATGTGCTGGTTGCCGCCGCCCTTGTAGACGTCGTCATGTTCGAGAAACATCGTCGCCGGCAGCACGACATCGGCCAGCCTGGCGGTGTCGGTCATGAACTGCTCGTGCACGCAAGTGAACAGGTCGTCGCGCAGAAAGCCCTGCCTTACCAGCCGCTGCTCCGGCGCGACATTCACCGGGTTGGTGTTCTGGATCAGCATCGCCGTCACCGGCGGCCCGCCGTAGAGCGCGTCGCCGGCGCCGGTCAGCACCGGGCCGATGCGCGAATGGTCGAGATGGCGGATCGAGGGATCGCGCATCCTGGTGCCTTCCAGCACCTCCTGGTTAAGCTTGAAGATGCCGGAATTCGAATGGAAGGCGCCGCCGCCCTCATACTGCCAGCTGCCCGTGACCGCGGCGATGCAGGAAGCGGCATGCATGTTGACGGCGCCATTGCGCTGGCGGGCGAAGCCGTAGCCGAGACGGAAATAGGTTTTCTTGGTCGTGCCAACGAGGTGGGCAAAGGCCTCGATCTCGGTGACCGACAGGCCCGTGATCTCCGCCGCCCATTCAGGGGATCGTGTCCGAAGATGCGCCTCCAGCCCCTTCGGGTCGTCGGTGTATTTTTCGAGATAGGCGCGGTCGGCCAGGCCTTCCCTGAACAGCACATGCATGACCGCGCAGGCCAGCGCGCCGTCGGTGCCGGGCTTCAGCACAAGGCCCATGTCGGCCTGCTTCATCGTCGCGTTTTCATAGACGTCGACGACGACGATCTTAGCGCCGCGTTCCTTGCGCGCCTTGATGGCATGGGTCATCACATTGACCTGCGTGACCACGGCATTGGTGCCCCAGATCACCACGCAGTCGGATTTCGCCATTTCGCGCGGGTCGGGCCCACGCAGGGCGCCCGCCCCCATCATCCAGCCGGTCCAGGCGAGATTGGTGCAGATCGACCCGAAGAAGCCCGAATATTTCTTGGCGTGACGCAGCCGGTCGATGCCGTCGCGCTGCACCAGCCCCATCGTGCCGGCATAGAAATAGGGCCAGACCGTCTCCGAGCCGTATTTGTCTTCGGCCGCGATGAACTTTTCGGCGACGAGGTCGAGCGCCGCCTCCCAGCTCGCTTCCTGCCAGACGCCGTCGCCTTTGGCGCCGGCGCGGATCAGCGGCTTCAGCAAGCGGTCGGGGTGGTGGACGCGGTCGGCATAGCGCGCGACCTTGGCGCAGACGACGCCGGATGTGTAGCTGTTGGCCTTGGCGCCATGGACACGGCCGATGCGGTTGCCGTCGAGCAACTCGACCTCGAGCGCGCAGGTGGACGGGCAATCATGCGGACAGGCCGAATGGCCGATGCGGAGCTTGGCGTGCTGGTTCATGACGCATGTCTAGCGAGTTTCGCACGTGGCGTGTAGGGCCAGATAGCGCCCTTCCTTCTCTCCCAAACGAAAGAACGCTCCCCCTACTCCGCCGTGCCTTCCTCATACTCGGCCGACATGGTCAGCCATTTTTCTTCGTGGCCGGCCAGCGTCTGGGCGAGTTGCGAGCGCTCCTTGGCCAGGCGCGTCGCCGTCGAGGGATCCTTTTCATAGATCGCCGGATTGGCCAGTTCGTCCTCGATGCCGTCGATGCGTTTGCGGAGGCGGTCCATCAGCGCTTCTGTGGCGCGGATTTCCTTGGCCAGCGGTTCGAAGGCGGCACGGCGCGCCGCCGCATCGCGGCGGCGGTCGGCTTTTGACGCCTTGTCGGCCTCGCGCTTGCCGCGGCGGTCGCCGGACACGCCGGTGACCAGCGTCTTGTAGTCCTCCAGGTCGCCATCATAGGCGTTGACCGCGCCATCCTTGACCAGCCACAGCCGATCCGCGGTCGCCTCAAGCAAATGGCGGTCGTGCGAGATCAGGATGACGGCCCCGGGAAATTCGTTCAGCGCATGGATCAGCGATTCACGGCTGTCGATGTCGAGATGGTTGGTCGGTTCGTCGAGAATGAACAGGTTCGGCCCCTCGAAGGCCGACAGGCCCATCAAAAGGCGCGCCTTCTCGCCACCGGACAGGTCCTTGGCGGGCGTATTCATCTTCTCGGTCGTCAGACCGAACTGGGCGACGCGGCCGCGCACCTTGGATTCCGGCGCCTCGGGCATCAGCCGGCGGACATGCTCATAGGCGTTTTCGTCCGGACGCAGATCGTCGAGCTGGTGCTGGGCGAAGATCGCCACCTTCAGCCCGGGCGCCACCGTCATGGTCCCGCTCTCCTGCTTGAGGCGGCCCGACAGCAGCTTGGCGAAGGTCGACTTGCCGTTGCCGTTGGCGCCAAGCAGCGCGATGCGGTCGTCGGCGTCGATGCGCAACGTCATCTTCTTCAGGATCGGCTGGCCTTCGGTGTAGCCGACATTGACGTTGTTCAGCGCCACGATCGGCGATGCCACAGTCTTCACCGGTTCGGGGAAAGAGAACGGCCGCACCGAATCGTTCACGATCGCCGCGATCGGCTTCATCTTTTCCAGGGCCTTGATGCGTGACTGCGCCTGTCTGGCCTTGGACGCCTTGGCGCGGAACCGCTCGACGAAGGATTCCATGTGCTTGCGGGCGGCCTCCTGTTTGACGCGGCCCTTTTCCTGCAATTCCTTCTGCTCGGTGTATTGGCGCTCGAACTGATCGTAGCCGCCGCGCCAGAAGGTCAGCTTCTTCTGGTCGAGATGAACGATCGAGTTGACGGCACGGTTGAGCAGGTCGCGGTCGTGCGAAATCAGCAGAACCGTGTGCGGGTATTTCGACACGTAATTTTCCAGCCACAGCGTGCCTTCGAGGTCGAGATAGTTGGTCGGCTCGTCGAGCAGCAGCAGATCAGGCTCTGAAAACAGCACGGCGGCCAACGCCACGCGCATGCGCCAGCCGCCGGAGAAGGACGAGGCCGGCCGGCGCTGCGCTGCGTCATCGAAGCCGAGGCCGGCGAGGATGGTGGCCGCGCGGGACTCGGCCGAATGCGCGTCGATGTCGGCCAGCCGCATGTGAATATCGGCGATGCGGTGCGGATCGGCCGCGGTCTTTTCCTCTTCGAGCAGCGCCGTGCGTTCGAGGTCGGCCTTGAGCACGATCTCGATCAGCGGCTCCTCGGTTCCCGGCGCTTCCTGCGCCACCTGGCCGATGCGCGTGTTCTTCGGCAGGCTGATCGAACCGGTCTCGGAGGGAAAATCGCCGGTGATGGCCTTGAACAGCGTCGTCTTGCCGGTGCCGTTGCGGCCGACAAGGCCGGCCTTGGTGCCGGCCGGCAAGGTCAGCGAGGCATGGTCGAGAAGCAGGCGCCCGGCCATGCGGAGCGAAAGGTCGTTGATGATCAGCATGGCCGCGCTTTTGCACCGGACATCAACTCTTCGCAAGACCTTGCGGGCCAGTTGGCCGCACAAGGCCTGAAACACAGGCGGGAGCGCGAGGCGAATTGGTGGCCACCAGAAGATATTCTCGCAAGGCGATGTCGCGGCTTCAGCGAAAAGCGCCTGGCACGGCACTTCTGCTGCTGGCAAATTTCGGCAAGGAGGAAAAGCCCGAACCCTTTCTCGGCAAGGTCAACCAGGAGACGCTTGCCGAAATGATCGGCACAACGCGACCGGGAGTCAGCACTTCATGAACAAGTTCCGCGACCTCGGATTCATCGAGTACAATGGGAAACTCGTGGTGCACAGTTCGTTGCTGAACGTGGTTCTGCGCGATCAACCGCAAATCAGACGGTGAACCCGGAAGGGCAAAGCCGCTTTCCGGGTTCCATTGGCTGTCGCGTCCAGGCCGGTTGGCCGGGACGCTTCGCGCTTAGCCAGCCGCCTTGCGCTTGGCACCCTTTGCCACGGCGGCCGGCGCTGCTGCCGGTTTGCGGCCAAGTCCCGTCGACTTTGCCAGTGCCGACCGGGTCGCCGAGTAATTCGGAGCGACCATCGGATAGTCCGGCGGCAGGCTCCATTTGGCCCGATAGTCGTCCGGGCTCAGACCATAGTCTGTCCTGAGGTGTCGCTTGAGCGACTTGAACTTCTTTCCGTCCTCCAGGCAGATGATGTAGTCGGGAAATACCGACTTTTTGGGGTTTACGGCCGGAACCAGGCTCGGGCTTTCCACGACGACCGCGCCAGCCAGTTTTCGAACCGAGGCGCTGACGCTGGCAATCAGGTCAGGCAGGCCGGAAGCTGGGAGTGGATTGTTGCCGACATAGGCCGAGACAATATCGGCCGTTAGCTCTATAACGGTCTTATCCTCGATATTTGACAATTCTTTCATCCTATTTGCGAGAAAGCCATCCACCCCAGCGAAGACTTTCGTCGATGTATCTCTTTAACCGCGTCCCCCAACGGGCGCCAAGTGCCAAAACGAATCAAGACTTGGCGTCAACTATTTTTATGGAAAATCGACGCTGCGCAAATTAGAAAATCTAATACTTGGAAGCAGCAGACTTGGTCGTCCGAGCGTCGGCCAATATCTCAAGAATACGCCGCCAACGGGCACAGCGCCCGAAATCCTTCTGCTCAATCGCCTTTTCGGCCTTCATCGCCGCGTAGAGCGGTGCTTCGGCGCCAAATTCCTTGATCAGCCAATGCGCTTCCTGCCTGGCGAGACGTTCATTGTCGTCAAACATAGTCTTGCACCTCCGAGCGCTCCAGGCCGACCGCGATACAACTGCCGATGACGAGGACGGCGCCGGCAATTGCGGTTGTCGTCAACCGCTCACCGGACAGGGTCAGCAGCAATGTCGAGCCAATCGGCGTGAGATAGGCGACGACCGCGACCTTGCCGCTGCCTTCGAGCTTCAAGGCGCGCGACCAGAAGTAATAACCCAGTCCCATTGGGCCGGCGCCGAGATAGAGCCCCAGGGCGAGATCGACGCCGGAGGGCCAGGCGACGCCGTCGCCAGCGGACCATAGAAGCGTCAACGCGACGCCGACCAGCGACGAAGGCAGCAGCAGCCGATCGGGTGAAGTGGCGAGCCGTCCAACCATCACCGAATAGAAAGCCATGCACAGCGCGGACCCGAATGCGGCGAAATAGCCGAGGAGATTGCCCTGGAACCAGTTGCTCTCACGCCCTCCCGAAATCACCAGCGCAACGCCGGCGAAGCCAAGGGCCGCGGCAAGCCCCAGCATGACCGGACGCCGGGGATTGTCGAAGGCGATCACTGCCGCGGCGACCATCAAGGGCCAGGTATAGGCCACGAGATTGGCTTCGATTACCGGCATCGAGGCGAAGGCGACGTATTGCAGCACCATGGTGCCGACCAGACCGATGAATCCGACAGCGAGAGGAGCGAGGGTCGCCCTCGGCGCCATCGGCCGCGCTTCCTCACGGTTCATGAGCCGGATCAAGGCGAAGACCAGTGCAGCTCCCGCAAATTGCAGGAACTGCACTTGCGACACCGGATGTGTTGCCAGCAGGGTTCTGCCGACCAAAGCATTGGTCGACCACAAAGCCACCGCGCCGGCGGCAAAGACCAGCGCGGATATCGAACCTGATCCGTGCCGAAACAATCGGCCTGGGGCTCTATCCCTGTGTTGGACCATGATCTTGCCCGAAGACCGGCTCCCACTTTTCGGGATCATGGTTGACTACCATGATTCCCTGGCTCCGCCCGAAACCTGTGCTTCGGCGGACGGGGCGGGCGTCGGATGCTCCGCCTCGAACCGGCGATAGGCCGGCAGCTGGTTGGTCCAGACGTCTTCGGCCAATTCGTTGACCCAGTCGCGGTCGTGATCATTGTCGGCGGCAAGATAGAACATGCGGTTGTCGTCGACATAGGGCTTGGCCACCGAACGCTGGTTGAGCACCAGGGTGACGCGCTCGCCATACTGGATCGGCGCCGTGCGATGCAGGACGCCAAGGAATTGCCCGAGGGTCGCGTAATTCATCTTGTGATCGATGCGCATGATGCGGTTGCGCGGGATCTCGCGGCCGGATTCGAGGATGGCGCGGCCCGTCTCGGAATCGTCGCAATAGATTTCGAGATGGCCGCCGACCAGCGGGTTGCTGATCGACAAAGGAATGAGTTCGGTGACCGGGACGCCGTCGCAATGCCATTCGACGGCGCCGTCCCTGGGATTCATGAAGGTGACGGTCGAGCCGACGATCGACAGCGGATAGGGCTCCAGCTTCGTGCCCATCATGTCGGACAGCCGCTCCAGACGCCGCTTGTCGTGCAGCAATTCCTTGATTTCGGGGATGAAACGGTCGGCGCCGGTGATGAAGGTCAGGTCGAGGTGCTTGTGCACGGCATGACTGTCCTTGAGCTTCAAAGCGGCCTCCTCGATTGCGGCGAGCAGTGCCGGGTCATAGCCATGCAGATACTGTGCAACGCCGAAACTCGACACTTTCCAGGCGGTTTCGTGGCCGATAATGGCCTCACGGCTCATCGCATAGCGCAGTTCGGGTATGGTATGTGCGTTCATTGTACTTCTCCAAGTGGGGGGCAAACACTTGATTAACAGTCGATTAAATTAGCCCCCCCTGTAAAATTAGGAATGCTGGTGCTAGTGTAAGCCCAGCTTAAGGTCGAAGCCCGTGCGTTTGCTCAGTCAGGTCAACCTCAATTCGCTGAAAATCGTGGAGAGTGCTGCGCGCCACGGGAATTTCACGCGGGCCGGCGAGGAGCAGTTCATCACCGCCTCAGCGGTCAGCCAGCGCGTCAAGAGCCTGGAGGATCAGCTGCGTTTCAAGATTTTCCAGCGCGGTGGCAATGCGGTGTCGTTGACGCCGGAAGGCGAGACCTATGTCTCGCGTGTTCGCGAGGCGTTGGAGCGGATCGTCGCCGCCAGCATGGAAGCGACCGGACAATCGCAGGAACATGTGCTGAAAATATCCGTGCTGCCGACTTTCGCCGCGCGCTGGCTGTTTCCGCGCCTGCCGGAGTTCCAGCGGCGACATCCCGATATCGTGATGCGGGTGTCGACCTCCTACGCGACGCATGAGTTCACGGCCTCCGATTTCGATCTCGAAATCCGCTATGGAGACGGCCATTTCAACGGGCTGCCATCCGATCTGCTGTTTCGGGAAGACCTGACACCGGTGTGCAGCCGCAAACTGTTCCATGAGATTCTTGGCAACAAGCCGGTGTCAAAGGTGACGCCCGACGACCTCAGGCACTTCACGCTTCTGCATTCCGACACCTGCACCCAGAACTGGCAGTCCTGGCTTGGCTTTGCCGGCGCCAGTTTCGTGCTCAGCGAGACCAAAAGCATCTACTTCGACTCGTGCATGATGTCCTATGAGGCCGCCAATGCCGGAATGGGCTTTGCCGTGGCCAACCGTGCCTATATGGCCAGCGACATCCGCGCCGAAAGGCTGGTCGCTCCCTTTGCCGTCCACCATCCGAATACCGCCGGCTGGTATTTCGTCTCCCCCCACAAGTGCCTTGCCGCACGCAAGGTGCTGCTGTTCAAACAATGGGTCATGGCGGAAGCGGCTTTGACGCAACGCCAATTGGACAGTGAAATCCGCGATCTGGCTACCGAAGCTGTCTGAAATTCGTATCGGCAGGAAACGCAATTCCGTGCGGTTCAGCATCATCGATTCCGAATGGCCTGACGTGAAGGCCATGCTTCTGCAGAAGATGCGGCGGTAGTCGGCGCAGGCAGCTCGCCCGGATCAGGCGAAAGCCCTGCCCTCTTCGGTACGCTGGAAATGCGCCAGATCGAGCGGCACGGAAGGACGGCCGAGGACCGTCAGGATCATATGCGCCTGGCCGCGATGATGGGTCTGGTGGTTGAAGACATGCGCCAGCGCGGGCGCAAGACGCTGCGAGACGGTGCGCATGTCCGACAGGGTCATATAGGTGAAACGGCCCGACAGCGCCTTGTCGCTCAGGCCAGAGAGCCAGTCGATGATCCGCCGGTCCTCCGCCTCGCGCGCCGTCCTCAACTTGGGCAAGGCCCGGTGCAGTATGGCATCCAGCGCCGTCGGCGCGTCGCCCTCGCCGGTGAAGCGCTTCATCCAGATGCGATCGGCAGCGAGCAGATGGTTGAGGGTGCCCATCAGCGAGCCGAAGAAGGCGCCGACGTCGCGATTGAACTCCTCTTCATCGAGGTCCGCGGCGGCATCATAGATGCGGCCATTGGCCCATTGATTATACGCCGCAAACATCATGAAATGCTGTTTCATCTTTTCTCCAGCCGCCCCGTTTCGGGGTGTCGCGAGCGATACCTAGACCGCAAAGAGACCCGCGCCAATGACCATTCTGCTTTATGAGCTCGTCGGGCGTGACGAGAGCCGTCCGTTCAGTCCACATTGCTGGAAGGCGACGATGGCGCTGGCCCACAAGGGGCTCGATATCTCGACCGCGCCGACGCGTTTTCTCGAGGTGCCCACCATCGAGGGCGGCGCTTCGAGAACCGTTCCGGTGATCCGCGACGGCGAAAAGGTCGTCATCGATTCCTTCGCCATCGCGCTCTATCTGGAGGAAGCCTATCCGGATCTGCCGACGCTGTTTGGCGGCGAAGGCGGCAAGGCGATGGCGCGCTTCATCGAGCGCTGGTCGCAATTGACCATCCATCCCTACGTCACCACTGCGGCGCTCGTCGATCTCCACGCCATGCAGGACGAAGAGAACGCCGTGTATTTCCGGCAGAGCCGGGAGCAGCGCTTCGGCAAGCAGCTGGAAGATGTCGTCGCGGCGCGCGATGCCGGCCTGGCGGCGTTTCGGGCTTCGCTCGAGCCGCTGCGCTCGATGCTGGGCTACCAGCCTTTCATCGGCGGCGCCTCGCCGCTGTTTGCGGACTACATCGTCTTCGGCGCGCTGCAATGGGCGCGCATCGCCACGCCCTACCAGCTGCTTGAAGACAGCGATGTCGTGACGCAATGGTTCGCGCGTTGCCTCGACCTGCATGGCGGGCTGGGACGAAAGGTAGCGGCAGCCGCCTGACGACCGCAAGCGCCTGCCCTGCCCGCGAGGCAGGTTGGACGCGCCATCAATCCGTGGCGGAAATCAGCGGCGGGATAGCCGGCCTACTTGGCCGCCTTCTTTGGCTTGCTGGTCTTCGGCTTGCTGGCTTTCGCGGCAGCTTTTTCTTCCTTGGGAGCGGCTTTGGCCTTGCTGGCGACAGGGGCCTTCTTGGCCGGCTTCGTGGCTGCCGACGGCTTACCCGCATCCTCCCGATCGATGTCGGCGGCCGCCTGGTGCCAATGGCGTTCGTGGTGACCGGCCGGTTGCCCCTCTTCCTGCCAGATCTGGTGTGCGCGGTTGCGAATGCGGTCCTGACGATCGTCTGCCATGGTCGTGTTGTCTCCATTCGGGCCGACTTCAGCGCGGCGCCGACGCGTGACTATAGCAAGCAAAGCGTTGCTGTGCAGCCGTCTGATCTCGCCCTGGCGGCTTGCCGGCCTGACATGGAAGCGCCCACTGCTCCGGTCCTTCGCTCGCTGTCCCTGCCCTTCGGGCGTTCAAACCCCTTGAAAGATGCGCTGGACCTTTCAATCCGCCCAAAGGCCGACAGGGCTTCACCATTCGTCGCTCGGAACGCCAGGCAATTGGCTTTCCGTCCGCTTCGGGACCGCTCCTCACCCCTTGGCAATGGGCGGGGCGGCCTGTATAGAGCCCGCCACTCTCAATTCCATTCTCAGACAAGGACGACCAATGGCGCTCGAACGCACCTTTTCCATGATCAAGCCGGACGCAACCCGGCGCAACCTCACCGGCGCCATCACCAAGATGCTAGAAGATGCCGGCCTGCGCGTCATCGCTTCGCGCCGCGTCTGGATGAGCCGCCGTGAGGCGGAAGGTTTCTACGCCGTCCACAAGGACCGTCCGTTCTTCGGCGAACTGGTCGAGTTCATGTCGTCGGCTCCGACGATCGTCCAGGTGCTGGAAGGCGAGAACGCCATTGCCAGGAACCGCGAAGTGATGGGCGCCACCAACCCGGCCAACGCCGACGAAGGCACCATCCGCAAAGTGCACGCGCTGTCGATCGGCGAAAATTCGGTGCACGGCTCCGACGCGCCGGAAACCGCCGCGCAGGAGATCAAGTACTGGTTCTCGGACACCGAGATCGTCGGCTGAGCCGACAGTCGCACCTTGTACCCCGTAAAAAGGCCGGCATTTCGCCGGCCTTTTTCATTGACGCAATGGTCAGGTCTCGCTGCCAACGCCGCTGCGCATCGCAGTGGCGGTGCTGGTCACTTCGGCTGACGATCTTTTACGTTCGCATGGGCGTTCGCTGCCGCCGTGTCGGTGGCCGGTGTCTGGGTGTCGGCACCTGCAAACGGACTACCCTGCCCAGGCGCCAGATCGCCGCTGTGGCCGGCCTTGTTGGTCTGGAAGGGTCGGCCATCGGCGCTGAGGCCATGCTGAAGGGCATTGAACAGATGGTCGTCCGCCTTCGCAAGGCCGGTGAGAGCAAGGAGCGATACGCCTGTGACAGCAAGGATAAGCGCGTGCGTTTTCATCTCTGGACTCCTTTGAGTTAAGGCCAGAACAAGCCGCAGCAGGTCTGGCGGCTTCAACGAAGGGACATTCGAAAATATCCCTTTTGCCTACCCGCCATGTCTGGGAGAGAAACGCTTCTCCTGCCCGAATTATTCCGGAAAGTGTCGGGCGATCGAATTAAGCGCTAACTCGCGGCGCTGAAGCGCAGGATTTCGTGGCCGTCCTTGTCCGATATGGCGAGCTTGCCGGCGTCGACCTTGTATGACGCCGCCTTGGCCAAGGCATCGAACAAGGCCTTTTCCTCGGCCATCACCTCCGGCGCGCAGGCCTTGTAGGTCGAGCCGACGTCGCTGATGGCGATCGCCTGGCCATCGACTTTCGCGGTGGCGAAATAGGTGTTGCAGGGGCCGCTGCCGCCGGCCTTGCCGGCCTCGCTGATCCTGAACGTCGCCTGCGGCGCGGTGATGGCGCCAATGCCATCGACATAGTCGACCACCCAGAGCTGGCCAAAGATGGAAGCCGCCGGCTCGGTGCCTGACGCCACCAACTTCAGCATGATGGTCTGCGGCGCGTCGGTCAGCGGGTCCAGCCGATGGCGCACATCGGAAATGAACATCAACTTGCCGTCAACGGTGATCCGCGCCTGCAGCGCATAGGTCATCTGTGACCGGATCACCGACGGATCGAGTTTGATCTCGAAGCTGATCGGCACCTGGCCGGCCGGCTTGATAGTCTGCTCGCCGATGATCCTGGCCGGTGCATCGGCTACTGAAACATCCGCGAGCTGGACGGAAAGCACGGCGCTGGGCGGCAGGGCGATGCGCTCGCGATAGATCACCTCGCCCCTCACCGCGTTTTCAGCGGCCACGGACAATTCCGGCACCGCCAGGATGCCGACGACCAGAGGCACGAAACCGAAGACGAAGAACTCCGCGAGCCTGTCCAGCATGACCGCCTCCCTTGCCCGGACTGCCAATCCCCGGGGCTGATCAACCTCACGCAATTGGCCAAAGGATTGCGGTCAATACATGGCTGCGACGGGATTTATTCGGACGATGACTTCCAGCGCTCTGCCGCTTGCGCGTCGGTTTCCTTGGCCTCGACCCAGCCACCTTCAGAACCATCGGCGCGATGCTCCTTCTTCCAGAAGGGCGCGCGCGATTTGAGGTAATCCATGAGAAAGTTCGCCGCTTCGAACGCGGCCTGGCGATGGGCAGAGGCGGCCACCACCAGCACGATATTCTCGCCCGGACGAATCCGGCCATGGCGGTGGATGACGGTGAGGCCCTGCAGCGGCCAGCGTTCAACCGCCTCGGCGGCGATACGGCCGATCTCGGCCTCCGCCATGCCAGGATAATGTTCGAGCTCCAGTGCCGTGAGCGCGCCCTGCTCATCGCGGCAGAGCCCGGAGAAAGAAACCACCGCGCCAATATCGCTGCGGCCCGCCGTCAGTCCGGCGATCTCGGCGGCGACGTCGAAATCCTCGCGCTGGATGCGCACGGTCAGCGCCAGGACGGCCGACACGGTGTCAGCCCCCGGTCATCGGCGGGAACAGCGCGATCTCGCGCGCGCCCGATATCTTTTCGCGGTGGTCGACATGTTCCTGGTTGATGGCAACGCGGATCACGTCGGGATATTGCAGCGCATGTTCGTAGCCCTCGCCGCGCGATTGCAGCCAGCGCAAGAGATCGGCGACCGTCTCGATGCCGGCGGGCAATTCGACATGCTCTTCAGGCATGCCGATCCGTTCGCGTACCCAGGCAAAATAGATGAGGCGGGTCGTCATTTCACTCATCCATGATGTGCTTGAGGCCGGCGCGGAAATAGTCGTAGCCGGTGTAGAGTGTGACGAGTGCCGCGATCCACAGCAGCACAAGGCCGGTCTGCGTCGTCAGCGGGAAGATCTTGTCACCGGCGGGTCCCGCCAGCAGGAAAGCGATAGCGACCATCTGGATGGTGGTCTTCCACTTGGCAAGCTGCGTCACCGGCACCGAGACCTTGAGCGCCGCCAGATATTCGCGCAGGCCAGAAACCAGGATCTCGCGGCACAGGATGATGATGGCCGCCCACAGCGACCAGCCGGCAATGCCGGCATGGCGATCGGTGTCGGCGGCAAGCAGCAAAAGGCAGGTCGCGACCAGCAGCTTGTCGGCGATCGGGTCGAGCATCTTGCCGATATTGGAGGTCTGCTGCCAGGCGCGCGCAAAATAGCCGTCGAAATAATCGGTGACGGACGCCAGCAGGAAAATGACTAGCGCCGACCAGCGGGCGAAGTCGCTCGATTTCAGATGGCCTTCGAGAAAAAAGCACAGCACCACCAGCGGCACCGCGATGATGCGGGCATAGGTCAGCATGTTGGGCAGGTTGAACGCGCGCTGGGCCATATCTGGTGGACTCTTTCTGCCTGCGTACTCAAATCAGAAGCGAATGTAGGGGGTCAACAGGCCAGATTCGACTGGCCAGCTGAAAGTGCTGAATTTTTTAACTTTCGTGAAAATGATTGTAGACCAGTTTGGCGACCTGTTCGGAAATACCGTCGACTTTCCTCAGATCCTCGATCGCGGCACGGCTGACCGCCTTGGCGGTGCCGAATGCAAGCAGCAGCGCGCGCTTGCGGCCGGGGCCGATGCCGGCGATCTCGTCGAGCGGGCTTTTGACCATCTCCTTCTTGCGCCGCGCCCGGTGCGAGCCGATGGCGAAGCGATGGACCTCGTCGCGCAGCCGCTGGACGAAATAGAGCACGGGGTCGCGCACCGGCAGTGAAAAGGAATCCCTGCCCTTGACGAAAAAACGCTCGCGGCCGGCATCGCGGTCCTGGCCCTTGGCGATGCCGATGGCCACGACGCGGTCCTCGATGCCGAGATCGGCGAGAATCTTGCGCACCGCCGTCATCTGGCCCTGGCCACCGTCGATCAGGATGACGTCGGGCCAGGCCGGGAAGCTGCCGGAGATGTCGTCTTCGACATCATCGCCCGCTTGCGCCGAGGCCGCGTCGTCGGGCGCGACATCGCCATGTTCCTTGAGCAGCCGCGAGAAGCGCCGCTCCATCACCTCGCGCATCATGCCGAAATCGTCGCCCGGGGTGATCTCGGTCGAGCGGATGTTGAATTTCCGGTACTGGTTTTTCACAAACCCTTCCGGTCCCGCGACAACCATGGCGCCGACGGCATTGGTGCCCATGATGTGCGAGTTGTCGTACACCTCGATGCGCACCGGCGGCTTGGCCAGGCTGAAGGTCTCGGCGAAACCGGCAAGCAGCCGTCCTTGCGTCGAGGTTTCGGCCAGCCTGCGGCCCAACGCCTCCCGCGCATTCTGCAAGGCATTGTCGGTCAGGTCCTTCTTCTCGCCGCGCTGCGGCACAGAGATCGCAACCTTGCGGCCGGCGCGGGTCGAGAGCGCCTCGGCCAGCAATTCCTGGTCCTCGATGCCGTGCGACAGAAGGATGGCGCGCGGCGTCGGCTTGTCGTCGTAGAACTGCGCCAGGAACGAGCCCAATACTTCCGATCCTTCCAGGGCAGGATCGGCTTTCGGGAAATAGGCGCGGTTGCCCCAGTTCTGGCCGGTGCGGAAGAAGAAGACCTGGATGCAGACCTGCCCGCCTTCCTGATGGATGGCGAAGACATCCGCCTCGTCGACGGTCGCCGGGTTGATGCCCTGATGGCTCTGCACATGCGACAGGGCGGCCAGCCGGTCGCGATAGATGGCGGCACGTTCGAAATCGAGGTCTTCAGATGCCTGCTCCATGGCGGCCGAAATCTCGGTCTTCACCTTCTGGCTGCGGCCGGACAAGAAATCCTTCGCCTCGGCGACCAGTTCGGCATAGCCCTCATGCGAGATTTCGCCGGTGCAAGGGCCGGCGCAGCGCTTGATCTGATAGAGCAGGCACGGCCGGGTGCGGTTCTCGTAGAACGAGTTGGTGCAGCTGCGCAGCAGGAAGGCGCGCTGCAGCGAGTTGATGGTGCGGCCGACGGCGCCGGCCGAAGCAAACGGGCCGAAATAGTCGCCTTTTCGCGAGCGCGCGCCACGATGCTTGTAGATGCCGGGCGAGACATGGTCGCCGGTCAAAAGGATATAGGGAAACGACTTGTCGTCGCGCATCAGCACGTTGAATCGCGGCCGCAAGCGCTTGATAAGATTGGCTTCGAGCAGCAGCGCCTCGATCTCGGTGCGGGTGACGACGAATTCCATCGTCGACGTCTCGCGCACCATGCGGCCGATGCGGTTGGTGTGGAACCGGCCTTGCGCGTAGTTGGTGA
The DNA here is from genome assembly GCF_002294875.1 of Mesorhizobium sp. WSM4312. NCBI lineage: Bacteria > Pseudomonadati > Pseudomonadota > Alphaproteobacteria > Hyphomicrobiales > Phyllobacteriaceae > Mesorhizobium > Mesorhizobium sp. WSM4312. The sequence continues at coordinate 48,644 of NZ_NSFU01000008.1, read as the reverse complement.
CGCGCTTCTTCAGGCTGCGTGCCTTGCCGACATAGAGCACATCGCCCGCGGCGTTCATCATACGGTAGACGCCGGGCGCGTTGGGCAGCCGCTTGACCAAGGTCTGGATCACCTCGGCGCCGACCATGCCTTCGGCATCGCCGGCATGCGGCGTCCAGTCGATGGCGGTGAAGGCGACATCCGGGCCTGTCGGTTCGACGATCTCCTCGAGCGCCTCGTCCTCGAGGTCGATTTCGGGAGGCAGGTCATCGGCGCCGCCACGCGCCTTGTTTTTGTGATCCAAAGGACTCATTCCGTCATGCCTGTCACATCGGGCGTCTGCCATGCAAGATGCTGGCCGCCGTCGAGCGCGATCATCTGGCCGGTGACCGAGCGCGCATCCCAGAGATAGCGGATGGTGGCGCCGAATTCCGGCAATTCCGGGCCGCGCTTCAGGATCAGGCCAGCGAGCTGTGCGTCAAAATCGGTATCGTCCTGGCGGACATTCTTCAGTGTCGGGCCAGGCCCGATCGCGTTGACGCGAATGCGCGGGCCGAGCGCTTGCGCCAGCATCTGCGTCTGGGTCCACAAAGCCGACTTCGACAACGCGTAGGAGAAGTAGCGTGGCGTCGGCCGCCAGACGCGCTGATCGATGATGTTGACGATCAGCCCCTCGCGCCCTTCAGGCAAGGCGCGAGCGAAATTCTGCGCCAACAGCGCCGGCGTTTTCACGTGGATGGCAAAGTGGCGGTCCCAGGCCTGCCAATCGAAATCCTCAACGGAATCGCCGACGAAAAGCGACGCATTGTTGACCAGCAGCGAGATTGGACCCAGCGCGGCCTGCGCCTGGCCGACGAGGCCGCTGACGGCGCTCATGTCGGTCAGATCCGCCCCAACCACGGTGGCGCGGCCGCCAGACCGATTGATCCCCGCGGCCAAGGCATCCGCCTCGTCGTGCGAGCTATTGGCGTGGATGGCGACGGCAAAGCCATGGCCGGCGAGGTCTTCGACAATTGCCTTGCCGACCCGTTTCGCCCCGCCGGTCACCAGGGCCGCGGCAATGGCTTTGCTCATCTGCTGTCAATCCTCAATTTCGGCCCGAAAACACGGCGCCGACGAAATATGGCTCGGCATGCGTTAAACGGCATTCGCACTTGGGGCTGCATTGTGGCGAAACGCTCGGTTCGGCATGCCGACTCGTCTTGGAGTCGGGAGCGCCGGAACGCAATATAGGACGCTGGACTCCTTGCACCAAGCGGTGTGCAGCGCAGCATGAAATGGCTGCTGACATTTCGCTGTTGCGAAGATGCAACGTCAAGGTTCCGCCTCATTCGCGCCGGGTAATGACCCAAGTTCAGGTTCGCTTCAGCCTCATTTTGACACGACATTTGGAACCGACGAACGCCAGATCCGTTTCACCCCCCGGACGGGTTGATGGCGATCGTGAGAAACAAGCCTGTGTCCTGTGGCTTAAGGAGTAAAGAACAATGCAAGCCAATCTCAAATTCGCACGGCCGCTGGCCGTTGCGCTCGGGCTCTTCGCCCTCGGTGGTACTGCCTATGCCGCAGACGTCGTCCAGGAAGAGCCCCCGGCACCCGCACCGGTCGCCGAACTGCCTGTCGCATCCTGGGCCGGCCCCTATGTCGGTCTTAACGTTGGCTACGGCTTCAGCGGCCGTACCAAGGAGAAGGATTTCGACGTTTCGACCGACACCAAGGGTTTCGTCGGCAGCGTCTTCGGCGGCTATCAGTGGCAGCAGGAGAACTTCGTGTACGGCGGTGAAGCCGAACTCGGCTACAACGGCGTCAAGGGTGACGACAACGGCATCAACTCAAAGGGCGGCTTCGAAGGATCGCTGCGTGCCCGTCTTGGCTACGCCGTGACCCCGGAAATCCTGCTCTATGGCACCGGCGGTCTCGCCGGCAGAAGCCTGAAGGTGGAAGACTCGGTCATTCCTGCCAGCGACACCGCCACCATGATCGGCTGGACCGCCGGCGTCGGCACCGACATCAAGCTGACCGACAACGTCTTCGGCCGTGTCGAGTACCGCTACACCGACTTCGGCAGCAAGAGCTTCGATGGTATCGGCAAGGTCAAGGCCACCGACAACCGCGTCACCTTCGGCCTCGGTATGAAGTTCTAAGTCGTTCAAGCCACGACACGAAAAAGCCGGGCCTCGTGCCCGGCTTTTTTATTGTCGGCCGCTCAGGCCGGAACCGCCGACTTCAGCTCCGGAAATTTTTCGTCGAAACGTGCTGCCCAGCGAGTCAGCCGGCCACGGCCTTTTTCCCACTTGCCGGCGAAACGCAGCGCGAGATAGCCGAGGCAAGCGCGCAACGCCATCTGACCGGCCGTGATCTTCTTCGGTAGTTTCGGCGGGTTGGCATTGAGCAGATCGAGCGCGGCGGCGATCTTCGCCCACTGCCGGTCGAGCCAGGGCTGATAGACCATCTCTTCGGGCCGGGTGCGGCGTTCATAGACCATCGACAGCGCGCAATCGCAGATGCCGTCGGCCAGTGCCTCCAGCACTTCCGCCTCCAGCCGCTTGTCGGGATTGCGCGGAAACAACGCGTTCTTCGAAATCCGGTTGAGGTGCTGGGTGATGGCGCGGCTGTCGTGAATGGAACGGCCATCGTCGAGCACCAGCACCGGGATCTTGCCAAGCGGATTGGCGCCGATCAGTTCGGCCGGCTTGTCCTCGGTCTTGACCGGCACCAGATCGATCGCGATCCCGGCATAGGTCGCGGCCATCCTTACCTTGGAGCTGTAGGGAGAGGCGGGCGCGTAGAGCAGCTTCGGCATGATCGGTTTCCTGTTTGCAGGCGTCCAGTGTTGACTGGACAGGCGCTTGCGATCAACCGCCAGAGCGCGAGAAAACAGCGGCCAGAAACCGGTGGCGGTTTCCGCTCCAGACATCCCGGACAAGCCTACGGACTGGTACGCTGGAAACACGAGCGACGACGGCAGGTTGACGGGATTCAACCTGCATTCGCATCTCACGAACCCGAGGCATCGCACCCGGGCCTTCGCCGACCGCGACAAGGAGACGATCCAAGGAGCGAGCGAGGCAGCCAACCGGCGCCTCGCTTTGCTTGCCCCTCGATCCCATCCCGATGTTCAGCCCTCAAGGCTGAACCCGCTGCCGGACAGCTTCGATCCAGAGCGTCAGAGCGTCCTTGCGAACCCCGAAGGGATACGCGACGCCCCAACGATCCATCTACTTCTTGGCCGGAGCCTTCGCCTTCGCCTTCGCAGGCGCTGCCTTGGCCTTCGGCGCGGCGGCTTTCTTTACCGCGGGCTTGGTCGCGGCCGCTGCTGCTTTCATGGCCGGCTTTGCCGCTGCCTTCGCGGCAGGCTTTGCCGCTGCCTTCGCGGCAGGCTTTGCCGCAGCCTTGGCGGGCGCTGCTTTCTTGGCCACGGGCTTCGCTGCTGCCTTGGCCGCCGGCTTCTTCGCCGGTGCTGCCTTCGCTGCGGGCTTTGCCGCTGCCTTGGCGGGCGCCGCCTTCTTCACTGCCGGCTTTGCCGCAGCCTTGGCCGCCACCGGCTTCTTGGCCGGTGCTGCCTTTGCCGCGGGCTTTGCCGCCGCCTTCGCAGGCGCTGCTTTCTTCACTGCTGTTGCGGCCTTCGCCGCGACTGCTTTTGCGGGTGCTTTCTTTGCCGATGCCTTGGATGCCGGCGCTTTAGATGACTGCTTAGCCATGTCATGCCCCTTCACGTTATGCCGTTGGCCGTGAATGACCCCGGCGCGCAATGCATATCTGACTCGCGGCTCGCTAGCCAGCGAAGCAATGGTATGATTTTCTCAGCTTAAATTTTGGTTGAGATCGACACACGATCGCACTCATCATCGCAAAAATCCGCTGCTGATCTTCTTATATCGCAAGCAATTTCACACCGGCATTCTCGATGCGAAGCCGCCATGAAGCCGCGAAGATTAGCGAGCGGCTTCACGCATGATCTTCGTCCGCGAATATCACGACCTGCCACCTCATCGAAGCAATCATCTTCTACGAGTGAGCGATCCATGCGGATCACGAGCGCGACGCGACGACCAATCTGAAGATCACCTTGTCAAGCGCAGTTCCATCGCCAGCGGCTGATTGACAGACAACTCTGCAAGGCAGAGTATTCTGCGTAAATTCAGGAGCTGGCGATTTGATTTCGGTCACACAAAGGCAACAGACAGGACCGTTGCCCGCAATCGCCGGGCCATGTTGCGACGGTCCAGGGCCTTGCCGCAGTAGAGCCTATCGGTGAGCGCCGACGACATCATCCATCAGAGCATACGGCTCAGGATCATGGCCATCCTGAACACGTTGGAAAAGCGCGAGGCGCTGGAGTTTACCCAGTTGAAGGCCATGATCGAAACGACCGACGGAAATCTCGGAGCGCACATCGATACGCTGGCCAGAGCGGGCTATGTCGATGTCGAAAAGCTTTTCGTCGGGCGACGGCCGCAGACCCGGGTCAAGGCAACGACAATTGGGCGGCGGGCCTTTCGCGGCCACATTGCTTTTCTTCGCAAGATCATCGATCAGGCCGAAGTGACGCAACGCAGGAAATAGGCGCTGCGACCGAGCGACTTCTAACACTTTGCGTTGACGCAATTCCCTAGGGAAAGCGCCATGCGGTTTTCCCGGGAAGCCGTTTCACACTTTTCCTGGAATTGCTTTTAGCGCGTGGTGATCACGGCAACGCCGGCGCCGATCATGACGCCGCCTGCCGCGCGGTTGACCCGGCGCACTATGCTGGGCGTGCGCAGCAGACTGCGGGCACGGCCGGCGAGGAGAACATGCCCGCCGATCACCACAATCTCGACAGCCAGGATCACCGCGACCAGAATGCCAAGATGCGCTGGTGTGAGCGAAGCCCCGACCACGTTGGGCAACAGCGCCACGTAGAACAGCGGCATTTTCGGATTGCCGAGATTGAGCGCGACACCCGTGGCGAAGATCGTCAGCAGCCCGCGCCGCCGTGAGACGGGCTGCAGTTCCGGCACGACGGGCACGGCCGTCCACAGCTTGATGCCCATCCAGATCAGATAGGCCGCTCCGCCGTAGCGAAGCACCGTCATGACGATTGCCATCTTGGCGGCAATGACGACAGGCCGAGGGCTGCGAGCACCAGGAAAATAAGGATGCCGACCACCGTGCCGGCGCCATAGGCGATGCCCGACGCGGCGCCGCTGGAGATCGTGCGGGCGACGATGGTCATGTTGTCGGGGCCAGGGCTGGCGGCGAACACGAAGAAGGCTGCCGCGAAGGCAAGGATGGTGGCAAGGTCCATGAAGGTTTCCCGAAAGTGACGTGTTGCTCTCGGGTGCCCAGGTTAGCCGATTTGCCTGCCGTCGATAGCCCGAAAGTTCAGATTGTCGTCACGATTGATAACCGAGGCAGATGGCGCCGAGCGCCACGATGGCGCAGGCGCCGACCCGGCGGGGCGTCAGCGTCTCGCCAAGGAACAGCCGGCCGATGAAGGCCGCGAAGACGACGCAGGTCTCGCGGATCGCGGTGATCGGGCCGGCCGGCCCGAGCGCGAAGGCCGCCACCACGACGCCATAGGCGACAAGCGCGAACAGGCCGCCGCCCAGTGCCTTCCAGGTTTCAGGCGCCCGCGGGTCGACAGCAAGCCGGCCGCGGCAAGCAACGAAGGTCGCCGGCAGCAATGCACCATAGGCCAGCAGCACCCAGGCCGTGTAGGCGCCGACATTGCCCGCCACACGAACGCCGATCGCATCGACCGTCGCATAGGCGGCGATGATTGCTCCCGTTGCCAGCGCGTAGAGGATCGATGTCGTGGCGGCTCTTCCGCGCCCGAGCGACAGACCCATGATGCCGCCGCCGACCAGGGCAACGCCGACGGTCTCCAGAACGGTGAGTTGCTGGCCGGCGAGCAGGAAGCCACCAAGGGTGACGAGCAGAGGCACGCTGCCGCGAACAATCGGATAGACCTGTCCCAATTCGCCATATCTGTAGGCGGCCACCAGGAAGACGCTGTAGCCGACCTGCAGGCAGGCCGAGAGGGCGACATAGAGCCAGGCCGATGTAGCTGGAAAACCGTTTGAGATGGCCAGCGGAACGGCCAGCGCCGTGCTGGAGAAGCTCATGACGGTGACGGTCCACAACCTGTCGGCTCCGGTTCGCAGGAAGGCGTTCCAGCTTGCGTGCAGGATCGCTGCGAAGAGCGCGAGCCCGATGACCAGCGGGCTCATTGTGGTCTGCGCGAGGCGGCGACGATGTCCAGGGCCGTCTTGCGCGCTTCACGCAATGCGGTATCCGCCTGCCCCATCTGCGCCATCAGGGTGGCACCTTCGATCAGTATCAACAGCGTCGCCGCCACGTTCTCGGCCCGCCCGCGCGGCATCACCTCCGACAGGATCGATCGCATGCGCTGCCGAAGGCCATTCTTCTGCCTGGCGACAGCCTCGAACACCGGATGCCCGGGATCGCCGAACTCGGCCAGCGCATGCGCGAACAGACAGCCGTGGAAATCCGGGCTGCGGAACCAGCGCCCATGCCAGTCGAAAATCTCTGCGATTTTCTGCTCCGGCGTGATGCTCTTTTGGGCAAGCTGGTCGAGCTGATCGTCAAAACGCCTGGCGCGATAGTCGAGCACCGCGACGATCAGCTCGTCCTTGCTTGGGAAATGCCGGTACATCGTCATCTTGGCCACGTCGGCCTCGGCGATGATCCGGTCGATGCCGGTGGCATGAAAGCCGGCGCGGTTGAACAGCGCATAGGCGGTTTCGATGACATGCTGGCGTTTGTCGGAGGGAGTTGACGGTGCCATGGTGCTTGCCTGATGATGAGACAGGTCTGTCTCATATCTATGCAATGGATCGCGCCTTCTGTCAACACGACAAAACGCCTACGGTCGATCGAGCCGCAGGCGCCAAAGCAATCGCGAAGGGAGGCTGCGTCTAGCGCAGGACGCGGCAGCGGCCGTTATAGACCATCCAGCGGTCGAATCCCGAGACACAGAATTCGACATTGTCGCCGATCGAGGCAAAGCCCTGGCCTTCCTCGATCAGGTACCAGATGGTCCGGTCGCGCCCGTCGGAGAGACTGACGGTGGCGCCGCAATAGCGGCGGCCGATCGGCCAGGTGTCATTGGCCGGCAGATAGCGATGCTGGTGGATGCGCCGGAAATTGGTGATCTGCACATCCGGCAGGTGCGGCACGTGATGCACCTGGTAGGAGAAGCGGCTGGTGATCTTGCTCAGCACCCAGGGCTGGCCGCAGATGCCGCCATCGTCGTCGGAATAGACGGCAAGGTCGGCCGCCTGCGCCGCCTGGGTGATACCGAGAGGCGCGGCAAACGGGGTGCAGAGCGAAATCAGGGCGGCAAGTGCGGATTTGGCGAAGCGAGTCATGGCAGCCTCTCAAGGTCGATTGCGCGCACTGTGCGGATTCGCTCGGCGGCGGTCAAGCGGTTGCCGAAACAATGGTTTCCAGAACAAGACTAGACGGTTGCCGCAAGCAGCAATCCGCCAATCACGGCGAAATTGACCAGAAAGGCGGATCGCGACGTCTGCCGTTCCAGGCCCTCACAGGCCCAGAACCGCAGCAGGAACATGTTCGCCGCCAGCGTAAACACGACCAGCGCGCCGGCGGCGAAAGGCGCCGCAATGCCCATGGCAAGCAAGGAGCCGGCGACGATCTCCAACGCCGAACCCGCGGCGAGCAGGAAGGCCGGGGCCGGAAATTGCCGGGCGGCCAGATACTCGGCCATTGCCCTGAACTTCACGAAATGTTCGACGCCGGCCCATACAAACACGCCGCCGATCAGAAGCGCGCCCAGCGCCTGAACCGTTTGAGGGAACATGCCAACCTCCTGCCAGATGCCTGCCAGGGTTCAGTCCTCGGGAAGAAAGGCAGGGTTGAAGACGACTTCCCAGAGATGGTCATCCGGATCCTCGAAATAGCCGGCATAGCCACCCCAGAATGTGTCCTGGGCGGGCTTGACGGGGCGCGCGCCGGCGTTGATGGCCTGCGCCATCACGGCATCGACCTCGGCCTTGCTCGTGACATTGTGACCGATGGTGAATTCGGTCGGGCTGCGGCCGGTTTGGGCGACGCCGGCGTCATGGGCGATGTTGGAGCGCTCGAAGATCGCGAACTTCAAGCCGTTCTGCAAATCGAAGAAGGCGACGGCGCCGTGCTCGAACTCCTTGCCGATGATGCCTTCGGTCGGAAACCCCAGTCCGTTTCGGTAGAATTCGAGCGACGCCTCCAGATTATCGACACCAAGCGTGATGACACTGATGCGAGCTTTCATTTTGGTTTCTCCTTTCTATATTCTGGACTTGCACGGTATCGGTGACCTTGGCGCCGAAGTGGTTGCGAATGGCACCGAAAGGCTTGGTATGGTTTGCCATGGCGGGAGCGGCTCGCATTGAAGATTTCGGCCAAAATGGCTGAGACCGCGGACCAGAACGACGAGCCGACGAGAAGACCAGGGCCGGGCAAGCTGACGAAGGCTGACGGGATGGAAGCGGTACTGGCGCAGACCACCGGCTCTTTCCAGGAACGCCCCGCAGGCAGGCGGCTGGGTGCCGCTTTCGCGTCCGTCTGGGTCCACCGCATGCGGGACCGTGACGCTCCACCGGTCGTGATAACGCCGGATGCGACGATCGACCTGCAGTGGATCGACGGCAGATTCCGGATCGCGGGACCCGACCGGGAGCCGCAGATCGAGATACTGCCGTCAGGGGCGACGATTGTCGGCTTCAGATTCCGGCCGGGGGCGGCCGCCGGTTGGCTGGGCGTGCCGGCCAACCAGATCGTCGGAGAACGCCTCGACCTCACTGACCTCTGGGGGGCGCGGGCGCGCCATCTGGCAGGCGGTGTCCGCGCCATGCCCGATCTCGCCGGCATGGTGGGACAATTGGAGAAGGCGATCGGCGCATACACGCAAGACCACCGTGCGCCCGATGCGGCCATGGGTTTTGCCTTTGACGTTGTCGACCAGGGACTGCCGGCCGACAGGCCGCTGGTGCCGTTCCTGCTGCGCACCTTGCATATGAGCGAGCGGACGCTGCGTCGCCGTTTCGAGGAAAGTTTCGGCTATGGCCCCAAGACGCTCGACCGCATCCTGCGCTTTCATCGCTACCGGCGCCTGAGGCAAATGTCCGGCGATGCTTCAACCGCGGTGCTGGCGGTCGAAGCCGGCTACTCGGATCAGGCTCATCTGATACGCGAGAGCCGGCGATTGTCCGGCGTCACGCCATCGACGCACGCGGACGCCTCCTCGAAAACATAGCAGCGCCGCCCGACGAGGTCGAAAGCCAAGGCAGCCTACTCTCCAGCCAGCCATTCCAGCGACCAGTGCGCCGGCTTTTCCACGGCAAGCAATTTGTGCAGGGCCGGCAGCACGGTTCGCAATTCGCCTTCCAGCGTAAAGGGCGGGTTGACCACCACCATGCCGCTGCCATCGAGGCTGGGTTCCAAAGAGGCCGGCCTAATCTCGAATTCCATGTCGAGGATTTTCGGGATGCCGGATTGCTTCAGTGCCTTCCTGAAGGGAATCACCGCCTTGCGGTCCTTGATCGGATACCACAGCGCATAGATGCCGCCAGGCCAGCGCCTGTGTGCCCTTATGAGCCCATCCACGAGGCGGCCGAACTCGCCCTCCTCCTCGAAGGGCGGATCGATAAGCACAAGGCCGCGCTTCTCCTTCGGCGGCAGATGCGCTCCGAGCGCCAGCCAGCCATCAAGTTCCATCACCCGCACCTGGAAGTCGCCGGCGAATTCCGCCTTCAGCCTGGCGGCGTCCTTCGGGTGCAGTTCGATCGCCGACAACCGGTCCTGCTTGCGCAGGAGATGGCGTGCGAGCAGCGGCGAGCCCGGATAGTTCTTCACGCTGTCCCCGGGATTGAGCGACTGCACCGCGTCCAGATAGGGCGCCAGCAGCGCGCCCGCCCTGGTATCGAACGAGGCATCCATCAGCCTGCCGATGCCGCCCAGCCACTCGCCGGTCTTCTGTGCCTCGACCGAGGATAGATCGTAGCGGCCAATGCCGGCATGGGTGTCGACGACGCGAAATGCCTTGTCCTTCTGCTTGAGATATTCAAGCAAAAGCGTAAGCACGACGTGCTTGACGACATCGGCGAAATTTCCGGCGTGGTAGGCGTGGCGGTAGTTCATGATCTGTTGCCGTTACGCATGTCGTTACCCCAAAACCGCTGCACACTTTTGGGCGACATCCGTCAACCCCTGCCCCAACGCGGCGGCGGTGGTTGCGAGTTCGGATTGCCCGGCCGGCCGCCGCCGGAACGCAGGGACAACAGGAAGCCGATCAAGCCGGCCGCCATCAGGGCGAAGCCGACCGGCCGCGCACGCCGGTCGGTTTCGCCGACACCGGAGCGCAGGATGAGATCGACGGCCCGCATCGGTATGTCCTCGGCGTCGCCCGGACCGACGGTGAAAAGGTATGAGCCGGAATTGACGCTTGCGATGACGCCTGCGTCGTCGCGAAAGATCTTGTCGGGCAGCTGCGGGCTGGCCTGGCGCGGATTGTCGACATGGTTGAACTGCAACGTCGAGGCAAGCACCGTGCGGCCATTGGTGCCGGCGGTCAGCGTCAACACCGTGCGCTGCTGCGAAACGATGCGTTCGGCCCGCGCGGTGAGGTCGACCAGGACGCGGACCGGCGCGTCGCGGCTTGAGAGCGACACGCTCAACGGCTTGAAGCGGCCTTGCTCATAGACCCGCCAGGTGCCGATCTCGCGGCCGGAAAAATTGGCCATCGCCCAGGGATAGATGAAGCCGACGCCGGTGCCGGCGAGCAGGATCAGGACAAACAGAAAGCGCATTCAGACACTCACCTCGTATTCACACCTTGCCGGACAAGTGGCCAGCGCCGGCACCGTCGCGCAGGCGTTCCATCTCGTCCAGCAGCATGTCGAGGCCAAGCTCGAAGGTCTTGTCGAATTCGGCGGTACCGAAAAAGCGGCCGGCGGCCATGACGTCGGGAAAATCCCGGGCCAGTTGCTCGTCGTTGACCGTGTTCACCGCCGACGGACCTTTGGCATAGCCCGCATTCTCATCCAGCACGGCGCCCATCAGATAGTAGCCGACGGCGCGAAACAGCCGCGCGCTGAGTTCGGTGTCGAAGCCGCCATCCCTGAACAGACCAAGAATGCCGTTCAGCCAGGCAAGGCAGACCGGCGAGTTCATCCGGTAGGTAACTAAGAAGGTAGCATAGGCGGGATGGTCGCGGCCGATACGGCGAAAATCCTCGATGGCGATGCGCATTCTTTGCCGCCACGGAAGGTCGGCATCCGGCATTTCAAGAGCACCGACCAGCCGGTCGACCAGCGCTTCGTGCAAATGCGCCACCGAAGGAAAATGGTGGTAGATGCTCATCGCCTCGCAGCCGAGTACCGCCGCCAGCTTGCGCATCGAAAAGCCGGCGAGTCCCTCCTTCTCGATCACCTCGAAGGCCGCGTCCTCGATCATTTCGCGCGACAGGCGCCCGCGCACTCGCTTTTTTTTGATTGACGTGTCCATCGCGCCGCTTGACAGCTTACACTGTAAGGTTCATTTTCCGCATCACCTTACATCGTAAGGCTAACAAAGACCAGAGGAGAATGTCATGTCCAACTATCGCATTCCTTCATCCGTGCTTTCATCGATACACCACGGCTGCCTGCTCGCTGCCGCCGGCTGTGCGCTGGCCCTGGTCGCGGCACCTGCCTATGCCGACGACTATGATGCTACCCTCAAGGATATCCAGTCGACCATGGGTGGCGTACCGAGTTTCGTGAAGCAGTTTCCGAAGGCCGGTCTGCCCGGCGCCTGGGCCGAGGTCAAGGCCATCGAACTCAGCGACAAGACGGCACTGCCGCCAAAGGTCAAGTCGCTGATCTCGCTTGCAGTGGCGGCGCAGATTCCATGCAACTATTGCATCTGGTCGGATACGCAGGACGCCAAGCGCGCCGGCGCTTCCGACGAGGAGATCCAGGAAGCCGTGGCAATGGCCGCGCTAACCCGCCATTGGAGCACCATCTTCAACGGCATGCAGGTCGATTTCGACACATTCAAGAAGGAAATGGGCGGGCAGTAGGCTATTTCGACCTGGAAGCGGTCGACCGCTTCCAGGTCGATCCATGCCCAATCGACAAAGGATTAAGCGACCGTTTTGCAGTGCCCCCAGACCGGTTGTGCCGATGTGCCGATGTGCCGCTATGCGCATACGATGTTACGGCATCGAATGGACGCTGGCGCCTTTCCCGAAAAAATAACCGTTGGTCCGCGCCATGCGAATGAGGGGCCAATCAAGGCACGAGAGCAGCGTCAGGTCGCAGAAGGCGCGCCGCATCGATACGGGTTTATGCGGCGCGCTTGGGCCTTTGTTCCCTGCAGCATCAAGCCTTGCGCTCCCAGCGGCGGTCCGAAGTCTGCTGCCAGTAGGTCACGGCATGGCCCGCGTCCTTCATCGTCTTCCAATGCCCCCTCGCCGCCTCGACCTGGGCGGTGTCATGGCCATCGAACAGGAACACGGCGCGCTCATACCCGCCAAGGTCGGGCGGCACGGCGCCGTCGACCAGGAACCTTATCTTGGCCTCGTTGGGATTGCCGTCGCCGGTGGTCAACAGAATAGGCTGCTCGTCGGGATAAGCCTCGCGATCGGTCGCGTGCGCCAGGAAAGAATCATCGCGGAAGGTCCACAGATGCTGGTCGAGCGCGTCGCGCCGTTCCTCGGTGCCGGTCTGTACCACGGCGCGCCAGCCACGATCGACGCTGCGCTCGAGCAGGCCTGGCAGCGCCTCCTCCAGGGTCGATTCGGTCAGATGGTAGAACAGCACGTCGGCCATGGATCCGGGTCAGCTCTCATAGTGATCGCGCACCAGCCGGTCGAGCAGCCGCACGCCGAAGCCCGAGCCCCAGGACTGGTTGATCTCGTTCGACGGCGAGCCCATGGCGGTGCCGGCAATGTCGAGATGCGCCCAGGGCGTGTCCTTGACGAAACGCTGCAGGAATTGCGCCGCGATGATGGCGCCGCCATAGCGGCCGCCAATGTTCTTCATGTCGGCGTTCTTGGAATCGATCAGCTTGTCGTATTCGGCGCCGAGCGGCATGCGCCACAGCCGCTCCTGCGTCGCCTGCCCTGCCGCCGCAAGCCTCTGCGCCAATTCGTCATTGTTGGAGAACAGGCCGGCATAGTGCAAGCCGAGCGCGACCATGATGGCGCCGGTCAGCGTCGCCAGATTGACCATGAAATCCGGCTGGAAGCGGTCGTTGCAGTACCACAGCGCGTCGGCCAGCACGAGACGCCCCTCGGCGTCTGTGTTGAGCACCTCGATGGTCTGGCCCGACATCGAGGTGACGATGTCGCCGGGACGCTGGGCATGGCCATCGACGGCGTTTTCGACCAGGCCGATAATGCCGACGACATTGGCCTTTGCCTTGCGCGCGGCCAGCGCATGCATGAGGCCGGTCACGGCGGCAGCGCCACCCATATCGCCCTTCATGTCCTCCATGCCCGAAGCCGGCTTCATCGAATTGCCGCCGGTGTCGAAAGTGACGCCCTTGCCGACGAAGGCGATCGGACTGTCCTTGGGATTGCCGCCGTTCCACTGCATGACGGCCATGCGCGCGCCGCGGGGCGAGCCTTGCGCGACACCGAGCAGCGAGCCCATGCCGAGCTTCTTCATCTCCTTCTCGGTCAGGATCTCGACCTTGACGCCGAGCGTCTCCAGTTCCTTGGCGCGGGCCGCGAACTCGACCGGTCCCAGTATATTTGCCGGTTCGTTGACAAGGTCGCGCGCCAGAAGCACGCCGTCGATCACCGCCCCGGCATCGGCGAAGGCCTTCTTGGCGCCTGCCGGGTCGGCGGTGTGGATGGTTATCTTGACCGGCTTCTTCGGATCGGCCTTCGCGTCATCCTTGTCCTTACTGGTCTTGTATTTGTCGAAGGAATAGCTGCGCAGGAGGATGCCCGCCGCAAGGTTGGCGGCGTCCTTGCCATCAATCGAAGCGCCGACCAGGTCGAGCACCACGGCAACGTCGGTTGCCTTGCGCAGCGACGCCGCAACGATGCCACCAAGTTTCAGCCAGGCATATTCATCGAGCCCCGCCGCCTTGCCCGCGCCGATCGCGACCAACCTGTCGAGCGACGCTCCTTCCGGCGCCAGTATCTCGACGACGCCGGCGAACTTGCCGGTGAATTCGGCCACCGGGAAGGCCCGTTCCAGTGTCTTGCCGGGATCATAAGCCCTGGCCGCATCGCTCAGGCCGCCGTCATCCGCCGACAGCACGAAGACCGTGCCCTTCCTGTTCGCCGCCGTCTGCGGCGCGGCGAATTTCGCAAAGGCGATTGATGGTCTCGGGTTCATCATGTCCTGCTTTCGGGGATGGCGCGCGAAGCGTTTGAAGCGATCCGCGACATTTGGTCGTTTTCCGGCATTTGGCAAGACTTTGCCAAAATGGCTACCCATATGACAGTTGGAATCGATGGCGATTCGTCGCGGCACGGCCCCGCTTCATGCCGCAACCTGTTGTTAACCATCGATGTTCGCCCTTTCTTATCCATTCCCTCCGACACTCCGATCCATTGCGGCAGCGACGTGGGACGGGAACCGGATCGCCTGCCTGATCGAGCCCATCGGAGCCAGTTGTGCGGGCGTCGCCGTGCAGCTACCCTTAGCGTGGTGGCATGATGCCGTTCGAGAAAATCGAGTAAAGCCTTCATGAAGGTCGTTGAACGCTACATCATGCGCCGCACTTTCGTGGTCTTTCTGGCAGCGCTGGTCTGGACGCTGGCCATCGTGTGGACCACGCAGGTGCTGGCCAAGATCGACCTGGTTACCGACAGCGGCCAGTCGTCGCTGACCTTCTTCGAGGTCGCCGCGCTCATTCTTCCCTCGATCGTTCCGATCGTCGTGCCTTTCGCGCTGGTGGTGGCGGTCGCACAGACACTCAGTGTCATGAATTCGGATTCCGAACTCGCCGTCGTCAACGCCGCCGGCGCATCGCGCTGGACGATCGTGCGGCCAATCATGCTTCTGGCCCTCGCGGCGAGCGTATTTTCCTTTGCGGTCGACAACGGCATAGACCCTTACGCACGGCAGAAGAACCGCGCTTTGGTGGCGCAATCGCGCGCCGATCTGTTGTCGCTGATCATCCAGGAGGGCACATTCCGCAAGATCGAGGACGGGCTGTTCCTGCAGATCGGCGAGCGGCTTCCGGACAATCGGCTGGGCGGTATCTTCGTCGCCGATTCGCGCGAGGAAGGCGTCAATCTCGTCTATTATGCCAAGTCCGGCAGCGTCGTCGAACGGGGCGGCGAAAAGGTGCTGATGATGAATGACGGCGTCATCCACCGCAAAACGCTGACCGGCGACCTCAGTGTCATCCGATTCACCTCCTACGCTTTCGACATGTCGGCCTTCATGGCGGCGGCCTCCGAAGTGACGCTGATGCCGAAGGACCAGACCACCCAGTATCTGCTCAATCCAAGTCCCAACGACAAGAATTTCCAGCAGACCCCTCAGCAATACCGGGCCGAGATCGACCAACGATTTTCGGAATGGCTGTATTCCATGGTGTTCGCGCTGATCGCGCTGGCGGTCGCCGGGGACGCGCGCTCGCATCGCGAGGCACGCGTCAATCCTTTGATCACGGCCATCACCATATCCCTCTTCGTGCGCTGGCTGGGTTTCTTTGCCGCGAGCAAAGCCGATGAAGTGCCGGAATATGCCTACATGGTCTATGGCGTGCCCATAGTGGCTTCCGCGGTGGCGATCTGGTTCATCGTCTCCAACCGGACCATGGAACTGCCGGTGGCCTGGGCGGACTGGATGACAAATCTGGCCAGCCGCGTCGGCGACGGCTGGAACGCCCTCAAACTGCGCTGGTCCAGGCGCGGCACCTCAGGTCAGGGGATCGGCTGATGGGCTGGACGCTGGGTCGTTATTTCTTCTTCCGCTACGTGACGATCACGATCTGGTTCTTCCTGGGCCTGCTGGCGCTGGTGTTCCTGATCGATTTCACCGAGCTGTCCGGCCGCACCACCGGCCTGCCCGGCTTCACCTACGGAACGGCGGTGGCCATTTCAGGCCTTCGCATGCCGATGATCATGCTGCAGACCGTGCCGTTTGTCGGCCTGTTCTCGGCGATGGCGACACTGGTTTCGCTCAACCGCCGCTACGAACTGGTCATCGCGCGGTCCGCCGGTGTTTCCGCCTGGCAATTCCTTTTGCCATGCTGCATCGGCGCGTTGCTGTTCGGTCTTGTGTCGGTCGGGCTCATCAACCCGCTTGCCGCGCACGCCTTCTCCTTGTCCGAACAGATCGAAACCCAGTTGCGCTCCGGCAAATCAAATACGGTTTCGGCCGACGCCGCCCCCTGGATTCGTCAGAAGACCAGCACCGGCGACACCATCATCGGCGCGCGGGCCATCCTCGACCAAGGCATGGAGATGGCCGACGCCGTCTTTTTCGTCCTCGACCAGCAAGGCAACATCGTCGAGCGCAAGGACGCCGCGCGCGCTTACCTGCGGGACGGATATTGGGAACTGCAGGATGTGAAGACCTTCAGGAACGGCATCATCCAGCCCGCTGCAAGCGATCGTGTGCCGACCAATCTGAAGCCTGAATTCGTGCAGGAGCGGCTGGCGCGCCCGGAGACCATCCCGTTCTACGACCTGCCCGGAAAAATCGAGGTTGCCCGTTCCTTCGGCCTCAAGGCAAATGCGTTTGCCATGCAGTTTGATTCGCTGGTGGCGTTGCCGTTCCTCCTCGTCGCCATGACGCTGATTGCGGCAACAGTTTCAATGCGATTTGCGAGGATGGGACAATCGGCAACGATGATTCTGGGTGGCGTCGTTGCCGGGTTTCTGCTTTATGTCGTTTCGGTGCTGGTGAAGGCATTCGGCGTGGCGGGGTTCGTGCCGACTGCCATAGCCGCCTCGGTGCCAGTCGTGGTAGCTATGTTCTTCGGGGTGACTTTCCTGCTATACAAGGAAGACGGCTAGTGAGGGAGGCGTTCTTGCCCAGCAGCAGGCAGGCCCATTTGGCGCGCCTTTATGCGGCGAGCGCCTTGGCGTGCCTGCTTGCCTGCGCCGTGCCGTTGCCCGCGTTCGCGCAGGAAGTCGGCAAGATGGCGACCAATGTTCCGTCCGGCTCGCAGATGTTGCTGGCGGCCGACACGCTGGTCTACAACAACGACAACCAGACGGTGACCGCCGTCGGTGGTGTGCAGATCGACTATGGCGGCAACCGCCTCGTCGCCCAGAAGGTCATATACGACCGCAACACCAAGCGGATGGTTGCCACCGGCAATGTTGAAATCGTCAACAGCGACGGCACCAAGATCAATTCGCAGCATATCGATATCACCGACGATTTCGCCGACGGTTTCGTCAACGCGCTGCGCGTCGAAACCATCGACAAGGCCTATTTCGCCGCTGAAAGCGCCGAGCGCATGGGCGGCGTGCTGACCACCTTCCACAATGGCGTCTATACCGCCTGCGAACCGTGCGAAGACAAGCCAGACAAGGCTCCGACCTGGCGCGTGAAAGCCAGGAAGATCATCTGGAATGGCGAGAAGAAGACGGTTCGCTTCGAGAATGCGAATTTCGAATTCTTCGGCTTTCCGCTCGCCTACCTGCCGGCTTTCGAGATCGCCGACCCGACGGTGAAGCGCAAGAGCGGCTTCCTGATCCCGGGCATCAGCTACAACAGCCATCTGGGATACAGCGTCAAGGTTCCCTATTATTTCGCGCTTTCGCCGACATATGACCTGACGGTGTCGGGAAGCGGTTATACCAAGCAGGGTTTCCTCGGCGAGGCCGAGTGGCGCCAGCGCTTCAACAATGGCCAATACAGTTTGAAGATCGCCGGAATTCAGCAGCGCGATCCGGACGCCTTCCTTGATACCACCGCTTTCCCGACCTCCGGTGGCCACAACGTCGATTCGGGAGCGGCAGGCGATCCGAACAAGTTCCGCGGCATGATGGGCACGCAGGGGCAGTTCGCCATCAACGAACGCTGGAATTTCGGCTGGGACGTGCTGCTGCAGACCGACAAGAATTTCTCCAACACCTACAACATCAACAAATACAACGCCGCCGTCCACCAGTCGTCGGTTTATTTGACTGGTCTCAACGGCCGTAACTATTTTGACGTGCGCGCCATGCACTTCGATGTGCAGGAAGACACGCCGAACGACAATGCAGCCGCGCGAAGCGGCCAGCAGCCCTGGGTGCTGCCGTCGCTCGACTACGCGTATATTCCTGACATGTCGGTCGCCGGCGGCCAACTATCGCTCAATGTCAATACGCGAGTCATCCGCCGCGATGATCTCGACGAGACTTTCAACGTTCCTTACAACGCCGGCACGCCCGTGCAGCGCGTGCGCGGCATCGAAGGCGAATCCGGCCGCCTCACCACCGAGGCCGAATGGAAGCGGACTTTCGTGACCGACGACGGGCTGGTGCTGACACCGCTGCTGGCGCTGCAGGGCGACGTCGACTATCTCAACGCGTCATCGGGTTCGCTCGCCGCCGTCAACCAGATGGCGGCCAATCCGCTGATAAATGCCAACGCCGATATGCGTTCGTCGTTCGCCCGCTACATGGCAACCGCCGGGCTCGAGATGCGTTGGCCACTGCTGTTTTCCATGGCCAGCGGCTCCAGCCACGTCGTCGAGCCGATGGCACAGCTGTTCCTGCGTCCGAACGAACAATATGTCGGCGGCCTTGCCATTCCGAATGAAGACGCCCAGAGCATGGTGTTCGACGCGACCACCCTATTCGAACGCGACAAATTCTCCGGTTATGACCGCATCGAAGGCGGCTCGCGCGCCAATGTCGGCTTCCGCTACTCCGGCTCCTACATCAATGGCTGGGGCACCAATGCCATTTTCGGCCAATCCTACCAGATCGGCGGCGAGAACTCCTTCGCCGCGCCGGATCTGGTCAATGTCGGCGCCTATTCGGGTCTTCAGGACACCAAGTCCGACTATGTCGGCCTGTTTGGCATCAGCAGCCCGAACGGGTTCGCGGCTTCCGTCAGCGGACGCTTCGACGAACAGACTTTCGAGATTCGCCGCGCCGAGGTAAAGGCAGCCTATTCAGGCCTGCCGGTGTCGCTCAGCGCCAAGTACGCTTTCATCCAGGCCCAGCCGCTCTACGGTTTCACGACCGATCGGCATGAGGTGACGCTCGGTGCGTCCACGCATCTTGCCGAAAACTGGCGCGTGTTCGGGACAGGAACCTATGATCTGCAGCAAAGCCTGCTGGTCAAGGACGGGGTCGGCTTCGCCTACAACGATTCCTGCTTCACCTATCTGATGACGTACTCGCAGTCGCGCGACCTGAACACCAGGGAAGTGACGCAGAGCATCGGCTTCAACCTGTCGTTCCGCACCCTCGGCGACTTCGGCTCGTCGAGCAGCGCGATCGACTCCATCCAGTAGCCGGCGAGACATCGTTTCGCCGCATAGGGCTGGCACGGATTCGCACACCCGGAAGAGGACGAAATCGGCGGAACCGGGACAGAATTGGGATGCTAATGATGAGGAAATACCTCTTTTCAGCAGGGTTCGCGCTGCTTGTGGCGGCGACATCCGTGTCGATGACGGTCATGACGCCGCCGGCTTTCGCCAGCGCGATCAAATACGTCGTCAACGACGTACCAGTCACGTCGGGCGATATCGCGCACCGCGCCGCCTTCCTGAAGCTGCAGCGCAAGAAAGGCGATGCAGCCCAGGAAATGATCGACCAGACGCTGCGCCTTGCCGAAGCCAGGCGGCTTGGCATACGCATCAGCGACGCTCAGGTCGAGGCGGCCTATCAGCGCTTTGCCACCAACAACAAGATGCAGCTCAGCCAGCTTGATGGCGTGATGGAAAAATCCGGCGTCGGCAAGGATCATTTCAAGGAATTCATCCGCGCCCAAATGGCCTGGAACCAGGCTTTGAGCGCGCGTTACCGTTCCGGTGAAGGCGGCAGCGTGACCGAGCAGGATGCGGTCAGGCGCATGCTCGACAAGGGCGGCGCCAAGCCAAGCGCCACCGAGTACATGCTGCAGCAGGTCATCTTCGTGGTCCCGGCATCCGAACGCAGCGCGACGCTGGCCAAGCGCAAGCGCGAGGCCGATGCCATGCGCGCCCGCTTCAACGGCTGCAACACGACGCGCGAATTCGCCAAGGGCCTGATCGACGTCACCGTTCGCGATCTGGGCCGGGTGCTGGCGCCGCAATTGCCGCCGGACTGGGCCGAGCAGATCAAGGCGACCAAGGTCGGTGGAGCAACCACCACGCGCGAGACCGAGCGCGGCGTCGAGTTCATCGGCATCTGCTCGTCGCGCGAAGTGTCCGACGACAAGACGGCCCAGATGGTGTTCCAGAGCGAAGGCTCCAACGACAAGGCCGCCGACGATCTCAGCAAGAAATATGTCGACGAGCTGAAGGCGAAAGCCCGCATCGTCAAGCGCTGACGTGAAGAGCGCGATGACCGCGCTGGCGCTGAGCGTCGGCGATCCGTCCGGCATCGGCCCCGAAATCGCCATCGCCGCCTTCCTGGCGCGCGAGGCGGTCGGCCTGCCCGCCTTTTATCTTTTGGCCGATCCGGCGCTGATAGCCTCACGGGCAAGCCGGCTGGGCGTGTCGGTGCCGATCGTCGAAACGACACCGGGGCAGGCAGCGCGGGTCTTCGCCCACGCCTTGCCGATCGTTCCACTGGCGGCCCGGTTCATCGACAGCCCCGGCCGGCCGGATCCGGCCAATGCGGCCGGAACCGTCGAGGCGATCGATCGCGCGGTCGCCGCCTGCCTTGCCGGTGACGCCGCCGCCGTGGTCACCTGCCCGATCGCCAAGAAGCCGCTCTACGATGCCGGTTTCCGCTTTCCCGGCCACACCGAATATCTGGCGCATCTGGCAACACGGCACAATGGCGTCGAGGCATCGCCGGTCATGATGCTGGCCGGCCCGAACCTGCGCACGGTTCCCGTCACCATCCACATCGCCCTGGCGGAGGTGCCGAAGACCCTGACCACCGAACTGATCGTCGCGACCGCGCGCATCACCGCGGCCGACCTCGCCGGCCGCTTCGGCATCGCCAGGCCGAGGCTGGCCATTGCCGGCCTCAATCCGCATGCCGGCGAAGGCGGTTCGATGGGCCTGGAGGACCAACATATCGTGCGGCCGGCAGTCGACATCCTGCGCGCCGAGGGCATCGATGCTTTCGGCCCCCTGGCGGCCGACACGCTGTTCCATGCGCGCGCGCGGGCAGGCTACGATGCAGCACTTTGCATGTATCACGACCAGGCGTTGATCCCGGCCAAGACGCTGGCCTTCGACGATGCCGTCAACGTCACGCTCGGCCTGCCCTTCATCCGCACGTCGCCAGACCATGGCACCGCCTTCGATATCGCCGGCAGGGGCATTGCACGACCGGACAGCCTGATCGCCGCATTGAAGCTCGCCAGAACGCTCGCCGACACCGACAAAAAGGCCGCGGCCGCATGAGCGATTCCGTTTGGGGTCCGAACGCATGAGCATCGACGGGCTGCCGCCGCTGCGCGATGTCATCGAGCGCCATGGGCTGCAGGCGAAAAAGGCGCTTGGCCAGAACTTCCTGCTCGACCTCAATTTGACCGGCAAGATCGCACGCAGCGCGGGCGACCTGACAAACACCGCGGTGATCGAGGTTGGGCCGGGACCTGGCGGCCTGACAAGAGCGCTGCTTTCCAACGGCGCCCGCCGGGTTGTCGCCATCGAGCGCGACGAGCGTTGCTTGGCGGCATTGGCCGAAGTCTCCGCTCACTATCCCGGCCGGCTGGAGGTGGTTTCCGGCGATGCGCTGAAAACCGACTTCGCCGCCCTCGCCTCCGCGGCCGCCGGAGCCAGCGGTCAGGTGCGGATCGTCGCCAATCTGCCCTACAACATCGGCACGGAACTGCTCGTCCGGTGGCTGACGGTCGTGGACTGGCCGCCCTTCTACGCCTCGATGACGCTGATGTTCCAGCGTGAGGTTGCCCAGCGCATCGTCGCCGAGCCCGGCAGCGACGCCTATGGCCGGCTTGGGGTGCTGGCCGGCTGGCGCACGAAGGCCAGGATCGCCTTCGACGTGCCTCCCCAGGCCTTCACGCCGCCGCCCAAGGTTACCTCTTCGGTGGTGCATCTGGAGCCGCGCGCGACGCCCCTGCCGGCTGACGTCAAGAAACTCGGCCGTATCACCGAAGCCGCCTTCGGCCAACGCCGCAAGATGCTGCGGCAGAGTGTGAAGAGCCTCGGCGGCGAGGCCTTGCTGGAGCGTGCGGGCATCGATCCGACCCGCCGCGCCGAAACGCTCAGTGTCGAGGAATTTGTGCGGCTGACCAATGCGGCCTAGCGCAGGCAGCTCTGGAATCGCGACGATGCAGGCATAGATAGTCTGGCGAGCATGCCGGAGAGGCCAAATGCCTGCCTATATCATTTCCGATGTCACCATCCGCGACCACGAGGCATTCCAGACATACCGCTCGCGTGCCGCGGCTTCCATTGCCCACTATGGCGGGCGCTATCTCGTACGCGGCGGCCAGGTGGATACGCTGGAGGGCGAGTGGCATCCCACACCGCTGATCGTTGTCGAATTTCCTGACATTGAGCAGGCACGGCGCTGGTATGCATCCGCCGAGTATGCTGCAGCGCTGGATGTGCGCGACGCCGCGCTCAGCCGCCATCTGATCCTGGTCGACGGCATGACAGCCTGAAGCCAATCAGACGGTTTTCTCGTCCAGCAGCCCCGAAACGAAATCGAAGAGACCCGGCCGGCGGTCGCGCCGCAATCGTTCGGCAACGACGATGCCGCGCACCTCGGCGAAGGCGCGGTCGAGATCGTCATTGACGATGACGAAATCATATTCCTTCCAGTGCTCGATCTCGTTGCGGGCATTCTTCAGCCGCGTCTCGATCACCGCTTCCTGATCCTCGGCACGGCGCTTCAGGCGTGCCTTCAATTCCTTCATCGACGGCGGCAGGATGAAGATCGAGACGATGTCGGCACGCATCTTCTCCTTCAACTGCTGGGCGCCTTGCCAGTCGATGTCGAACAGCATGTCGCGGCCCTGCGCCAGCGCCAGTTCCGCGGGTTCGCGCGGTGTCGCATAGCAATTGCCGTGCACCTCCGCCCACTCGAGCAGCGCATCTGAATCACGCAACCGTTCGAACTCGCGCATCGTGCGGAAATGGTAGTGAACACCCTCGATCTCCGAGCCGCGGCGCGGCCTGGTGGTGACCGAGACCGACAATTCGAGGCTGGAATCGCTTTCCAGGAGGTTGCGCGCGATCGTCGACTTGCCGGCACCGGATGGCGACGACAGGACGAGCATCAGCCCCCGGCGGCGGATGCGGGATCCCAAATCCCTGGGAACCATCGGTTCCTTGGCGACCATCGGCTACTCCAGATTCTGGACCTGTTCACGAAACTGGTCGACCACCGCCTTCAGCTCCAGTCCGATCGCGGTGACGGCCGCGGCATTCGACTTCGAACACAGCGTATTCGATTCGCGGTTAAATTCCTGTGCCAGAAAATCGAGCTTCCGGCCGACGGCACCGCCGCCCTCAAGCAGCGCCCGGCCAGATGCGACATGCGTTTTCAGCCGATCGATCTCTTCGCGAATATCAGCCTTGGTGGCGAGGAATGCCGCCTCCATGTGCAGGCGGCTCGCATCCAGATTGGCGGACGCGTCCATCAGCAGCCTGACCTGCTCGGCTATGCGTTCACGGATCGCCGCCGTCTCGCGGGACGGATCCGCCTCCGCGCGCAGCGTCAGTGCCTCGATGGCGTCGATGTGGGCGGACAGCAGCAAAGCCAGGGCCGCACCCTCGCTTTGCCGTGCCTGTTCGAGCCCTTTCAGCGCCACGTCGAGCGCGGCCATGATGGCGGAGTCGAGCACAGCGCGCGCCTCTTCGGTTTCCACGGTTTCGGGAATGTCGAGCACGCCACGCAGCGACAGCAGGCCGTCAGCGGTCGCGGGAGCAACGCCGAACTGTTCCTGCAGCCGCTTGGCGAGACCCGCAAGGTCCTTCAGAAACGCCTCGTTGACGACGGGTTGCGCCTGCGCGCCGGCGGCGCGGCCGATGGTCAGCGTCGCCTGGAAATTGCCGCGGGCGAAACGCTTCTGCAGCGTTTGCCTGACCGCCGGCTCCAGACGCTCGAAACCTTGCGGCAGCCGCAGCCGCACCTCGACGCTCTTGCCGTTGACGGATTTGACTTCCCAGGCGATCGAGGTGCCGTCGTGCTCGGCGACGGCACGCGCAAATCCGGTCATGCTCTGCAAATTCATGTCGCCTGCACATCCCTGGCGCATCACCCCGAAACCAGTTTCCGGACAGGGCAAGTGCTGCTTGAAAATAACCACGCCGTAGGTGCGTCAAAATCGGACGCGTGGCGTTCCTTCAAATGTCAGGCTGTCGCCTTCCGGGCAACGCCTTTCTTCGCCTACTGGGCATCGCCCGCATCGCCGCCGGCGTCGCCATTGTCGCCACCGGTGCTGCCGTCGGCAGGCTTGTCGGCAGCAGGGTTGTCGGCAGCAGGCTTGTCGGCATTGCCGTTTGCACCAGCGCCAGCCGCGGCCTTGGCCGCGTCATCGGCCTGCTTCTTCTGCAACGCACGATAACGAGCGACGTTCTCATTGTGTTCGTCGAGCGTCGCCGCAAAGACGTGACCGCCCGTGCCGTCGGCGACGAAATAGAGATCGTCGGTCTTCGATGGATTGGCCACGGCCTCAAGCGCTGCGCGGCCCGGATTGGCAATGGGCGTCGGCGGCAGGCCGTTGATCATATAGGTATTGTAGGGCGTCTGCTTCTGGATGTCCGACTGGTAGATCGGGCGGTCCGCGGGCTTGCCCTTGCCGCCGAACAGACCATAGATGATGGTCGGGTCGGATTGCAGGCGCATGCCCTTGGCCAGGCGGTTGAGGAAGACGGCGGCGACGCGCGAACGCTCGTCACCCTTGCCGGTTTCCTTCTCGACGATCGAGGCCAGCGTGACGAAGTCCTCGATGTTGGCCAGTGGCAGGTCCGGCGCGCGCCGCTGCCAGACCTCGTCGACCAGTTTCTTCTGGTCGGCCTCCAGCTTGTCGATCATCTGCTGGCGCGTCGCACCGCGCGTGAAGCGCAGCGTGTCGGTGGCAAGGCTGCCCTCGGGAGGCGTTGTCGCCGGCATGTCGCCGCTCAAGGCGGGTTCATCGGCGATACGCTGCAGAGCCTGCTCAACCGTCAGCCCTTCCGGAACGGTCAGCGAGTACATCACCGACTTGCCGCTTTTCAAAAGCTCCATGATGTCGCGCATGGATGCCCGGGGCTTGATCTCGTATTCGCCGGCCTTGAGCGCGGAATCGTTGCCGAAAGCACGCACGCCAAGGCGGAAGACGCGGGCGTCGCTGATCAGTCCACGGCGCTCGAGCTGGTCGGCGATGTCCTGGACGCCGGTGTTCGGCTTGACCAGGAAGGTGTCGCCATTGGCCGAGGGACCGGGTTCAGTGAACTCCTGCTTGCCGAAGTAAAGTGCCGCGCCCGCGGCCAGAACCATCAGCATCACCAGGGAGATGACGAAGTTCATGAACACGACGACCTGGCTGCGCGAAGCGCGCGAGCGCTTCGGCGGCGGCGTTCCGGCTTCCGGCCGCAAGGCTTCGCTGGCTGTCTTCGGCACGATCGGTCCGGTATTGTTCGCCGGTCGTTGCCCGACTTCTCCATTGCCCGCCGGATTTGTGTTCATCTCGCCCTACCGTTTGATCTCTCAACGAATCCCCCGCGGCAGAGTAGGGGCGAATATGGCAAAATTGACGACATGCCGAGGCATCGCCCGGCAGCCGGACGATCAGCCATTGTAGCGCTGGAACACAAGCGAAGCGTTTGTGCCGCCGAAGCCGAAGGAATTGGAGAGCGCCACGTCGATCTGGCGGGAGCGAGGCTTGTTCGGCACCAGGTCGATCGCTGTTTCGCGCTCCGGCTTGTCGAGATTGATGGTCGCCGGCGCGACATTGTCCCTGATCGCAAGGATCGAAAAGATCGCTTCGGCAGCACCAGCCGCGCCCAGGAGATGGCCGATCGACGACTTGGTCGACGACATCGAAATCTTCGACGCGGCATTGCCGACAAGCCGCTCGACAGCGCCGAGTTCGATCGTATCGGCCATGGTCGAGGTGCCATGCGCGTTGATGTAGTCGACATCGGCGGGCGCAAGCCTGGCCCGGTTCAACGCCGCGGTCATGCAACGGAAAGCGCCATCGCCGTCCTCGGCCGGTGCGGTGATGTGATAGGCGTCGCCGGTAAGGCCGTAGCCGGTCACCTCGGCATAAATCTTGGCGCCCCGCGCCTTGGCGTGCTCGAGTTCCTCCAGCACCACAACACCGGCGCCCTCGCCCATGACGAAGCCGTCGCGGTCACGGTCATAGGGACGCGACGCCGTTTGCGGCGTGTCATTTCGCTCGGTCGACAGCGCCCGGCAGGCGGCGAAACCGGCGATCGACAGCCTTGTCACCGGCGCCTCGGCGCCGCCGGCGAGCATGACATCGGCATCGCCCCACATGATCAGGCGGGCCGCATCGCCAATGGCGTGCGCGCCGGTCGAGCAGGCCGTGACCACGGCATGGTTCGGGCCTTTCAGCCCGTGCCGGATCGAAACCTGGCCGGAGACGAGATTGATGATCTGGCCGGGGATGAAGAAGGGGCTGATGCGGCGCGGACCGCGCTCCTTGAGGATTATCGCGTTCTCGGCAATGCCCTCGATGCCGCCAATGCCAGAACCGATGAGCACGCCTGTGGCGCATTGTTCTTCGTGTGTCTTGGGCTCCCAGCCTGAATCCTTCAGCGCTTCGTCGGCGGCGGCAATCCCATACAGGATGAAGTCGCCGATCTTGCGCAATTCCTTCGGCTCGAGCACGGCCTCGGGATTGAAGGTGGCATTGCTGCCGTCACCACGCGGAATGACGTGGGCGATCTTGCAGGCAAGATCGTCCACCTCGAACTCGGTGATGCGCTTGGCCGCGCTGCGGCCGGTCAGAAGTTCCTTCCAGCTGTGCTCGAAGCCCATGCCGAATGGCGACAACAACCCAAGGCCCGTGACGACGACACGCCTCATCGCAGGTCCTCCCCGGTGATGACTGCGGAAAGCTTCAGGCCGACGCCTTGTCGATGTACTTCACGGCATCGCCGACGGTCAGGATGGTCTCGGCCGCGTCGTCGGGAATTTCCACGCCGAACTCTTCTTCGAACGCCATGACGAGTTCGACCGTGTCGAGGCTGTCAGCGCCCAGATCATCGATGAAGCTCGCCTGCTCCGTCACTTTGTCGGCATCGACGCCAAGGTGCTCGATGACGATCTTCTTGACGCGCTCTGCGGTGTCACTCATTTGGGGCATCCTCGTCTTTTGTTTGTCTGTCTTCGTTAGCGGGCAGAATGCCGCTAATCAAGCTGAAAGATGGTCCTGCCGGAAACGCAACGGCTACGAACCGGTTTTTGCCCGAACCGCCGGGTTGCGGGCCGCATTACACGAAAAATGGCTGAGGTCCAAGGTGAAATGGTCTCTTTTCACAGGCCCGCCCTATCCGTCAAATCATGGCCATACCGCCATTGACATGGATGGTCTGGCCGGTGACGTAGCCGGCTTCGTTGGAGGCCAGGTAGGCGACGGCGGACGCCACTTCAGCACCCGTGCCCATGCGGCGCGTCGGAATCGCCGCCATGATCGCCTCCTTCTGCTTGTCGTTGAGCTTGTCGGTCATCGCCGATTCGATGAAGCCCGGGGCGACGCAATTGACGGTGATGTTGCGGGTGGCGATCTCCTGCGCCAGCGATTTGGAGAAGCCGATCATGCCGGCCTTTGAGGCGCAATAATTGGCCTGGCCGGGATTGCCGGTCACGCCGACCACGGAGGTGATGTTGATGATGCGGCCATGGCGGCGGCGCATCATCGGATGGGTGAGTTCGCGGGTCAGCCGGAAAACGGCGGTCAGGTTGACCTCGAGCACAGAGTCCCAATCGGCGTCCGACATGCGCACGAACAGGCCGTCCTTGGTGATGCCGGCATTGTTGACCAGTATGTCGACGCCTTCGAGTTCGGCCTCCGCCTTCTGGCCGAGCGCCTTGACTTCGTCGCGGTTCGACAGATTGGCCGGGAACAGCTTGACCCGATCGCCGAGTTCGCCCGCCAAAGTTTCCAGTTTCTCGATGCGGGTGCCGTGTAGGCCGACAATGGCGCCTTGCGCATGCAGCACGCGGGCAATCGCCTCGCCGATGCCTCCCGATGCGCCAGTGACGAGTGCCTTGCGGCCGGCCAGTTCGAACATTTTCGTCTCCTGATCTGAGAAAACACCCTTCACACGGGTGGGGTCAAATCGCCAGTGGATTATGCGAATGCGGCCAACGCGGCCTCGACATCGGCCGGCGTGCCGACGGCCGATGTCGCGATGTCGCGGTTGATGCGCCGTGCCAGGCCCGACAGCACCTTGCCGGCGCCGATCTCGTAGAGCGTCGTGACGCCGTTGGCGCCGAACCATTCGACCGTTTCGCGCCAGCGCACGCGGCCGGTGATCTGCTCGACCAGGCGCCGGGCGACCTCGTCGGGGTCGCTGGTCGGGGTCACCGTGACGTTGGACACTACTGGCACCGCCGGCGCATGCTTCGTCACACCGGCGAGCGCGTCGCGCATGACATTGGCCGCCGGCGCCATCAGCGCCGAATGGAAGGGTGCCGAGACCTGCAGCATCAGCGCCCGCTTGGCGCCCTTTTCGGTGCACAGTTTCGCCGCCAGCTCGACCGCGGCCTTGGCGCCGGAAATGACCAGCTGGCCGCCGCCATTGTCGTTGGCGATCTGGCAGACATGGCCGGAGCCTTGCGCGGCCTCGGTGCAAGCCGCTTCGACATCCGCCTGCTCCAGTCCGATGATGGCCGCCATGGCGCCTTCGCCGGCCGGTACCGCTGCCTGCATGGCGTTGCCGCGAATGCGCAGCAACCGGGCCGCATCGGCGACGGAAACGAAACCGGCGGCGGCAAGGGCCGAATATTCGCCCAGCGAATGGCCGGCGACATAGGCGACCTTGTCCTTCAGCGAGAAACCGCGCGCTTCCAGCGCCCTGGTCGCCGCCAGCGAAACCGCCATCAGCGCCGGCTGCGCGTTGGCGGTCAACGTCAAGGTCTCTTCCGGACCTTCCCAGATCAGCTTCGACAGGTTTTCGCCGAGCGCGTCATCGACTTCCTGGAAAACCCTGCGTGCCTCGGGAAAGGTGTCGGCGAGATCCTTGCCCATGCCGACAGCCTGGCTGCCTTGTCCCGGAAAGGTGAATGCGACGGCCATGCGTGGGCTCCCGAAGACTGGTTTTACTTGCCGATAACACGAATTTTCCCTGCCTGTGGCGCAAGGCGGGCCGCCAAGTCAAGCCCGGTTCAACCCGGCCCCAGTTGCGAACCGTAGGCCGAGTGCCTGTTCCGAAAGGGCTTTTTGGCGATCACTCCTGATGAAAACCGCTCACGAATCGTTCGCTGGCTCTTCTTATTTCCGCCACAGGCGCTAGCTTTGCGTGACAATTATATGACAATCGCGTGACTTGGGTTGTCGCCGGGTGGGAAGTTAAAGTGGCAAAGAGTTCAAAACGCGCCAGCAAAGCTGCGCCTCAATTCCTGGAAGACGATCCGTCCACCGGCTATCTGCCCGGCCGGAGATGGCCGGTCGTCCGTTACGGGCTGATAAGCCTCGCGATCTCCGCCATCCTGGTGTTCGCGATCGAATTGATCGTGCGCGGTGACGTTGCCGGCACCGTTTCCTTTTTCCTGCAGCCGCTCAAGCCGGGCTGGACCACCATCGTCGTGTTCGCGCTGATCCTCATCGGTCTCGACGCCGTTCTGGGACGCAGCCATCAGAGCCTGATGATCGTCGCGCCCTTGACGCTGGCGCTAGCCTTTGTCGGCCATCAGAAATCGCATTATCTCGGCGATCCGCTCTACCCGACTGACTTTCTCTACGCTCGCCAGATTTTCGCGCTGCTGCCGCTTCTGGTACGTGACCGGCCGATGACCGCGCTCGCCATGGTCGTCGTCATCATCGCCGGCCTGTCGCTGCTCGTCTATGGCTGGCGGCTGTGGCGCCGCAAGGTTCCAGCGCTCAGCCACAAGGGCCGCCTTGCCCGGCTGACGCTGGCGGTGCCGATGCTCGCCTTCTTCGTCTCGATCATGGACTATGCCACCTTCTCCTGGACCAGGGATCGGCTGCAGATCATCCCGATCATGTGGGACCAGAAGGAAAACTATGCCTCCAACGGCTTTGCGCTCGCCTTCGCGCTCAACGTGCCGATGGCGCATGTCTCGGCTCCGCCGGGCTACACGGACAAGGCAATCGCGGCGATCGACCGCTCGGATGTGACCGTCTCGGTGCCGGCCGAGAAGCCCGACATCATCATCGTCATGAGTGAATCCTTCTGGGATCCGACGAAGCTGCCCGGCGTCAGCATCACGCCCGACCCGATCCCCAATGTGCGGGCGCTGCGCTCGGGCTCGATGTTCTCGCCCGAATTCGGCGGCATGACCGCCAACATCGAGTTCGAGGCGCTGACCGGCTTTTCCAACGCATTCCTGCCAGCCGGCAGCATCCCCTATCAGCAATATGTGCGCACGCCGACGCCTTCGCTCGCAACCTTCCTGAAGAGCCAGGGCTACCGGGCGCGCGCCATCCATCCCGGCACCAACTGGTTCTGGAACCGTGGCGCGGTCTATGCCGATTTCGGCTTCAACGATTTCAAATCCGAAGAGACGCTGCCGCCCATGGAAAAGCGCGGGCCGCTGGCATCCGACGCGGCGATGACCGATGAGATCATCAGCGAGGCCGACGCCAGCGACGACCCGGTGTTCTTCTTTGCCGTCAGCCTGCAAAACCACGGTCCCTACGAGCCGAACCGCTATTACAATCCGACACACGTAGTGCAGGCACCGATCAGCCAGTGGGCGCGCGAGTCGCTGCTCAGCTACGCCGAGGGCTCAGCCGACGCCGACCGCGGCCTTGAACGCCTTGTCGAATGGGCGAAGAAACGCTCCCGCCCCACCGTGATCGCCTTCTTCGGCGACCATCTGCCGCCGCTGGGACCGGTCTATGTCGAAACCGGCTTCCTGAAGGACAATGTCGCGCCGCGCAAGGAACCGACGCCGGAAGCCGCCCTTGAACATCATCAGACGCCGCTGATCATCTGGTCGAACCGCTCCGGTCCGGTCGAGAACCTGGGTGCGGTCAGCCCCGCTTTCCTGCCCTATCATATCCTGACCGCTGCCGGCATCAGCCATCCTTACTACACCGGCTTCCTGGGCGAGATGCGGGAGCGCTACCGCGTCGTCGACCGCAACCTGCTTCTGACCCCGGCCGGCGAGGCCACGCCCGACTGGTCGCGCCAGAAGGAGATCGACCCGGCGATCCGCGATTTCCGGCTCATCCAGTACGACATGATGTTCGGCAAGCGCCACGCGGCGCCCGCCTTCTTCCCCGAGACGGTCGACAAGGTCGTCGTCCACACGAGTTGATCAGCCGACCCATCGGATTCAGCCTGGACCTGGCGGGGCGAACACTCAATTCGTCAGTTGCAGCCTTGAGAACTTGTTGGCGATCTGTTGGAAAACGTCCGGCAGCTTGGCCGGGTCGTTGACGGCATAGTAGCCGCTCGGGTCGGATGCACAGGCACTGTAAAGCGCGCGGTTGGCGGCGGTGTCGGATTGCAGCACCATGGTGTAGATTTGCACGTCCTCGTTCTTCAGTTGCGTGCAAACGCTTTTGGTCCAGCCGTCGACATTGCGCGCCGCGGCGGTCTGATCGTCCGATCCGAAACGGCCACCCGCCAGATAGCCATAGGATGTGTAGTCGGACTTTGTCGGCTGTTCGCTGGCGCCATAGACAACGTTCTCGCCGTCGGTGAGCAACAGCACGATCTTGCTGATGCCGCGCGTCTTCCACGGCGCTCCATCGGTGTAGGGCGCGGCGGGCGACAGCACCCGCATGCCCCACGACAGGCCTTCGGAGACATTGGTGCCCGAACCGTTCCACTCGGTCATCTCGCTTGCTGCCTTGCGCAGCTTGTCGAAATCGTCGGTCAGGGGGACGATGGGTGTCGGGCAAGCGCGGTTCGGGCCGACGGTGATGGGGGAACCCGTCTCGGTGATGAGCTCGTTGGTCGGCACAACATATTTAGCCACCTTTTCCTTGGCAGCCTTGTCGGCCGGTGGCACAGGGTCGGCCAGACTGCTGAGATCGATACCGAGGCGGTTGCCTTTCAGCTTGGCGACCTTGGTGTTGTCGCTGGCGTCGTCGAGATAGGAATTGTTGTAATATTTGGCCGCATTGCCATAGGAGCTAGACAGCTTTTGGGCACCTTCCGGATCGTCCGGCGCAAAATACGGAACGAACAGCGTGTCGGGCTTGTCCGGGTCAGGTGGGGTATCGGAAATGTTATAAGCGCCCGGCCGCGCCTCGACACAGCCCTTCCATCCGGTGCCGTTCCATCCGGCCGCGGTCCATCCGGTGTCCTTGAGCTGCTTGAAAAGCGCCATATGATTGGGACGCTTGCCGTCGATGACGGGGAAATTGACGCCATTGGTGGAAGACTTGCCGTCCATGTCGATCCAGGACGGGTCGAATTCATCGCCATTGACGTTGACGGCCGTGACGAACGGAACCAGGGAGGCGCGAATCTGGCGCGTCGGCGATTTCGTCGCCTCGAGTGTGTCCAGCAGGGACTTCGTTGCCGTCCTCAACGCCGTCATGCGGGCACCGGCCATCGAGCCGGTATTGTCCAGAACCAGCACGACTTCGAGCTGATTGTTCGATTCGACCGCCGAGGCATCGACGGCGATGTGTCTGTTCCGGCCGAACAGGAAACCGAAGTTCAAATTGACGTCGGCCGACGCAGCCGCCTTGGTCTTGATGAAGTTGACGCCCCTGTCGACGGTCAGCGTCGCCTGCGCGTTGGCGAGTTCGCCATGCCCGGCGATGTTGGCCTGAAAATAGCGGTCGAAGGCATCGGTGCGGGTAATGTCGAGGTCGCCGAGATGCGAGGAGGCAAGATTGGCGGCGTCGAGAGCATTCTGCAGGTTGCTCTTGGCTCGCATGACGGTGGACACGTCGACCGCGAAGGCCACGGCCGACAGGATGGCCGGCAGGCCGAGCCCCATCAGCAGTGCGAAATTGCCGCTCTTCGAGCGCCAGAATCTGTTGAGAAGCATCCTTACCCCCGGAAATGCTTGCCGCTTGTTCTGCGCGGATCGCCCGGGCTTTTGCGCCTTCCATGATGAATCGACCGTTGACGGCGAGGCTCAACCCTGCACAACCTGACACTGTGGTTAAGGGCCGGTTGCCGGAATCACCACGCCATTCCGGCGCTGCCGCCTGATTTTCCGGCGCCCTGCGACATCGGGACCGCCGCTTGCCCTTGCCTTATCAGTGGATTGCTATATAGACGCCGCCAATCTGCCGGTCCCAGCTGGGGGCTGAACGGAGGGCCGGAGGTTTTATCAAAGCCTTCGTGTGAAGCCAGAAGTGCTTCCGCCTCCCGTGTCTCCGCTCTCGACCGTCTCGTAATGCTCCTTTCTTCCCCGCCCCTTTAACCGGGACAGGCGGGTCAGAGAAGTTGCAGAGGCTTTTGCCGCCGGGAACCGGGAGAGAAACGAAGAAAGGCACGAAGACATAATGGCTCTTTACGAACATGTGTTTCTTGCCCGGCAGGACCTCTCGCAGCAGCAGGTCGATGCGCTTGTCGAACAGTACAAGGGTGTCATCTCCGCGAATGGCGGGTCCGTCGGCCGGGTCGAGAACTGGGGACTGAAGTCCCTCACCTACCGGGTCAACAAGAACCGGAAGGCCTACTACACGCTCATGGACCTCAACTGCCCGCCGGCAGCGCTCAACGAAATGGAGCGCCAGATGGGTCTGTCCGAGGACGTCCTGCGTTTCCTGACCATCAAGGTCGAGGCGCACGAGGAAGGTCCGTCGGCCATGATGCAGAAGCGCGAAGAGCGCTCCGAGCGCGGCAGCTTCGGCGACCGCGACCGTGGCGATCGTGGCCCGCGTTCGTTCGGCGACCGTGATCGCGGCGACCGTGGCGATCGTCCGCCGCGTTCGTTTGGCGACGCCGGTGGCGATCGTGGTCCGCGCCGTCCGCGCGAAGGCTTTGAAGGGGGTGCAGAATAATGGTCGACATCAACCAGATCCCGACCCGGCGCCCGTTCCATCGTCGCCGCAAGACCTGCCCGTTCTCCGGCGCCAACGCGCCCAAGATCGACTACAAGGACGTGCGTCTGCTGCAGCGCTACATTTCCGAGCGCGGCAAGATCGTGCCGTCGCGCATCACCGCCGTCAGCCAGAAGAAGCAGCGTGAGCTCGCCAAGGCGATCAAGCGCGCCCGCTTCCTCGGCCTGCTGCCCTACGTGGTCCGCTAATTCTTCCGAACGGGCGGTTCGCCGCCCGTTCCTTTCGCCGGCCATGACGGGCATGACCGGTTCAGCCATCAAATCCCGAGTTGAGGTCAAGGCCTCTAACTGCCGCGACAGGCAGGACAGCGACACCGGCGCTCAAGGCGCTCAAGCTTCCTGACCTGTTCCAGAGAATTCGGCGCCTGCCTTCATGGAGGGACGCCCAAACAAAAGGAACAAAACCATGGAAGTCATTCTTCTCGAACGCGTTTCCCGCCTCGGCCAGATGGGCGATACCGTCAAGGTCAAGGACGGCTTTGCCCGTAATTTCCTGCTGCCGCAGGGCAAGGCGCTGCGCGCCAACGAAGCCAACAAGAAGAAGTTCGAAGGCCAGCGCGCCCAGCTCGAAGCCCGCAATCTCGAGCGCAAGTCGGAAGCCAGCCAGGTTGCCGAAAAGCTCGACGGCAAGAGCTTCATCGCCGTTCGCTCCGCCGGTGAAACCGGCCAGCTCTACGGCTCGGTGTCGACGCGCGACATCGCCGAGCTGCTGACGGCGGAAGGTTTTTCGGTCAACCGCAACCAGATCCTGCTCAACCAGCCGATCAAGACCATCGGTCTCACCAATGTGGCGATCGCGCTGCATCCGGAAGTCGAAGTCACCGTCACGCTCAACATCGCCCGCACGGCCGACGAAGCCGAGCGCCAGGCCAAGGGCGAGACGCTGACCACCGCCGAA
Organism: Mesorhizobium sp. WSM4312; assembly: GCF_002294875.1. NCBI lineage: Bacteria > Pseudomonadati > Pseudomonadota > Alphaproteobacteria > Hyphomicrobiales > Phyllobacteriaceae > Mesorhizobium > Mesorhizobium sp. WSM4312. Next base: position 13,554 of record NZ_NSFU01000008.1, on the reverse strand, counting down.
GCCATCTATGGCGACGACATCAACGACAATGCACGGCCGGAAAACTTCTTCGATCCGAATGCCGAGTTCGACGGCGGCGAAGACAACGCCTGATCGCGTACGGCAAGCGAGGGAGCAGCGCTCCGATCACTTTGTCGTAATCCAGCCGTTCTGGACCAATGCCCGGGCCTCTCGCCCGGGCATTTTTGTGCCAAAAGGAACTTTTCGAACCCCCATATATTGTTGCAGAATTAAGGCAGCCAGTCTGACCGTGAGGGGACACTTGGTTATGAACATTCTGCTGAAGCGCGTTCTCGACCGCCTGGTGCGCACGGGCAATCTCAAGGTAACCGGGCCAAAGGGCTCGACAGTCATCTTCGGCGACGGCAGCGGCGAGCCGGTGCACATGCATATCAAGACCCGGCATGCCGAACGCGCCATCACCTTCGATCCGATGCTGGCGGTGCCCGAATCCTACATGGAGGGCGAACTCGACATCCTCGAAGGCGGCGTGCTGGGGCTGATGCGGATCGCCTTCCAGAACATGGGCAGCGGCGGCATCGACGCGACCTGGTCGAAAGCCATCGAAGGCTTGCGCCACGCCTTCCGCCGCCTGCAGCAGATCAACACCGCCTCGCGTTCGCGCCGCAACGTGCAGCGCCACTACGATCTGTCGGGCGATCTCTACCGGCTCTTCCTCGATGAGGACATGCAGTATTCCTGTGCCTATTTCGAACAGCCTGACATGACGCTGGAAGAGGCGCAGGCCGCCAAGAAGCGCCATATCGCCGCCAAGCTCAGGCTGAAGGCCGGCCAGACCGTGCTCGACATCGGCTCCGGCTGGGGCGGGCTCGGCCTATATCTGGCCAAGGCGTTCGACGTCGACGTCCAGGGCGTGACGCTGTCGACCGAACAGCATGGCGTAGCCACCGACCGGGCGCATGCGCAAGGCCTGGAAAGCCACGTCCATTTCGAGCTGAAGGATTATCGCGAACTCAACGAACGCTTCGACCGCATCGTTTCGGTCGGCATGTTCGAACATGTCGGCGTCAACCACTTCCGCACCTTCTTCGACAAGGCGGCAACGCTGCTGAAGCCCGATGGCGTCATGCTGCTGCACACGATCGGCCGGTCGGGTGTTCCGTGGGCGACCAGCGCCTTCGTCCGCAAATACATCTTCCCCGGCGGCTATATCCCCGCGCTCTCGGAGGTCATGCCGGCGATCGAGAAGTCGGGCCTTGTCGTCACCGACATCGAAATCCTGCGCCTCCACTATGCCGACACGCTGAAGCACTGGGGCCAGCGCTTCGCCGCCAACCGCGACAAGGCCAAGGCCATCTACGACGAACGCTTCTGCCGCATGTGGGAATTCTATCTGGCCGCTTCGGAAGCCGCCTTCCGCTGGCAGGACCTGGTCATCTTCCAGTTCCAGATCGCCAAGAAGAACGACACGCTGCCGATGACCCGCGACTACATGGCCAAATGCGAAAAGGCCTTGGAGATGCGTGACTTGGGCCGCCGCGAGGCGGCTCCCGTCGAGAAGCCAGTCAAGCCCGCCCGCCGCCGCAAGGTTGCGGAGTAGGCACGCCGTTCGCCATTGGCGCTTGCCATTCCCGGCCCCTGCCCTGAAAAAGGCCTTGTGATCGTCGCGAGGCCTTTTTCATGACTTACCTCCTCTATGCCGCCGCGGCGCTCGCCGAGATAGCCGGCTGCTTTTCGGTATGGGCCTGGTGGCGGCTGGAAAGATCGCCCTTGTGGCTGGCGCCAGGCTTCGTCTCGCTGCTTTTGTTCGCCTGGCTTCTGGCGCTGGTCGACACCAATGCCGCAGGCCGCGCCTATGCTGCTTATGGCGGCATCTACATCGCTGCCTCGCTTGCCTGGCTGTGGCTGGTGGAAGGCGTGCGGCCCGACCGCTGGGATGTTGCTGGCGCCGCACTCTGCATAGCCGGCGCGTCGCTCATCGTGCTCGCACCGCGAGGAGCATAGCGTTGGAACTGCCGGCCCCTCTTCGACAAGCCGTCGATCGCATCCTGGAAAAAATCCCTCTGCTTGAGCTGAAGCAAGCGGCGAAAACCCTGTCGGAGCGCTACCGTGCGGAACTGCGCGACGGCCGCCTGCACATGGCGCAGGACATGGCGGTCAAAGCCTATCTGGCGACGCGGCTGCCGGCGACCTATGCCGCGGTCCGCGCCAGTCTCGACGCACTGAACGCGACCCGGCCGGACTTCGAGCCGAAAACCCTGCTCGATGCCGGCGCCGGCCCTGGTACGGTGCTTTGGGCCACCAACGATCTCTGGCCCGACCTCGAACAGGCGGTCTTGCTGGAGGCGAGTGCGGCCGTGCGCAAGGTCGGCGAGACGCTTGCCGCCGATGCCATCATAACCCGAACCGTCTGGCGTGCCGGCGACGTCACAACGGACCTTGCCGACCTTCGGCCGGCGGACCTCGTGACCTGCGCCTATGTGCTGGACGAGATCGTGCCGGCATCGTTGCCCAAAATGGTCGACCGGCTGTGGCAGCTGACGACAGACACATTGCTGATCGTCGAGCCGGGCACGCCGGCGGGCTGGCAGCGCATTCTGGCGGTGCGCGCGCAGTTGATCGCCGCCGGGGCACATCTGCTGGCGCCTTGTCCGCACGAGGCGCCCTGCCCGCTTACCCCGCCCGACTGGTGCCACTTTTCCCGTCGCGTCGCCCGCTCGCGCTTGCACCGGCTGGCCAAGGACGCCGATGTACCGTGGGAAGACGAGAAATTCATCTTTGTCGCCGCGTCGCGCCAGCCGGCCGCCTCGCACGCCGCGCGGGTCATCGCACCGCCGAAATCCGGTTCGGGCAAGGTTCTGCTCAAGCTTTGCCAGGAAGACGGCACGGCCACGGAGCAACTGTTCACCAAGCGTGACGGCGCGGACTTCAAGCTGGCCCGGCGGCTGGACTGGGGCGACAGGCTGGCGTCCGAATAGAGCGCCACGGCATTCAGACAACGCCGCCCAAGAAAAGTTTCGCAGCCATGTCGAATCCAGGCTGGGCCGTTCGACCATTGGCGTTCTCGGAGCTTCCGGGAAGCCAAAGCGCCAAGCAGCATCAGCCAACAGGAGAAAGACAGTGAACTATATCGCAGGATTTGTCGCCGCCGTGCCCGCCGCCAGCAAGGAAACCTATCGCAGGCATGTCACCGAGGCGGCATCGGTGCTGAAGGAATTCGGCACGACCCGTTTTACGACGTGCTGAGGCGCGTCGCCCCCTCTCCGGTGGTCACGCTGAACCGTGCCGCCGCCCCTTGGCATGCGCGACGGGCCGCAAGCCGGTCTGGCGGCGATCGAAGATCGTGATGGCACAAGGCGGCCTCGATGGCTACCATCTGGCACATGCGGCGCGGGCCGATATGCAGCGGCGGCTTGGCCTGACAGAGGCAGCGAGAGCCTCCTATCGACAGGCTCTCGAACTCGCCCGCCAGCCGGCCGAACAGCGATTCATCATGTCGCGACTTGGGCGGCTCCAGTCCGGCGATTCCGGTTGGACAAGCATCGGAATTTTCTTGTTTTGTTCTTTCCGCGCCGGTATCTTCGACACTCGATTCGTCAATCGAATTTCGTACCCTGCGCACACAAATTTTTTCGACGCTGTGAATCGTGTGCACAAGCGGGATAAGTCAAAGTTTGTTTATGCCTCATCAATCGCCTCTGCTAGCGACTGATCGGGTTTGAAATCGGGGATATCATGGCAGAGGCAGCGCGGAAATTCGGCGTGGCGGAGCAACCGCTCTATCGCGAGGCACCGAACAATATCGAGGCCGAGCAGGCGCTGCTCGGCGCGATCCTCGTCAACAACGATGCCTTCTACCGCGTCTCCGACTTCCTGAAGCCGGGCCATTTCTACGAACCCCTGCATCGCAGGATCTTCGAGATCGCGGCCGAGCTCATCCGCATGGGCAAGGTGGCGACGCCGATCACCTTGAAGACCTTTCTGCCGGCCGACGAGAAGGTCGGCGACATGACGGTGGCACAATATATCGTGCGTCTGGCGGTCGAAGCCGTCACCGTCGTCAACGCCACTGACTATGGCCGCGCCATCTACGACCTTGCCACGCGCCGCGCGCTGATCACCGTCGGCGAGGACATGGTCAACATCGCCTATGATGCGCCGGTCGACATGTCGCCTTCCGAGCAGATCGAGGACGCCGAACGCCGCCTGTTCGAACTGGCCGAAACCGGCCGCTACGATGGCGGCTTCGAGAGCTTCACCGACGCGGTCAAGACCGCCGTCGACATGGCCAATGCCGCCTATATGCGCGACGGCCATCTGTCGGGTCTTGCCACCGGCATGCGCGATCTCGATCGCCGCATGGGCGGTCTGCAATCGTCCGATTTGATCGTGCTTGCGGGACGCCCGGGCATGGGCAAGACGTCGCTCGCCACCAACATCGCCTTCAACATCGCCGAGGCCTATGTGCCGGCGCAGCAGGCGGACGGATCGTTCAAGGCGGCCAATGGCGGCGTGGTCGGCTTCTTTTCGCTCGAAATGTCGTCCGAACAGCTGGCGACCCGTATCATTTCCGAGCAGACCGAAATCTCGTCGTCAAAGATCCGTCGCGGCGAAATCAGCGAAATGGACTTCGAAAAGCTGGTCGCCTGTTCGCAGACCATGCAGAAGATCCCGCTTTTCATCGACCAGACCGGTGGTATTTCCATTGCGCAGCTGTCTGCCCGCGCGCGTCGCCTGAAGCGCCAGCGCGGCCTCGACCTGATCGTCATCGACTATATCCAGCTGATGCAGGGTTCATCCGCCAGGGCCTCGCAGAACCGCGTGCAGGAAATCACCGAGATCACCACGGGCCTGAAGGCGCTGGCAAAGGAACTGGCCGTGCCAATCATCGCGCTGTCGCAGCTGTCGCGTCAGGTCGAAAGCCGCGAAGACAAACGCCCGCAGCTCTCCGACTTGCGTGAATCCGGTTCGATCGAGCAGGACGCGGACGTCGTGATGTTCGTCTACCGCGAGGAGTATTACCTCAAGAACCGCGAGCCGAAGCTTGGCACCGAGGAATACGTCAAGTGGGAAAACGAGATGAACGAGATGCGCGGCAAGGCCGAGGTGATCGTCGCCAAGCAGCGCCACGGCCCGACAGGCTCGGTGACGCTCGCCTTCCACGGCGAATTCACCCGCTTCTCCGATCTGGCGGAAGAGCATCATATTGCGGAGAGGTTTGAGTGACCTTTTGAGACAGGCCTCGACCCTTCCAGCACCTTTGTGCGCGTATCCGACGGCAGGCCACACCTGATGGCCAAATCGCGCGTCCAGTTCATCTGCCAGAATTGCGGATCGGTGCATCAGCGCTGGGCCGGCAAATGCGATGCCTGCGGCGAATGGAACACGCTGGTCGAGGAAGGAACCTCCGGCGGCATCGGCTCGGGGCCCGCCAATACGCGCAATGCCCGCAAGGGCCGCGCGGTGGTGCTGACCACCCTTTCCGGCGACATCGAGGACGCGCCGCGCATCATCTCCGGCATAGGCGAACTCGACCGCGCCACCGGCGGCGGCTTCGTGCGCGGCTCCGCACTTCTGGTCGGTGGTGATCCCGGCATCGGCAAGTCGACGCTGCTCACCCAGGCTGCCGCTGCGCTGGCGTCGCGAGGCCACCGCATCGTCTATGTCTCGGGCGAAGAAGCCGTCGCTCAGATCAGGCTGAGGGCGCAGCGGCTCGGCGTCGCCGACACGCCGGTGGAACTGGCCGCCGAGACCAATGTCGAGGACATCCTTGCCACGATCGCCGACGGCAAGCGGCCGGACCTGGTCATTCTCGATTCGATCCAGACGCTGTGGACCGACCTTGCCGATTCGGCGCCGGGCACGGTTACCCAGGTGCGCGCCGCCGCCCAGGCGATGATCCGTTATGCGAAATCCACGGGTGCCGCGATCGTGCTGGTCGGCCATGTCACCAAGGAAGGCCAGATCGCCGGCCCGCGCGTGGTCGAGCACATGGTCGACGGTGTGCTCTATTTCGAGGGCGAAGGCGGCCACCATTACCGCATCCTGCGCACGGTGAAGAACCGCTTCGGGCCGACCGACGAGATCGGCGTCTTCGAAATGTCGGACAAGGGTCTGCGCGAAGTCTCCAACCCGTCGGAGCTGTTTCTCGGCGAGCGGCATGCCAAATCGCCGGGTGCCGCCGTTTTCGCCGGCATGGAAGGCACAAGGCCGGTTCTGGTCGAGATCCAGGCGCTGGTGGCACAATCCTCGCTCGGCACGCCGCGCCGGGCAGTAGTCGGCTGGGACGGTGCGCGACTGTCGATGGTGCTGGCGGTGCTGGAGGCGCATTGCGGCGTTCGCTTCGGCCAGCACGACGTCTATCTCAACGTCGCCGGCGGCTACCGCATCAGCGAGCCGGCGGCCGATCTGGCGGTCGCCGCCGCACTGGTTTCCTCGCTCACCGGTCTTGCCCTTCCCGCCGATTGCGTCTATTTCGGCGAAATCAGCCTGTCGGGTGCCGTGAGGCCGGTTGCGCATGCGCAGCAGCGCCTCAAGGAAGCCGAAAAGCTGGGTTTTGGTAGCGCGGTTCTGCCCTTGGGCAGCGAGGAACTTGCCGGAGGGATCGGGGCCGGTGCTTTCCAGCCCACCGAGCTTGCCGACCTCGTCGCGCGCATAGCCGGCTCACGTCGAAGCCGCGTGGACGAAGAAGAATGACACGGCTCGCCGAGCCGTGAAAAAGAGATCGGAGCGGGGCGAAAGACATGCCGATTACGCTGCTTGACGGAATCCTGGTCGGCTTCACCCTGGTCTCGGCGATGCTCGCCATGGTTCGCGGCTTTTCGCGCGAAGTCCTATCGGTCGTCTCGTGGGCGGCGGCAGCGGCGGCGGCTTTCTTCTTCTACAAGCCGGTCCTGCCCTATCTGAAGCCCTACATCGAGAATGAGAAGATCGCCATGGCGGCCTCCGCCGGCGTCGTCTTCATCGCCGCGCTGATCGTCGTCTCCGTCATCACCATGAAGCTCGCCGACTGGATCATCGATTCGCGCATCGGCGCACTCGACCGCACGCTCGGTTTCCTCTACGGCGCCGCGCGCGGCATCCTGGTCGTCGCGGTGGCGCTTTTGTTCTTCAACTGGCTGGCCGGCGCCAAGGCCCCGGCCTGGGTGACCGACGCCAAATCACGGCCATTGCTGGAATCGATCGGCGCCAAGATCGAGAACCTGCTGCCCGCCGACACCGAAAACGCAATCCTCAAGAAGCTCAGCCCGAAAGCGGGTGGCGAGACTCCGGCCGCCCCGGATGCGCCAGCGGCGGATGTGCCGGCAACAGGTGACGATGCAAATGCGCCGGCCCCGGACGACAATGACGCTGGTCCCGCGGACAACGCAGCCAAGCCAGCACCGGCAGCACCGGCAAACTGACCCCCGAAAGGGCGCCTGAACAGACGATGGTGTGAACGACTGCACGGCGCGCGTTGCTTTCGACGCGAACCCGCATTATATGGCGATTTTAGCGGAGCTTAAGATGGCAGACGCAGACGACGTGCTTTCCGCCGAGGCCGACGACCATTTCCATGACGAATGCGGTGTGTTCGGCATCTTCGGCCGGCAGGACGCAGCGGCAATCGTCACTCTCGGCCTGCATGCGCTGCAGCATCGGGGCCAGGAAGCGGCAGGCATCGTTTCCTATGACGGCAGCCAGTTCCATGTCGAACGCCATGTCGGCCTGATCGGCGACACTTTCACGAAACAGCGCGTCATCGACAGCCTGCAAGGTAACCGCGCCATCGGCCATACGCGCTACGCCACGACAGGCGGCGCCGGCATGCGCAACATCCAACCCTTCTTCGCCGAGTTGGCCGATGGCGGCTTCGCTGTCGCCCACAATGGCAATTTGACCAACGCCATGACGGTGCAGCGCGCGCTGCAGAAGCAGGGCGCGATCTTCTCCTCGACCTCCGACACCGAGACGCTTCTGCATCTGGTTGCGACCAGCAAGGAACGCGACCTCAACTCGCGCTTCATCGACGCCGTACGGCAGGTCGAAGGCGCCTTCTCGCTGGTGGCGATGACGGCCAAGAAGATGATCGGCTGCCGCGATCCGCTCGGCATCCGCCCGCTGGTGCTGGGCGACCTCGACGGCGCCTGGATCCTCGCTTCCGAGACCTGCGCGCTCGACATTATCGGCGCGCGTTTCGTGCGCGACCTGAAACCCGGCGAGATGGTCGTCGTCACCTCCAAGGGCATTGAAAGCCTGTTCCCGTTCGAGCCGCAGAAGACCCGCTTCTGCATCTTCGAATACGTCTATTTCGCCCGGCCGGATTCTTCGGTCGAAGGCCGCAACGTCTACGAGGTGCGCAAGCGCATCGGCGCCGAGCTGGCACAGGAAAACCCGGTCGAGGCCGACATCGTCGTGCCGGTGCCGGATTCCGGCACGCCGGCGGCGATCGGCTTCAGCCAGGCGGCCGGTATTCCGTTCGAGCTCGGCATCATCCGCAACCACTATGTCGGCCGTACCTTCATCCAGCCCGGTGATTCGATCCGCCACATGGGCGTCAAGCTGAAGCACAACGCCAACCGCCGCATGATCGAGGGCAAGCGCGTGGTGCTGGTCGACGATTCGATCGTGCGCGGCACCACCAGCCAGAAGATCGTGCAGATGGTGCGCGACGCCGGCGCCCGGGAAGTGCATATGCGCATCGCTTCGCCGCCGACCAGCGCATCCTGCTTCTACGGCGTCGACACGCCGGAGAAATCGAAGCTCCTGGCTTCGCGCATGTCGGTGGAAGAGATGGCCGAATTCATCCGTGTCGATTCGCTCGGCTTCCTCTCCATCAACGGCCTCTACCGCGCCGTCGGCGAGGCCAGCCGCAACGATGAGCAACCGCAGTTCTGCGACGCCTGCTTCACCGGCCAGTATCCGACCCGCCTGCTCGACTTCGAAGGCCACGACAATGTGCGCACGCTGTCGCTGCTGGCGAACAGTGGGGCGTAGGCCAGACCTTACGGAAATTCTCGCATGACCCTCGACCTTACCGGCCGCGTCGCGGTCGTCACCGGCGCCTCGCGCGGCATCGGCTATTTCATCGCCAGGGAACTGGCCGCCGCCGGTGCGCATGTCATCGCGGTTGCGCGCACGGTCGGTGGGCTGGAGGAACTCGACGACCAGATCAAGGCGGCCGGCGGCCAGGCGACGCTGGTGCCGCTCGACCTCGCCGACATGGCCGGCATCGACCGGCTGGGCGGCGCCATCCATGAGCGCTGGGGCAAGCTCGACATCCTCGTCGCCAATGCCGGCGTGCTCGGCGTCATCTCGCCGATCGGCCATGTCGAGGCCAAGACCTTCGAAAAGGTGATGACCATCAACGTCACCTCGACCTGGCGGCTGATACGCTCGGTCGACCCGCTGCTCAGGCTTTCCGATGCCGGCCGGGCCATCATCCTGTCGTCCAACGCGGCGCATTCGGCGCGCGCCTTCTGGGCGCCCTACGCGGCATCGAAGGCGGCGGTCGAGACCATGATGCGCTCCTGGGCGCATGAGACGCAAAGCCTGCCGCTGCGCGTCAATGCCGCCGACCCGGGCGCCACGCGCACCGCCATGCGGGCCCAGGCCGTGCCCGGCGAGGATCCGGAGACGCTGCCGCATCCTTCAGAGATCGCCAAGCGCATCGTGCCGTTGGCCAGCCCGGAGCTGAAAGAGACCGGGCTGATCTTCCAGGCCAAGCACAACCGCTTCGTCGCCTACAGGCAGCCCGAATAAATTCACACCTTGGTTTGACGGCTCCCGGACCGCTTGGTGGCCTATGTCAGGGATTAAAAGACCCTCCGGCTACGTTCTTCGAACGTAGGACATTCGAAACCGGAGGATCGATATGCGCAGACTTCTTCTCGTTGCCGCTACTGCCTTTGTGGCCGCTCTCGGCGCGACATCAGGTGTGGCCGTCTCGCAAGATGCCAAGATGAGTTTCTTCATCACCAGTGTCGGCTCCGGCAAGGGCGCCGATCTCGGCGGCCTGAAGGGTGCCGACGCGCATTGTGCTTCGCTGGCCGAAGCCGCCGGCGTCACCGGCAAGAGCTGGCATGCCTATCTGTCGACCAGCGCCGAGGATGCCCGCGACCGCATCGGCAAGGGTCCTTGGTTCAACGCCGAGGGCGTCAAGATCGCCGACGATGTCGCTTCGTTGCACAGCGACGCCAACGGCATCACCAAACAGACCGCGCTCGACGAAAAGGGCGAAGTGGTCAATGGCCGCGGCGACACGCCGAACCGGCATGACATGCTGACCGGGTCGAAGCCCGACGGCACCAGGATCGCCGACCAGACCTGCGGCGACTGGACGATGAGCGGCGCCGAAGGGGCGGCGATGATGGGTCACCACGACCGCACCGGGCTCGACGATTCGGCGGCGGCAAAGTCGTGGAATTCCTCGCATGCCTCACGCGGCGGCTGCAGCCAGGAGGCCCTGAAGGGTACTGGCGGCGACGGGTTGTTTTACTGCTTTGCAACCAACTGAGCAGCGTAGGTCGCAAACCCTACTCAGAGATCCGCCACATCATCACGCGGCTGTGATCTGAGGGGGAAAAGCTGCGCGGCGGTCATCCTTTCGTCATTTCCCCGGAGTTGTTAGGATCGTAGCGACTCCCACAACAGCGAGAGCCCAAACTGGGCAGAACAAGGAAACTCCCATGGCTACCACCGCAGCATTGGTCTGGTATCTGGTAATCGCCGGCCCACAGGGCGGCATGGTGGTGCTGCCCAGTACCTTCGACAAGCGCGAACAGTGCACCGCCGCCATCACCGAATATCAGAAGCAGCCGACACCGGCGGGCTGGTCGGTGCAGTGCGTGCCGAGCGCCTCGCCCTTCACCGACGAGGGCGATGCCGAGGAACCGGCCGCGCAGTAGGGATTTGATGCAATAGGGCCCGCGGCCGCTTGCCGCGGGCCTTCTGATTTCAGCGCCGGGCACTCACTGTCAATTCCGGCTTCTGGCTGATGGTCTGGAACACCACGCAATAGCGCTCGGTCAGCTTCAGCAGTGCATCGATGCGCTCCTGCGGTTCATCCGTGTCGAGAGCGAAATTGAGCCGGATGGCACGAAAACCGACCGGCGCGTCCTTGGCGACACCGAGCGTGCCGCGAAAATCGAGATCGCCTTCGGCTTCCACCGTGGCGGCGCCGAGCTTGAACTCGAGCGCCGTCGCCACTGCCTTCAACGTCACCCCGGCGCAGGCCACCAGTGCTTCCAGCAGCATGTCGCCGGAGCAGAGTTCGAGCCCCGAGCCGCCGGTTGCCGGATGCAGGCCGGCGATGGCAATCGCCCTGCCCGTCTCGACCTTGCAGGCCACCGACTGATCGTCGATCGAGCCCTTCGCTCTCAGCGTGATCAGTGCCTGCGAGGCGTCGTCGCGGTAAGCCTGCTTCAGCGGCGCCTGCATGGCCTTGAGTGCGGTTGCATCCATTTTCGTTGCCTCTTTCGCTTTGCGGCCAGCGAGCAGCATGGCTTCGTCAGATATCAGATATAAGTGCCGATCGCGTCCTGGAAGCAAGCAATCCCTGCCCCAATGCAAGCTCAGGGCTGGCGTAGCGCTGTGTCGGCTTTCACCCGTATAGCTGGGAGCCGAGGCCTGATTTCGCAGAGTTCCTCAAGCTATTCCTGTCGCTTCCCGCACCTTTGGTCCGCGCCTTATGGCCGATGTCGCCATTCTCGAAACACGCGAAAGGGTTCTCGCCGGAATCCTGCTGACCGGTGCTGCCTATCTCCTATTTTCGACGCAGGACGCCTCGATCAAGCTGCTGGTTACCGGAATGACGGTCTGGCAGATCATGTTCTTCCGCAGCATCACCATTCTAGGCGCCTGCGCGGCGATCGGCGGGCCACAGCTGTTTGCCGACACGGTGCGCTCGCAGATCGTGCGGCCGATGCTGGTGCGCAGCGCGTTCACGCTAGCCGCCTGGCTCTGTTACTACAACGCCGCGCGCAGCCTGCAACTCGCCGAGCTGACCACCGTCTACTACGCAGCGCCGATCATCGTCACCGTGTTTTCGGTGTTCCTGCTCGGGGAAAAGGTGCCGATGTCGCGCTGGCTGGCGGTTTTGATCGGTTTTGCCGGCGTCTTCGTCGCTTGCGACCCGACCCATCTCGGCCTGTCCGTGCCGGTGCTGCTGGTGCTGGCGGCCGCCCTATTGTGGGCCATCGCCATCGTGCTCCTGCGCAAGACCGCGCTTGCCGAGCGCTCTATGATCCAGCTTCTCCTCAACAATTTCTATTTCCTGGTGTTTTCGACGGTGCCGGCGCTGTTGTGGTGGCATACGCCTGATCTGGCCCAGTTGCTGCTTCTCACCAGCGTCGGCGCGCTTGGCGGTCTGGCGCAATATCTCCTCTTCGAAGGCATGAAGCGCACGCCGGCATCGATCCTCGCGCCTCTCGAATATAGTTCGCTGTTATGGGCGTTCGCGCTCGGCTTCGCGATCTGGGGCGACGTGCCGCGCCGCGAAGTGTTTCTGGGTGCCTCCCTGATCATCGCCGCCGGGCTGCTGATCGTCGGCGGCGAGCATTTCCGCAAGCGGCTGTGATGGGGATGACACTCACTGCTGACCCTACGATGTCAGGACCGGACGGGGTAGGTTGTCGGCATGACTGACGTCGCAGCTGCCAAACCCGAAGCCTCCGAACGTACACTTGGCATCATATTGGTGTCGTCATCTGCCGCGGTGTTCGGCCTGACCGGCGTCTTGACCAAGTCGATCCACGCCGATCCGCTGACCATCACCTGCTGGCGCGGCTTTGTCGGCTCGATTCTGATCAGCCTCTATGTGCTGTGGCGCCGTCACCGCTCGGGCAACCGCGGCACGCTGCGGCTTGGCTGGCGCGGCTGGCTGCTGGCAGTGGAAGGAGCGCTGGCCAGTATCGCCTTCATCTCGGCGTTCAAATTCACCTATGTCGCCAATGTCGCGGTCATCTATGCGACGTCGCCCTTCATTGCTGCCCTGCTGGCCTGGGTGCTGGTGCGCGAGCCTTTCCGCCTGCAAACGATGCTTGCGGCCGCCGTATCGTTGTGCGGCGTGGCCATCATGGTCTGGTCGGGCTTCGGCACCGGCAATCTGTTCGGCGATGGCCTGGCGCTGCTGATGACGGCCGGCAGCGCGCTCTACATGATCATGGTGCGCGCCTTCCGTGACACGCCCGTTGTGTGGGCCGGCGCGGTTTCAGCCTTCCTGCTGTTCATATTCGGCTGGTTCGTCACCGATCCCCTGGCGGTTTCGGCAAGGGACGCCGTTCTGCTCGTCACCTTCGGAGCATCCTTCGCATTGTCGTCGATCCTCTGGACGGAAGGCGCACGGCTCATCCCGGCGCCCGAATCCGGCTTGCTCGGCTCGGCGGAAGTGCCGTTCGCGATCCTGTTTGCCTTTCTTTTCCTGGCCGAGATACCGCCTCTCGCCAGTATGGTCGGTGGCGCCATCGTGCTCTGCGCGGTGTTCGCCCATGCAGGCCGCGACTGGCTGACAGCCCGCTCGCAGCAGGCTGCGTCAAATATTTCTTAAAAAAGTGACGCAGTCACGGAACCATCATCGGACTCAGACATTATTGGTGCTGTCTCTTATACACATCT